>CAYTWE010000004.1:0-67804 GCA_964440985.1 uncultured Lentisphaeraceae bacterium | reverse complement strand
TGCCGTTGCAATGGCGGCGGGCATTGCGTCTGCTGCGTTGCCTCGACAGATTCCGGAGATAAGAAAAAGCCATCCACGGCTTTTCTTCAACAGTGACACATGGCCGTCAATCAAGGCATACGCTGAGGGTGCGGCGAAATCGGAGCTGACGGAACTTCTCAGAAGGTGTGACGCATTCCCCACCAATCCGGTGTGTTCCGGTACGGAGGCGCCGGCACCTGGGTGGCCGTCGGCGATTCCGCTTCCGCACGTGAAGGAATGGGGTGTGCAGGCTTCGATGTGTGCGCTCGCATGGCGATTTACCGGTGAACGCCGCTATCTCGAAAAGGCAAAGCGGATGCTTACGGTCAGCGTAGCCGCATACAGCGAGGCATACCGAAACCGCCGCGCCGTAAACTGGTATTCAAATTCCCGCGTTCTCGCCCTGTGCGCGTACGACTGGATATTTGAAGCGCTTGCGCCCGAAGAGCGGCGCGACATAATAGTTCCTCTCGTCCAGCACGTCGAGGATGTGCAGCCCGGCGAAGGTCGACCTGCAATCGTGAGGCGAAACTACGGCGATCCATACTCCGGCTTCTACGGTGTGCAGACGCTTCTCTGGTATTCGGGCGTAGCCGCATCCGGCGACGGATTCTGCGACGATCTGGCTGACAGCCATCTGCGGCGCGGCTACGAGGTTTCGTGCACGATGCTTGCGTTCCGCGACAAGGTGTCCGGCGATGATGGCGCATTGGCGTCCGGCGTTGTCGGATATTCGATGGGGGAGTACCCGTGGGCGCATTTCAACTTCTTCCATACGTTGGCCTCTGCCGCAGGAATGGATGCGGCGGCAGAATATCCGAATCTCGCGCTGTTCCCGAACTGGATATGGTGGAACTGGATTCCGACGAAGGCCGGTGCGGGACATTGCGGGTTTGGCGATGCGCCGCACGACGACAACCTGCTTCCTGTGGGGCGTCTCTACGAGCACATGACGCAGTACGCCAACTTCTACCGCAAGTCGTCCCCGGCGGCGGCGCGTCTCGCCGTCACGCTGCGCCGCCATGTGTCGCGCCAGAGCCTTGGCGGCACATGGCCGATGTATCCGTTCCTGTTCGCAGATGTCGACGGGATTGAACCATTTTCGGATGAAGAGCTGGACGCATGGAAGCTCAAGGCGAGGCACTTCGAGAGCATCGGACAGTTTGCAATGCGGAGCGGCTGGAATGCAGACGCCACATACTGCATGTTCACCTCCGGCGGTGATGTCGACAACCACCGCCATTACGACGAAAACAACTTTGTCATATATCGCAACGGATATCAGGCGCTCGATTCCGGTTCCCGCGCACGTCAGACCGATCACAACCTCACGTACTACTATGCACAGACTGTCGCACACAACTGTGTGCTGATCCACAAGCCGAACGAGCCGCTCACCCCCTACTGGGGATTGAAATACGACGGACCGGAAGGCAAGTTCTCCTACGGCGGGCAGTGCAAGGCCAAGGGGACGCCCATTGCGTTCGAAACGAATCCGCTGTATACCTACGTGGCGGCTGACGCGACGCGCAGCTATGGCGGCAAATGCAGCGAAGCAGTCCGCCAGTTCGTCTACATAATGCCGGACGTCTTTGTCGTGTACGACCGTGTTGGCGCAACAGATCCGTCCTATTCGAAGGAGTGGCTTCTCCATATGCAGAACGAGCCGGACATCAACGGTTGCATCGTCAAGTCCAAGGCGGAGGACGGCATGATGCATGTGCGGACGCTTCTCCCAGAAGGCGGCAGCATCGAAAAGACAGGCGGACCGGGACGTGAGTTCTGGAGCGCCGGAAGGAACTGGCCGTTAGATGAAGATTACGTAAAGGACGCAAACGAGAGGTGCGCAAGACGCGGGACAGGGCCGTGGTTCGGGCAGTGGCGCATTTCCGTAAAGCCGGGAAGGCCGTCCAAGAACGACAGGTTTCTTCACGTGATAAATGTCGGTGATGCGTCGAACTGCGAACCGGTGATCAGCGAGTACGTAAAAGGTCCGTCAAGCGACGGGGTCAGGATGACCATTCCCGGACAGCGAATGCAAGGGAAGACCGGGACGCTTGAAGTGGTCTTGCGCTTCAACCGCACAGGCCCTGTCGGCGGGGATGTGCGATTCCGTCTTGTCGGGAGTGACGGGAAATGTCTGGCGAAGGAAAGCGCGAAGCTTGCCGAAAAGGTGACTGCGCAGTCCGGTGTGTTGTGATTTGCAGGGAGATTATGCCATGAACACTTCGAGAAAGGGCTTTTTAGGCGCAATGTCGCTCGCTGCGGCGTTTGCGGGATGCAGAACGCATGGCGGCGGAATCAGTCCTACGCGGTTCAAGCCGTTTGAGGTGGAGGGGCTTGAGAGACGGCCGGATTTCTGGAAGGTGCGCCCTGCGGAGATCATGGAACTTTGCGAGAACGCTACGAAATGCTCACGGAAGGAGATCATATGCAGAACGCCGCTCGGATATCCGGTGTACGCCCTGTTCTATGGCGACTTCAATGAACCGCCGCCGCAGACCAACTGGTCGGCAGGGCAGGGGTCGACCACCTACCGGAACTACTATGGCCGTCCGCAGGGAGGAACGCAGACGTTCCTCTTCATTGCCGGTGTGCATGGCGCTGAGCCTGAAACGGTCGCTGGCGCGGCAAACGTCATCAAGATGCTTGAAACGGGGACTGACTTTCGCGGCAGACGGGACGAGGAGCTGATTCGCCTTGCGGGGAGGTACAGGCTCATCATCGTTCCGTGCGTTAACATGGACGGACGCGCAATTTCCCCTGACCACCTTCGCGGTGTGGATTGGGTGACATTCAGAAAGGTGTCGCAGGGCGTGTGGGCGGACGGCTCGCTGATCGGATGGCGCGGAAGCAAGGCGTGGTTTCCGCTGCCTGTAGGCAAGGTCGCATATCCGGGCGGATATCCAAATGCCGATGGCTACAACATCATGCACGATGCGTGTCCCGGGGACATCCGTACGGAGGAGGCGAAGGCATTGC
Source organism: uncultured Lentisphaeraceae bacterium (assembly GCA_964440985.1). Taxonomy (GTDB): domain Bacteria; phylum Verrucomicrobiota; class Kiritimatiellia; order RFP12; family UBA1067; genus UBA1731. The sequence continues at coordinate 64,801 of CAYTWE010000004.1, read as the reverse complement.
TGAAACTTGCTGCGAGATGGCGTGCGGATGCGGTGCTGAACGGACATTCATATGAGTTTGCGCCGTCGGTGCTTTCGCCGAGTTCGATAGAGCATCCGGAAAAGCTGAAGCGTGCAAGGGATGTCCGCTATCGCTGCAACCTTGCTCTGCACGAAGCGGGATTGACGTCATCCGTGCCGAAGTCTCCGGAAGAGGATCGTCCAAGCAGGCCGGAGATAAACCTCAACAGCATGTTCGCCCTTGCGTCCGGCGCCTTGGCCCTCACACTTGAATGCTCCGTGTCGTATGACCGCCCGGACAAGCCGCAGGCGAATTCGTCGCCTACGAGGAAATACACTTTCGACGAGCTGGTGGATGTGACGTATGTCACGTTGAAGGCGTATCTTGCTTCCGGTCTCGACAGTCCGTTTGTGAACCGCGGCACGGAGCGCGTCTACAGCGATTAACTGCTATTGCGTAAATTTGATCGTCAAACAGAAAAGGGGTGTGCAATGAACATTAGAGGAATCTCGGTTGCGTTGGCGCTGGTCGCCATGTCTGCGTCTGCAACGGATTATACGTGGGTCGGCGGCACGGCTGGTGAGTGGACGACGGCTTCAAACTGGTCGCCGTCAAGCGGTTATCCAAATGACACATCTGATGTCGCGAAGTTTGCACCATCATCTGCAACTGCCGTGACCGTTGCGTCTGACATCGAAATAAAAGGCATGGAGGTGTCAGGTGCTAGTACGCTGACCGTGACCGGCAAGGCAATCTCCCTTGGCGATGGCGGCATATCCTCGACATCATCGGCGGCGGTCGGGATTTCAAACGACATCCATGTGGCGTCTGCGGCCACACCGCTTGCGGTGACCGGGCCGGCGGCGCTGTCCGCCGCTACGCCTGCCGGCCCTCTGCATCTTGGAGGCGTAATTTCCGGCGCGGGTGGGCTTGCAAAGACAGGGGCCGGATGTCTGCATCTCTATCGAGGCAATACGTTCAGCGGTGCATTCATCGCCAACGGGACAGGGCGTACGCCGAGTGGCGGAGATTTTGCGGCGTTGAACTACAGGTTGACAGGGTCTGGGGACGTCATCATCTACGATTGCGGAGCGCTTGGTGCGTTGTCCGCCGCTTTTGATGCCGAGGCGACCTGCAAAAATGAGGATACGGCCGGGTTCGGATGCCGGCTGATCGTTGAAGCGGACGGCACCATCTCCATTCCCATTGAACTGACTGGGGACTACAAGAACATAGGGTCGCTTGTCGTCAACAACGCCGACGTCGATTTCACCGCAGAGATAAACTGCCGATTCAGGCTGAGGGCGATAGTTGATGGCGGAACGGTGAGTTTAAGGGGCAACGTAAAGCATGCCAACTATTTTATGCTTGCGCCGTACAATGGTGGGGAACTGCATATGTACGCGCCTCTTGCCGGATCGAACAGGACATCTGGCGACAGCGAGAGCACAGTTCATTTCCACAGTACGGAATCGAGTCAGGCCGCAATTTTTGTTGCAGACTCCCCATTCATATGCGAGGACGAGAATGTGCTGCCGCGGAATGTCACGTACTTCTATTTCGAGCGTGAACACGGCTGCGTAAACCTGAACGGACACAGCCAGCTGCTGACGGGATTCACAGCGAGGGATGCAACCGCAAAGTATGGTGGCGTGGTGACTTCTCCGGCACCGGCATCGATAAGGATGTCGGGTTGTGCCACATCAGGATTCAAGAGTGCGTTCACGGGAGCCGCCGGCATTGAATGGACGCCAAAAGAGGGACAGGATACCACGCTGTACCTCAGCAACGCCGTATCCACGACCATCGGCACATTTGACGTGAAGGGTGGCAGACTTATGGTAACGGGGACGGCGGGGTTCACCGCGCTTGGGCAGCTCTCCGTATCCGAGGATGCGACATTCGAAGCGGAGGCATCGAAACTGCCGTTGTTCGTCACGAATGTTGTGCTGGGCTCGTCTTCCGAACTCGTTCTCGGCAAAGGGCGGGTGTTAATGTGCATATCCGCAACCGTTGACGGAACGCCGCTTGCGCCGGGCATATACGATATGGGGGCGCATGGAGTGAACATCATAGGTGACGGTACTCTCACCGTGCTTGGCGCAAGTAGGTTCTGGAGTGGGAGCGCATCTTCGGACTGGAATGATCCGGCAAACTGGCATGGCGGGGTTGTGCCAGTTGCAGGGGAGAGCGCAATCATTGAAGGTGACGTGATTCTCTCTGAATCCACGCCACGTCTTAGTTTGCTTGTGGTCTGTGACGGAGCCACGCTTACGCTTTCCAACTGGACAACCAGCGTCAACGCCGACACGGTGAGCATTGAAGGCCTTGTTACATGTGCCGGGCCGTTCACGAACGAGTCTGCGAAATCGCGTGTGTGGATTAAGTGTGGCGATCTCTCCATTGCAAATGATGGCGCGATTGACGTATCGAAGAAGGGATGGGACGGAGGTCTGTGGGATGGTGAACTGCAGATTCATGCTACAGGTTTCGGTCCTGGAGCTGCATCGGCAGAAAGCAAATCCGCGCCGTCGCATGGCGGGATGGGTGGATTCAACGCCGTACCGCATATGCCTGGATCGACATACGACGATCCCTATGCGCCGGTTGAGCCAGGTTCTGGCGGCACCTGCCCATCGAAGTGGGGAAGCGGCGAATCGCATTCCGGCGGTGGTGCGGTTCGGATTGAGGCTGCAGGGATCGTAAGCGTTGACGGCGCAATCCTGGCTGATGGCGCAGATGCAACGACGGCGTTCCTCACGTCTCAGAAGCACGATACCGGTGCATCAGGCGGAAGCGTATGGATTTCATGCAAGGCGATAAAGGGTTCCGGGATGATCTCCGCGAACGGCGGTGATGGCGGTGCGCCGGTATATCCGCCTATGCTTGTGCTTGCGAACGGCAACTATCCGTCCGATGACTCGCGCATCGGACACGCGGCTGGGGGCGGCATGGTGAAGATACAGACATCCGATGCTGAGGCGCAGGCGGCGGCGGATGTCGATGGGCTGAAGATATCCGCAGCTCCCGGCTACTATCGGGACGAAAAGTTCGAGTGCGACACCCTTGCGACGTTCGACCGCTACAATACACATGCGGAGCCTGGCACGGTTGTAATCACCGATGCGGCGTTGCGTGGACGTCTGGTCGGAAAGGGCATATCTGGAAAGCTGCTTGACGTTCCGTCGTTCCGCCACGAAGGGAATTTCGTCTGGTCGTGGGGGCACGTGAGGTTTCCTGCCGAGGGATTCAGCTTTGAGGTGACCGGCGACCTGACGGTCGAATCGGCGGAGTCTCGTCTTGAGATCGGGAACGTGTGCTGGACGAATATGCGCTGCGCAGTGAACGATACATGGGGCGGTCGTGAGGTGAACAGGCTGACCGTCGGCGGAGATTTCACGATAGCGGAGGGCGCGACCGTTGAGGTTCGTGCGGCGGAGACGAATGCGGCAATGCGATGGGGTGCTGAGGTGTCTGTGACGGGGACAATGACGGTAGCCGGAACGCTTTACGCTTCGTGCGATCCGGTGAATCTTTCCGTTCCGCATTTTTCGGTCGGTGCGCTTGACGTGACTGCCGATGGGCTGTTTTCTTCCGACCGAAGAGGTGGAGCCGGTGGGTGGGATGCGACCACGCAGAACAGCATGATGGGCGCGTCGCACAGATGGGGATTCGGCGCGGCGACCTCATCGCAGGCGGCGGGCGGTTCGCATGGCGGGCTTGGCGGCGTTGGCGTGGGTTCCGATGGTGCGTTCGTCAACAACGGACTTGCGTCCGCAACCGTTGGCGACAGGTTTGCCCCCGATGCGCCCGGCATGGGCGGGAGCGTGTATGGCTACGGAGAGGGCGGCGCAGGCGGCGGCGCAATCATCGTTGAGGCAAAATCGTCGATAAACATTGACGGCACGGTGTCATCCGACGGGTGGATGAGCGGATATTTCTCCAAATATTCCGGAAATGACGCATCCTTGCCGGAGGGATACCAGTGCAGGGTTGCATCCGGTGCAGGCGGAACCGTGTATCTTTCCGGCAGCACCGTCTCCGGTGGCGGAAGAATATCTGCTCGTGGCGGCGATGGCGCAAACTATGCGAACAGCGCCTCCGGCTGTGGCGGTGGCGGACGGGTTGCGTTGTGGTCTGGTGTCGAAAACGCCGCGAAGTACGGAACTGAAAGGCGTTGCCGCATCCGCCGCACCGCCGAAGCGCAGGAAGGCTGTACATATGCGGGCGTGGTCGATGTGTCTGGCGGAACGAACATCTACGCCCGCGTAGGAGCGGCGTCTCTTGAGCGTCCGGCATCATTCGGCGAGGCCGGGACGGTAGGCTACGGACAGATAATGCCGCCGATCGGGATGCAGATCGTTGTCCGGTAGTCATGGAGCGGTTGAGTAGATAAATCAAAGAGGAAGGAAAAGGGTTGACATGAACGGAATCACGATTCTGCTTGCGGCGGTGAAGCTTGCCGCACCATTCACGGACGGCGCAGTTCTGCAGCGAGAGACGAAGGTGCCGATTTGGGGCAAGGCCTCTCCCGGCGAAACTGTGACGGTGGCGTTTGCCGGACAGACAAAAACCGCGACGGCGACTGCGGACGGACGCTGGAGTGTGGATCTTGATCCGATGGACGCCTGCTGCGAAGGGCGGACGCTGACGGCGAACGGCGTCTCTGTGAAGGATGTACTCGTCGGCGAGGTTTGGCTGTGCTCCGGACAGAGCAACATGGGCATTCCGTTCTGGAGCGATTCTCCACGCGGCCGCGATCGGCTTGGCGGTGCGATTGGACAGATAATGAACCTGCCGCTTCTGCGCTGTGCACATCTCGGCAACGGCTGGAGCGACGTTCCGCTGACGGATGAGAACGTGCAGTGGAGGCGCGCCACGCCGCAGTTCTGCCTTTCCGGCGGATTTTCCGCTGTGGCTCTCTGGTATGGGTACTATCTCCAGACGACGCTCAAGATCCCTGTCGGCCTCCTTGGCGCATATGTAGGCGCAACGGACATTGAGACGTGGATTCCAGACTGCAGGTTCGCTCCGCCGCCGGGACGCGAGAAGACAGACGGGCAGAAGCCGTCCCAGTACCATAACGGCAAGGTGAACCCGATTGTGCCGTACGCCCTGCGCGGGGCGATATGGTATCAGGGCGAGAGCAACACGCACGCCGGCCCCGGCGTAATTGATGGCTATGGCGCTCGCATGGAGGCTCTTCTCGGCGGTTGGAAGCGCATTTTCGAGAACCCGCGCATGAAGCTCTACTTCTGCCAGCTGTGTCCGTGGGGAAGTGCCGATGTGCCTCGAATGCAGGAGGTTCAGCAGCGGTTTGCGCAAAGTGAACCTGATGCCGGAATGGCGGTTCTTTGCGATCTGGGGAATCTGCACGACATACATCCGAACGACAAGCAGACGCCAGGGCTGCGTCTTGCGCTTCTTGCCTTGAAGCGCGACTACGGTTTTGCGGATATCGTTGCTGATTCGCCGACGCTCAAATCGTGGAAGATTGAGGACGGCAGGTTTGTGATGAGGTTCAACGACGTAAAGAAGTGGTCTGCATATGAGGCGGAGTGGCGCATCCACCGTGATCCGGCGCAAAGTGCGGAATACGGATTCGAGGTTGCCGGCGCGGACGGCAAATGGGTCAAGGCGCAGATCGGCAACTTCAAGAAGCTTGACGCCGCATGGGTTGAATATCGCGGTGACATCGTCGGGGAGGAGCTTGTTGTGTTTGCGCCCGAAGTGAAGGATCCGAAGAAGCTTCGCTATCTCCATTCGCGTCCATGGCGCGGCTATCTGATGAACGAGGCCGGACTTCCGCTCGGTGCGTTCCACATTGAAGACAGCGAGTGAGCGTTTCCCGGATGCACATTCTCCGACACACGCATGGTGCGCAGAGCAATGAAAACCGGACGTTCCATTTTGCTATAATCTGCGCATGACAGAAGAGAGAAATCTGGGGACTGTGCTTGTCACCGGCGGTGTCCGGCGGCTTGGCAAATGCATTGCGGATGCGCTGCGCACGGCGGGATGGCGCGTCCTTGTTTCGTCTCATGCGAAGTCCGGAGCGGAGGATTTCGTGGTGGATCTCACAAGCCCTGACGGGCCTGCAAGGCTGTATTCCGCCGCGCTTGCCGCCGCGCCGGATCTTTGCGCCATAGTGAACAACGCCGCGCTCTTCCGGGGCGACGAAGCGATGCTTGAGGCGTTGAACGTCGTTGCGCCTCGCAAACTTACGACGCTCCTTGCCGGACGCGAGGGCGTGAAGTGTTCAGTCGTGAACATCCTCGATTCCCGTGCGCTCGGTCCGATGGAGGCTGGCGATTCCGCATACACGCGTACGAAACGCCAGCTGCTCGCGGATACAAAGAAATATGCCGCCATGTTTGCGCAGACGCTTCGCGTGAACGCGGTCGCGCCTGGCCCGGTGCTGCCGCCGGTCGGCGTCCATGAGCCTTCCGGAGATATGCTCCTTGACAGGAGGCCGACCACGGAAGATGTGGCCTCAGCTGTCCGATATCTGCTCGAGGCTGAGTGCGTGACCGGAACGGTGATACCGGTGGACGCCGGGCAGCATCTGCTCTACTGACCGTCGCTGTCTCGCCTTTCGAAGACCAGGGCCGTCGCCGAAGGAACCAGTGATCTTCTGGCGATGAGGGAGAACCCCGCAGTCTCCGCCATTTTCGCAAACTCATCTGCGCTGACCGTCCTTGAAACGGATTGCCGGAGATAGGCGTATTCCCTGTCGAACGCATTTGCGAACACAAAGGAGACAAGCGTAAGCCATGCGTTGACGATCGCCCCGACGAAACGTGATTGCGGGCGAAACAGCTCAAGCACCACAAGTCTGCCGTCTCCGGCGAGTACGCGCCTGCATTCCGCAAGCGCGGATGCCTTGTCCGGGAAGTTGCGGAATCCGAATCCGCACACCGCAAGCCCGAATGAGCCGTCAGGAATGCCGGAAAGGTTCTGGGCGTCGCCGACCATAAACCGCACCGATTGGCGTCCGGCGAGCTTTGCCTTTGCGACATCGATCATTTCCGGCGTGATGTCCACGCAGGTGATACATGTCTTCGGAAAGCGCTTGAGAAGTTCGAGCGTGAAGTCTCCGGTTCCGCAGGCAAGGTCGAGGACGCTATCCGGATGCGGCGGCGGAACCGCGTCAAGCGACTTGCGCCGCCACAGCCGGTCAAGCGAGAGGGACATGATCCTGTTCATCCTGTCGTACTTTCCGGCGATGTTGCCAAACATCCTTTTCATGCCGCGTATTGTATCATGTCCGCAAAAGAGCGGCGGCGCATCGCGTTGTGGTATAATCCGTCCCATGAAAAACATCTTCAAGCCAATTGCAGTGTGCATGCTTGCCGGGCTGTTCGCGGCCGGATGCAGCACGGTCGTTCCGACAATCTCCGAAGACGCGAAAGTCCCCGAAAAGGTGGATCTTGCCTGGGCGAAAACCGTCACGCAGACCTGCGACTTCAATGGACTGAAGTACCGCATATTCGTTCCGCGTGGCATCGGCTGGATGGAGAAGGTGCCGCTGGTGCTGTTCCTGCATGGTGCAGGCGAGCGCGGCACGAACAACGTTGCGCAGCTTGTCCATGGAGTGCCGCAGATCATCGGCTACAGCGAACGCACCGGACAGAAGGCGATCGTCATTGCGCCGCAGTGCCCGAACGGGGCGCAGTGGGTGGACACTCCGTGGAGCGCACCTGCCCACACGATGAACCCCGAGCCGTCCGTGAACATGGCGAAGGCAATGGCGCTGATAGATGACGTCATGGCAAGATATCCGGTTGACCGGGATCGCGTCTATGTGACCGGGATATCCATGGGCGGCTACGGCACGTGGGACATTGCACAGCGCGAACCGCAGAAGTTCGCCGCAGCAATGCCAATCTGCGGCGGCGGTGACGTCGCCTGTGCGCCGAGGCTGAAGGAGCTTCCGGTTCGCGCAGTCCATGGCGACGCCGACAGCGTTGTTCCGGTGAAGCGTTCCCGCGACATGGTGGATGCCCTGAAGTCCGTCGGCGGTAATGTGACATACAATGAGATACCGAAGGCCGGACACAATGTCTGGTCATGCACCTACGCCGACGACGCTGCGCTGGAATGGCTTTTCGGACAGCGTCGCTGAGCATGGAATCGACAATTCCGTTTTTGCGCCGGTTTGACTTTCATGGGCGATGATGGTAGACTACGCGGCAATTTTCCACTTAAGGAACAGTAAGACATGAGTAACAGAACGATCAAGAAAGTGACGGCGCGGGAAATCATCGACTCCCGCGGTAATCCGACTGTTGAAGTTGATGTTGTCCTCGAGGACGGCACGCTTGGCCGTGCGGCAGTTCCCTCCGGCGCCTCCACCGGCGTCAACGAAGCTCTCGAGCTCCGCGATGGCGATCCGAAGCGTTACATGGGCAAGGGTGTGACGAAGGCTGTCGCCAACGTCAACAAGGTCATCGCCCCCAAGCTTGTCGGTCTCTGCGCCTGCGATCAGCGCGGCATCGACAACCTCATGCTCAAGCTTGACGGCACCCCCACTAAGTCCAAGCTCGGCGCCAACGCGATTCTCGGCGTCTCCCTCGCCGTCGCCAAGGCTGCGGCCGAGTCCTTCGGTCTGCCGCTCTACCGCTACATCGGCGGCACGAACACGTACACGCTCCCCGTCCCGATGATGAACATCATCAACGGCGGTGCGCACTCCGACGCTCCTATCGCGTTCCAGGAGTTCATGATCCGTCCCGTCGGCGCGAAGAGCTTCAAGGAAGGTCTCCGCATGGGCGCTGAGACGTTCCACAACCTCAAGAAGGTGCTGAAGGCTCGCGGCCTCTCCACGGCTGTCGGCGATGAGGGCGGCTTCGCCCCTGCGCTCGACTCCATCGAGGATGCCCTTGAGTGCATCATCAAGGCGATCAAGGCGGCCGGATACAAGCCCGGCAAGGATGTCACGATCGCGCTTGACTGCGCGTCGTCCGAGTTCTACAAGAACGGCAAGTACGACTACACCTGGAAGGAAGGCAAAAAGGGCGCCAAGCGCACGTCCGCCGAGCAGGTCAAGTACCTTGAGGATCTCGTCTCCAAGTATCCGATCGATTCCATCGAGGACGGCATGGCCGAAGGCGATTGGGACGGCTGGGTTGCCCTCACCAAGGCGATCGGCGGCAAGTGCCAGCTCGTCGGCGACGACCTCTTCGTCACGAACGTCAAGTACCTTGAGAAGGGCATCAAGCTCGGCGCGGCCAACTCGATCCTCATCAAGGTCAACCAGATCGGCTCGCTCTCCGAGACGCTCGATGCGATCGAGATGGCGCACCGCGCCGGCTACACGTCCGTCACCTCCCACCGTTCCGGTGAGACCGAGGATGCGACGATCGCCGACATCGCGGTTGCGACGAACTCCGGGCAGATCAAGACCGGTTCGATGAGCCGCACCGACCGCATCTGCAAGTACAACCAGCTTCTCCGCATCGAGGAGCAGCTTGGCGACAAGGCGGTCTACGGCTACAAGAAGGTTCGCTGAACCGACCTTCTCGGATAACGGAAACGGTGCATCCGCCGGTGCGGATGCGCCGTTTTCCTTTTTTGTGTGGTATAATACGCCACAACATGACAGTGAGCATGAAATCTGGTATTACGGCAACATTGACGGCACTTCTGTGCGCGTCGGCATCATACGCAATGAAACAAGGCGACAACATCCACAACTTCACAGTACAGTCGGTCTCAGAGCTTCCGGAGGTGCCGGGGCGGATATGGCGGATGACCTATGCGAAAAACGGCGCGGATCTCGTGTGGCTTGAGCGTGAGGACGACAACAAGACGTTTGCGATCGCGTTCAAGACTGTTCCGGAGGATGATACAGGCGTCGCTCACATAATGGAGCATTCCGTTCTCTGCGGGTCGCGCAAATATCCTGTCAAGGAGCCGTTCGTGGATCTGCTGAAAAGTTCGCTCGCCACGTTCCTCAACGCGATGACGTATCCGGACAAGACTGTATATCCGGTCGCCACCCGCAACAACGCCGATTTCCTCAATCTCATCGACGTATACATGGATGCCGTGCTGCATCCGCTATCGATTGAAAACCGCATGGCGCTCGATCAGGAGGGATGGCACTACGAGTTCGACGACGGCGGGAAACTCACCATGAACGGCGTCGTGTACTCGGAAATGAAGGGAGTGTTCTCCAATCCGGATTCCGTCGCTTTTTGGGAGACGATGAAACTTCTCTTCCCGGACTGCTGCTACTCCAAGGAGTCTGGCGGCGATCCAAACCACATACCTGATTTGACGTTCGATGCCTACAAGGCGTTTCATGCAAGGTTCTATCATCCGTCCAATGCCCGCATATTCCTCGACGGCAAGGTTGATCTGGATGCCGTGCTGTCCCGGCTTGATTCATTTCTCAAAGACTATGAACGTGCCGACGTACACGCCGACATTCCGTTCCAGAAGCCGGTGTCCGGAAGCGCCACCGTCAAGTACGAAGTGGCCGATGACGGCAAGGACAAGTACATTCTCGTCGATGGATGGGGCATCGGCCGGTTTGACGATCGCGACAGGCGGCTTGCGTTCGCCGTGCTTTCCGATGCTCTTGTCGGATCGAATGAGGCGCCTCTCAAGAAGGCGCTTCTCGACAGGGGGCTGTGTGAGGATGTCGAGCTGGATGCCGAGGGTGTACAGCAGATTGCGGCGATGCTGACGATCCGCAACACGTCCAAAGACAAGATGTCAGAATGCCGCAAGGTCGTCCGCGAGACGTTGGAGAAGCTTGTGCGCGACGGCCTTGACCGCAGTCGGCTTGAGGCTGTGCTGAACAAATGCGAGTTCCTTGCGCGGGAGAAGGATTCCGGAACATATCCGCGTGGTCTGGCATTTATGTCCGCTGCGTACGACTCTTGGCTGTACGGCGGCGATCCTGCGGACGGCTTCCGCTATAGGGAACTCTTTGGCTCAATGCGGGAGAAGATACGTTCCGGTGAGTTCATGCGCTACCTTCGTGAAATGCTGATAGACAATGCGCATCATGTGGAGCTTACGCTTGAGCCGTCTTCGACGCTTGGCGAGGAGCGCGCAAAGGCGCTTGAGGCAAAACTTGCCGCTGTCATGGCGGGGTGGGACGAAAAGAAGATTTCTGAAGTCAAGTCCGCCGCCGCCAAGCTGAAGGAGTTTCAGAAGTCGAAGGACAGCCCCGAAGCCACCGCAAAGCTGCCTGCACTTTCTGTGAAGGACATTCCGCTTAAGGGCGAGGAGATAAGGCAGGAGATTGCGTCGGTCGGCGGACGGACGCTGCTGCGTCCAAAGGTAGGCGCTGACGGCATCTTCTATCTCGAACTGCATTTCTCGCTTGCCGACATGGCTGCTGACGAACTTGTCGAGATGCCGTTCTTCTCATCCCTGCTTGGAGATGTGGCGACGGAACGCTTCAGCGCTCTCGAACTCAAGAGAGAGATGGATGCGAACCTCGGACGCTTCTCGGCGGGTGTTTCGGTGTACGATGCGAAGGGGGCGGGCGCTCCGTATCTTACGGTTCAGATCGCCGCTCTTGAATCGAAACGTGCCGATGCCCTCCGCGTGTTGAAGGAGATTCTGCTCGGCACGAAGTTCGACGATGCGAAAGCCGTTGACGATCTGCTCAAGCAGGTGCGTCAGGGCGTTGAGCTTAGCGTTGCGAGTTCGGGCAACAAATACGCAATGCGCAGAGCGGGGGCGCGTCTTTCGCGGCAGAACGAGATGGATGAGGTCATCTCTGGTCTCTCTCAGCTTCGCTGGCTGCAGAAGGCCAAGGTCGAACAGCCGATGCTTGCGCGGTTTTCCGGATTCGCCAAGCGCGTGTTCACGAGAAGCCGCCTTACGGTATGCCTGACGGACAACATGCCGACGGAGTATGCGGCGGAGGTTGTCGAGGCATGGCCGGATGGCGAAGCGGTGAAAGCGGCGGAATGGAAGACCGTCCTTCCTTCGGTGTCGGGCGGAGAGGGCTTCACCATTCCTGCGGAGGTGGCTTATGCCGGCGTTGCGGCGCGTCTGCCGGATGGAGTGGATTACAGCGGCTCGCAGCTTGTCGCCGCTCGCATACTGTCGCTCGATTATCTGTGGAACGAGATACGTGTGCTTGGCGGAGCCTATGGCATGGGGCTTGCCGTGCGTCCCGATGGAGACGTGCAGTACATGACGTACCGCGATCCCAATCCGTCGCGTTCGCTCGAAAAGATCGCCGAGACAGGAGCGGCGCTCAGGAGGTTCTGTGAGTCGAATGCCGACTTTGACAAGTATGTAGTCTCGGCGATCGGAAAGACGGAGCCGTACCTTTCGCCGAGGCTTGAGGCGCAGAGGGCATCCGAACTTTATCTTTCCGGGCGCACGCCTCAGGACTTGGACAGGGTGAGGGCTGAGATACTGTCCACGAAGCGAGAGGATCTGCTTCGCTTCGCGGATGTCCTTGAGAGACTGTCGAAGAAGCCGTCAGTGTGCATAGTCGGCGGGAAGAAGCCGCTTGAGGCCTGTAGCCTTGCGAAGACGGAAAGCGTGGCCGAGTGAGGCTGCCGGCGCCGGGCGTGATTTAGGCATAGGTTTACTTAACGGATGGAGACATGATACTTCCAATTGAAAAATACGGCAGTGATAAGCTGCGGGTAAAGGCGCGCAAGGTGGCGGTGACGCCGGAGCTTGTGGCTCTTGCCGAAAACATGCTTGAGACCATGTACAAGGCCAAGGGTGTAGGACTTGCGGCAGAGCAGGTCGGCAGGGACGAGGCGCTTTGCGTGATAGATGTTCCGCTGAGCTGTGAGGACGACGAGGAGACTAAGCTCTTCAACGCCGGAACGCAGCAGCCGCTTGTGCTCTTCAATCCGGAGATTGTGGCGACATCCGGCGAGCAGACGGGACGAGAGGGGTGCCTGTCGCTCCCGAACGTCGGCGGTGACGTTACGCGTCCGGAGGAGGTTACGGTTCAGTATGTCGATTGCAGCGGTGTTCCGCAGATGGCAACGGTGCGCGGCTTTCTTGCGAGGGCCGTCTGCCATGAGACGGATCATCTGAAAGGCATACTGTACGTAGACCACATGGATGAGCGGTCTCGCGACAAGGTAATCAAGAAACTCAAGAAGAACAGCAAGTGACGGAGACGGCGGAACATCGCCGAGATGCAAATCATGACGATTACAGAATGGCTCAAAGAGGGATTTGAAAAGGCTTTTCCGGGTACGGACATTCCGGAGATAAAGGTGGTGCCCGCCACTGATCCAAAGTTCGGCGACTATCAGTGCAACGATGCGCTCAAAATTGCGAAGAAAGCCGGATTCAGGAATCCGCGTGAGGCGGCGCAGAAAGTCGTCGAGTGCCTCTCGGACGAATACAAGGTGGAGGTTGCGGGGCCTGGGTTCCTGAACGTGACGATAACGTCTGCCTGGCTCGGAAATGCGCTTTCCGCGCTTGAGGCGGATTCCAACTGCGGAATAGCCAAGATAGGTGACGGTCGAAAGGTTGTGATCGACTATTCGTCGCCGAACGCCGCGAAGCAGATGCATATCGGACACATCCGATCGACGGTGATCGGCAATGCGATAGACAGGATGTACCGTGCGCTCGGATATGACGTGATAGCGGACAACCACCTTGGCGACTGGGGGACGCAGTTCGGCATTCTCATCAAGGGATATCGCGAATGCCTTACGCAGGAGGAGCGCGACAATCTTGCCGTGGCGACGCTTGAGAAGTGCTATGTGGAATCATCCTCACGCGCAAAGGCTGACGAAGCCTGGAAGGCGGCGTGTCGCGAAGAACTGGTGAAGCTGCAGCAGGGGGATCCTGATGATGTGGCGCTGTGGAAGAGGTTCATCGAAATTTCGATCAACGAATTCAACAGGATGTACGCCAAGCTTGGCGTCAAGTTCGATACGTGGCGCGGTGAATCGTTCTACCGCGACATGATGGCGCCTGTCGTGGATAGGCTCGTGAAGATGGGGCTTGCTGAGGAGTCGGAGGGCGCACTCGTAGTCCGTTTCGAGGAAGAGGGGTTGCCTCTTGCGATCGTAAGGAAGTCCGACGGCGGATTCAACTACACGACGTCGGACATCGCTTGCGTGGAGAGCCGCATCAGGGACTACGATCCGGCGGAGATCATCTACGTGACGGATGACCGCCAGATACTTCACTTCAAGCAGTTCTTCATCATCTGCCGGAAGATGGGCATGACGGCAAAGCTTGTCCATGTACCGTTCGGACTGATGTCGTATCAGGGTAAGGCGATATCCACGCGTGAGGGCAACCTGATCAAGCTTGACGATCTTCTGTCCGAGGCGACGCGCCGGGCGTACGATATCGTGAAGGATCGTGGCGGAGACGAGGCGCTTGCCGAGCAGATCGGGTTTGGTGCGGTGAAGTATGCGGATCTCAGCCATGACCCCGGAACGGCGATCGACTTCAACTGGGACAAGGCACTTGCGCTTGAAGGCAACTCCGGCCCATATCTGCAGTACGCACACGCTCGCGTATGTTCGCTCATGGAGAAGGCCGGCAATCCGGATGTCGCTTCGTTCCGCTTCAACGTCGCATCGCAGTCGGAGAAGCTTCTGGCGCTGCAGCTGCTCAAGTTCGGGGACACCGTGCGCAAGGCGGCCGAGAACTACAAACCTTCGCTTCTTGCGGACTACCTGTTCCAGACGGCGCAGATATACTCGTCGTTCTATCAGCAGAATCCGATACTGAAGAGCGAGCTGGAGGTTCGTGACGCAAGACTTAAGCTGTGTGCGCTGTTCGGCAGGGTGCTTGCCAAAGGTCTCGACCTGCTCGGCATCGCCGCGCCAAAGCGCATCTGATCTGCGAAATCGGCAGATATACAGCACCATGATGCCATTCAGGCGGGGCTCTTGCGTCGGTGGGGGTGTTTTGGTATAATGTGTGCCGTTTTTCGTTTGGAGGGGTGTCCGAGTGGTCGATGGTGCAACCTTGGAAAGGTTGTGTGGGCGCAAGTCCACCGGGGGTTCGAATCCCCCCCCCTCCGCCATCATTCGTTGTGTGGCGTATTTGCCGATTTGGATTACGTCTGTCAGAAGTCGGCGTCTGCTTAAGCTGATTCTGGCGGAAGGGCAGATGGGTGTCGCTTGTGAAGTTGACGTTCTGAAGACGCACGTTTGCTTTTCTTCTTAATCAATACAAGAGCAAACGCAAGCAGTCAGGTGTCTGACAGGTGAATTGCAATCCAAGCGGATTGGTTGGAGATCCCCCATTTTTTCGGGCAAGAAAATCTCTGAACCGCTGTAAACAAAGGGCGATGTCGCGGTTTTCACGTTGCGCCAAGTGAAAACTCGGCTACGGGAACACAGAGCGCGTCCACAGCACACCCTCGAAGAGATCTTCTGCGGGCAGATGCCGCAGTGCTGCTGTCGCTTTAGCTACCGGGAGTTTCGAAGGCTTGGAGGCGCGAGGTCGTTCCACAATTCGCCCCGAACTCCAAAACTCCAGAACTCACCGCAGCGAAAGCAACGAACTTCCGCGCCCGCATGATACAACCCGGCGCGACAGGGACGTCGCGCCCTACCGGATGACGCAACCTGCGCGACGCCTCGTCCGCCAATAAAAATTTGGGGAACCTCCAAAAGCGGATTGGTGGTTGACATTGGATTCCGGCTGTCACTTGTCAGAGCATATGCGACTGAATTTGTGCCACGATGACCCATGGTCGCATTCAGTTGCTCCGAATGTGCATTTGCTTCTTCTGAAGTTGGTCTTGACCTTGGCTCTTAGTGTCTTTAGTACACTTTTTCGGATTGCCTTCGCCTTGTGCCAACTTCAGGCGGTCGGCGACTTCCTCAAGGAGCGGCAACGGTTGGCATCCGTACCCATCTCGCTGGCCGCCCTGCCGCGCCGTAAGGTCGTCCTGCGTGTGCGCATGAAGAAGGGGCGGCCATGCGCCTGAAGGTCTCGCTCCGCTTCTCTCCCTGCGTCGTTGTGTCCACACATCGTTTGTTTGCCACGGATTTCAAGGATTATCGTGCTGCTTTGACAAGTGGCAATCGGATTTCGGTTTGATAAAGGATGCCGATATGGTATCATTGCCGCCATGAAAAGAATAATTTTGGCTGTTTGCTCAGTGGCGTCTGTTTATGTCGGTGTCTGCGATGAAGTATTTCCGCCGCCGTGCGATCCCGTGCCGGTGAAGAAGCAGGTCAAGGTCGTCCGGCGGGAGATTACGGTATCGATCATCGGATTGGCGCGTCCCGCGCTTCCGAAAGGGCGCAAGCCCACCGTCGAAGAATGTTTCCGCCACTGGAAAGGCGGGATGGACAAGGAGATCGCCAACAAACCTGATTTGATCGTTCTGCCGGAGGGTGTGGATTCATGGCTCGGCGCAACCCCCGCCGACAAGTTCGATTGGGTGAAGCGGCGCGGCGATCTGCTGCTCAAGGAGTTTCAGCGCTATGCGAAGGAACACAGCGCATATCTTGTGTTCAACTCCTATCGTCAGCGAAAGGACGGACGCTTTGCCAACGCCTCCTATCTCATAGACCGCGAAGGTGATGTGGTGGGCGTATACGACAAGGCATATCCGACGCCGGGGGAAATACTCTGGAAGGAACTCCCGATCGTTCCGGGCGACAGTCCGGTTGTGATCGATACGGATTTCGGGCGAGTTGGGTTTGCCGTATGCTTCGACCTCAACTTCCGCGACCTGATCGAAGCATACAGGCGCGAAAAGCCTGATGTGATCTGCTTCTCCAGCGCCTATCACGGCGACTTCTGGCAGCGCGTATGGGCCTACACCTGCCAGAGCTACTTTGTCGGGGCGACGCTTGGCGAACTCGCCAAGGACGTATGGGGGCCGTCCGGCGAGGCGATATTCCATTCGCAGGGATATTTCCGCACGGGGACTTTCCGCATCAACACCAACTACCGTGTATGCCATCTTGATGACAATTGGGGCGGACTGCAACATGCCGTCGACAAGTACGGCCAGAAGGTCGAAGTGCGCAATCCGGGCGCTGTCGGATGCGTGACGTTCCTCTCCAACGATCCATCCGTTCCGGTCGACAATCTGATTAAGGAGTTCGGTCTCATCCTCTGGGACGACTACTACAGCCGCTCTGTTGAACTTCGCGGCGGCGAAATCAAATGAATCATGTCCTCATGAAGAGATGTGCCTTGCTGATAGGATGCATACCGCTTCTTGCGTTTGGCGCAGCATCAGCGGGATGCGCATCCCCAAATGAAGTGAAGCGTGCATCGATGCCGTCGGCATCTGATTGGGGGGCATACATCGAAGCGCCGCCGTCGTATGCGGCGTTTCCGCGCAAAGTGGAAAAGGTCGGCGTGTACCGGTTCACAGAGTTTGACGTCGAGGAGTTCCGCCAGGCCAACGGCCCATCCACGGAACAGCGTGTGATGATGGCGGTGCCGAAAGTCGGCGCAGACCGATATCCGTTGCCGGCGGTTGTTGTCCCGTTCTACTTTCCGGAGGCGACGCTTGGATTCGATCCGAGAACCGGGAGTGCAGATTCTCCGCTCGCTCCATCAGGAACGAACCTGACGTTCTATGCCGCCGTGTCGTACATGTCGGATCTCGCGAAACGCGGCTATGTGACAATTTCGGCGGACGCCTACCACCTTATGTACGACCCGGCAAATGCACCGAAAGACCAGTGGGCGAAATGGGGACACGCGGGACGAAAACTTCTCGCAGACCATCCGGATTGGACCGGCATCGGAAAGCTTGCGTTCGATACGCGGCTTCTCATCGATCTGCTCTGCGAGGATGCGCGTGTAGACACCAACCGCATCGGAATCATCGGTCATTCGCTCGGCGGCAAGATGGCTTTCTATGCGGGGTGCATCGATTCGCGCATAAAGGTGATTGTCGCAAGCGATTTCGGGATTCGCTGGGATCAGTCCAACTGGAGCGATGTGTGGTATTGGGGCGGAAAACTTGACGAAGTGCGCGCCAAAGGCATGGATCATGCGGGGCTTCTCTCACTTTCGGGCGGCAAACCGTTCTGCCTGATAGCCGGACGCTATGATGACGATTCAAGCGGTGCGCTCATGCGCAGGGCTTCCGGATATGAACGCAACCCAGAAAGGCTGAAACTCGTGAATCACGCACAGGGACACCGTCCGCCGCCATCCGCAACAGAGACCGGCTACGTCTTTCTCGACCGCCACCTGAAGCGTCAAGAGCAATAATGGACAGCTTTCGCAGATGGATTGACCGTAGAAAAAAAAAATGTATAATCGCTGCAATTTATTTAAAGGCATACTTTGTTCCATTGGAGAAGCGCTATGAATAACATTGCAGGAACTTTATGTGCGTCTGTGGCAGTTGCCCTGTGCGCCGTGGCTGGAGCATCCGGGGCCACCTCAACCAACGCGCTGATCTGCGTCAATCCGGCGGAGTCGCTGTCGTGGAAGACTGTGACCGCCGCATCGTCTGATGTTGCGCTTGATTGGCCGACTGGCGCCGTCAGCGCCGTCGTCAGCGTTGACGGGAGAACTGTTGCGACCAGTTCCGACGTGACGGCGGATTCAGTTTCTGTTCCGTTCTCGCTTCCGTCCGATGCCACAGGCGAACGCATAATCACCATCTCTGTGTCATATCAGGATGCAGAAGGAACTGAGGTATCGGCGGTATCCGCATCGCTGGGGCTTGTCGTGGGAACAGGGGTCGGCGATTCGGTCTGCGTCAAGGACGAGGCACGACGCGGGCATTGGTCACGGGCATCAGTCAGGCATCCGGTCGTTCTGCTGCCTGAAAGCGTATCAAACGTGACATTCGGAGGCGAAGAGCTTCCTCCGACGATGGACGCACCCGGCTGGCAGACGCTGGCACTCTCCGGCGAAGGCGATCTGCTCACCGCCGTCGTGGACGGCAAGCCTTTTTCCATGTCCGTTGGCGTACGTCGGGCGTTTATGATCACGGTCAAATAGAGGTGTGGCAATGAAAATGAACATGTCGGCAACTCCTGGTCTTTTTGCGGTGTTTGCCGCGTTTGCGTGCGTGGCGAACGGGGCGCAGGTGGTTTCGCAGATTGTGAGACAGCAATGGCCGTGGGACGGACGGGTGCGCGTCAACTATGTGCTCGACGCGGCGGCGGGCGAGGTGTACGATGTTTCGCTTCGGGTCACAGACCCGCTCGGCAACGACGTCACCGGTACGCTTGCGGCACAGACTGGCGACATCGAGTTCGTGTCCGCCGGCGAACATGACATCTGGTGGAATCCGAAGGTCGCCGGATGCGAGATCGCCCGCGAAACACTGCTCAAATTCGAGGTGACGCTCGGCCAGCCGTCCGGGCCGAAGTATCTTGTAATCGACCTTTCGGCCGGGGTCGGCGGAACATACACCGCCGAGCAGATGGATGCGCCGCCGGAGGGCGGGTTCAACACGAACGAGTACAAGACCCGCAAGATGGCGTTCCGTCGCTGCAAGGCGGGTTCGTATTTCATGGGATCGCCGGAGACCGAGGCAATGCGCGTTTCACAGCCATATGAAACCCGCAACGACAACACCCTGCTATTTGCCGAGACGCGCCATCTCGTCACGTTCACCAATGATTTCTGGCTTGCGATCTTCGAACTGACCGAGGGGCAGTCGGCGCGAATCTGGGAGACGAACAAGACGTGTTCGGCGGACAGCACGAAGGTGTTCTACGGGGTCGAAACGCCGCTCAGCTTCCGTGGTTCGGACTACACATGGTGGAACAGGACGGATTCGCAGGTTGAGCCAAATTCGTTCTTCGGCCGCTTCCGTTCGTCGGCGGCGAACTGCCTTCCGCCCGGCTACACGCTTGACCTGCCGACCGAGGCGCAGTGGGAGTACGCCTGCCGCGCCGGAACGGACACTGCCTATTCCAGCGGTGTCTCACCCACCTCCAACGATTATGTGCGTGTCACTGACTTCGGAAGCTACAATTCCCGTGAATTGCCGTTCTACCATCTTGCGGCACTTGATTCGCTTGGACAGTATTGCGCAAACGGCGGCGTGTGGCGACAGGCGGTGCAGCCATCGACCGTTGGCCGGTACGCGCCGAATCCGTGGGGTTTCTATGACATGTACGGCAACTGCGAGGAGTTTTGCCGCGATGCGGCCGTGGAGTCCAACGGCAATGCCGACCTTGGCAGCGCTGAGGCCGTGGAGCCGCTCTACGTCTGGTTCGATTCTAACAGGATGGGTGCCATTGCGCGTGGCGGCGGATGGCTGACCGGCGCGGAGAACTGCCGCAGCGCATCGCGACGGAAAGGCTGGCTGCCGACGGCGGCGCAGTATACTGTGCGTCCGGCAATAGTGTGGGAGGTGAAGTGATGAAAAAAGCGGCAATCGTTCTTGTTTATGCCGTGGCGGGCCTTGCCTCGTACGGCGCCACGGTCACTCCCGTGAAGATTTCGCAGATGTGGCCATGGAACGCAAAGACAGTCATCGAGTACAGAATAGACGGCGACTCGAACGGCGATGTCGGATGGGATGTCGTTCTCAAGGTTACAGACCCGGAAGGGAATGACGTCACCGGTGCTTACGCCGCCCAGAGCGGTGATCTGGAATACGTGAAGGCCGGGACGCATCGTCTCGTATGGAATCCAGTCGCCGCCGGAGTCACATCCGCTGTACCGCGCATTGGGCTGACGTTCAGCCTTTCGCTCGCGCAGCCGGTCGGCAGACGCTATCTTGTCATGGATCTTTCGGCCGGGGTCGGCGGAACATACACCGCCGAGCAGATGGATGCGCCGCCGGAGGGCGGGTTCAACACGGACGTGTACAAGACAACGAAGATAGCGTTCCGTCGCTGCCGGGCCGGTTCGTATTTCATGGGGTCACCTGAGGCGGAGTCAAAGCGCGTGGTGGCATATACCAACAATATCGCGGCCTTGCCGGAGGCGCGGCATCTTGTTACGTTCACCAACGACTTCTACCTTGCGCTCTTTGAATTGACGTACGCGCAGTCGTTCAAGGTGTGGGAGACGAATGTCATGACGCAGGTCGACGATGACTACTATGCCAAGCAAGCCTGGCGTCCGACGTTCTTGAGTTCCGATTCCAACGAGTTCTTCCTGTATTCGCTTCGCGGATACACGACGGACTACTGGAACAACACCTGCACGGATGTAGATCCGGAATCGTTCTTTGGGCGTTTCCGTTCGTCGGCGGCGAACTGCCTTCCGCCCGGCTACACGCTTGACCTGCCGACCGAGGCGCAGTGGGAGTACGCCTGCCGCGCCGGAACGGACGGTTCGTGGAACGCAGGTGCGGGTGAGGGCGACTACTACGGCGTCTACACCGATAACGGCAAGACGGCCTACAAGGACGGCTTCTATGCCAATACGGTCATGGATCTTCTCGGCAACTACTGCAGCCGCAACGGCGTTTGGGATCAGGGCAATCAGCCTGGTGTCGGTGGCAGGTATCTGCCGAACGCCTGGGGATTCTACGACATGCACGGAAATGCTGGTGAGATCTGCCGCGATGTTGTGGACTGGACGACGTGCAGGAACGACCTCGGCGACAAACCTGTAGTCGAACCCCTGAATGTCGTTGCGACTGACGGAAACGGATTCCATGCGGTGGTTCGCGGAGGGGATTGGCTTTCGAGCGCGGATCGCTGCCGCTCCGCCGCACGGGCGGCGTTCTACCTGAAGCAGGGTAGAGGCGGGTACAACTCCTTCCGTCCTGCCATCGTGCTTGAGCGAAAGGCATCGCAGAGATGACGGCGACGAAATCCTGCGCACGGCGCCTATGCGTTGCGGTCGTATGCCTTGCGGCGGCAGTCGCGGCACAAGCCGCAGACGCTGAACTTCTTGCGAACGGTTCGCTTGACGCAAAGTCGTTTGACGGAAAGACGCCGGCTGACTGGCGCATCCCCGGCGACGTGGCGTTTGAGTATCGGGAGCGCGACTATCTCAGCGAGGACTTCCTTGTCGCCGTCCGGCGCGATACGCCCGGCGTGCTGCTGTCACAGAAACTCAAGTCGTCACCGGGGTCTGGAGCGCGGATAGACTTCCGGTGTGACAGAGCGTTTGTCGGCGATCGTGTTGATCTGGACTGGAAAATCGAGGATGGCGAGTTCCGCATCTTCGTATCAAAGCCGGTGAACGTCACGTTGAACAACCTGTCGCTGCGGGTGATGGATGACGTCGAACTGAATCTGGGTCTGAAGCGCCGTGAGCGGAAGCCGTCTGCGAGCGGACGCTTCCCGGAGCGCAAGCTGCATGTTTTCGCAAAGGAAAAGGTTTCGCAGCGCGTTCTGCTGTTCGCGTCCGGATCGTGTCTCGACTGGGTTGCAGAAGACCTCGAACGGCAATTCGGGCTGAAGGTTGACGTCGTCAATGACGGCGCGACTGCCGATCCGGAGACGGTGCAGAGACGGTTCTCGAACGGCGAATACGTCCTGCTCTTTGCCGGAACGAACGCCGATGCGTTCGAGAAGAAGGAGAAGGCCGTCGTCTCGTACGTCCGGCGCGGCGGACGGGCGGTCTTCGTCTCGTCCGAATATGGCCGGCGCTTCGGTCGTCCAAGAGAGCTCCCGCAAGGCGTAGACTATTCGCGCATCTCCCCGAAGGGATGCGGCCGGTACGGAATCGCGAGTCTCACGGAGGGGCGGTTCGGAGACGGCATGGTCGTGGAGCTGCTTCTGCGCGGCCGCGTCTTCTTCCGCAGCGCCATCTGGCCGGAGGTGGATGAGGTGTACCTGACGCGTGAACTCAGCGACTTCGATGAGCGACAGGCCGGCTATCCGTACAATGAGATGTGGTCGCTGCTGTACGCCGATCTCATTCTCGACAGGGAACTTGAGGTCGTGCCGTGGACGCACACGCCGGACGCGCCGCTGTCCGTCCGCCCGTGCTTTGAAGATCGCAGGAAATTCGTAGTCGCCGGCTATCTGTGGATGCCGATACACTACCGGCGGCAGTTCTATCCCGTCATGCGCGACATCGGAATAAACGCGATAAACTGCTGGATGCCCGGCGCGTACGATGCGGCGAAGCATGGCTTCGCGTGGACGGACGGATGGGGCGGAATCGTCAACCGCGAGAATCCGATTGTGGAGGCGGCGCTTCAGGAGCAGGGCGTCCATGGGCGTACGTGCTACGGGAACGATCCCGTCAAGAAGCATTGGCGCAATGGATGCCTCTCCGACGCCACGTGGAAGCCCGCCGCCGAGGCGGGGTTTGCCGCCTATGCGCGTCTGGCCCGTGGACGTGAGCCGTTCGCGTATGCCATCGGAGACGAGATGACGCTCTCGGCGCCCTGGATGAACTATCATGCCAAGGATTCTGAGCCGTGCCGCATGGCGCCGTGCCTTGCACGGTTCAGGAACGCGATGCGCACGAAGTACGGCGATGTCGCCGCGCTGAACCGTGCATGGGGAACGGCGTTTGCGACGTTCGATGACGTTGTGCCGTCGCTCACGGACGAGATGCGCGGCCGCCGCCGGAAGGGCGACCGGAACTATGCGTCATGGCTTGAGTTCAGGCTGTTCATGGACGATGTCCTCGCGGAGGTGTCGAAGGTCGCGGTCGATGTGTTCGGACGCGAGAACCCGCGCATCTCCACTGGGCAGCCGAACTGGACGTGGATGACGCCGATGGCTGGGATCGATCCGTCGAAGATTGTCCCGAACCGGACGTCAGGGCAGGACTACGGGCCGAGCGCGTATGTGCGCTCGTTCAAGCGGAAGGGTGCGCCCGTGTTGACGTGGCTTGGGTACGGAAACTACGACAACATCGAGATGGATGTCTGGAGCGCCGTCAACAACGGCGCGACGGGAATCATGCTGTACGGTTCCGTCCAGCACACCGTGGCGACGGGTGAGGGCTATCTATCGGAGGACGGACTGTTGAGCGCGAACGGCAGACGGTTGAAGGCCGCGCTTGCGCCGCTCGTCTCCGGCGGATGGGGCGACTTGATCAACGCCGCCGAACGTGCACCCATGCCCGTCACCATCCTCTATGCGCAGGGCGGCATGGGCATTGCCTGGCTTGAAAGTGACGATCCGCTTCAGTTCGACTGGGAGGCTCGCGGAAAGAAGGAGGGAAGCCACTACCTCAACTGGTTCCGTTCGCAGGAGCAGTGGGAGAAGGTGCTTCATACGCTGCGTCTCGGATTTGACTACACGAGCGAGCCGCAGCTGGCGAAACGGCTTGAAACGGCCAAGGTGCTTGTCCTTCCGGAATGCTGGGCGCTGTCGCAGACGACGCGCAACGCAATCCGCGACTTCCGCGCACGCGGCGGCGTTGTCGTCGGGGACGACCGTTGCGGCCGGCATGACGAACGCGGTGTGCCGACAGCATCGTTCGCCGGAATGCTCGACCGTTGCTGCCCGTCGCTGCCTAACGTGAATGATGCATCGTTCGTCGATGGCCTGCGCGATTTCCTTGCGGACTGCGGCGTGAAGGCCGATTATGAAATCGCGATGATGTCGGGCGGCGGCGTGGCGACGGGAATCACGTGCGGGGACTTTCGCACGGCGGACGGGCGGCGAATCCTGCTGCTGACGGGAAGGGCCGTGGACGCAGGGAATGTCATGAAAGGCACACGCGCCTTGAACGCACAGCCGGATACCGAACTGGAACTGCGGCTGCCCGCCGAGGCGTCAATCCATGACGTCCTCTCCGGCAAGACGGTGACGGCGGCCTCGTTCCGGTGGAATCCAAAGGCGCGTCCGTGCATCGTCGCCATCAGGGAGGTTGAAAGATGAATGTGGTGTTGAGGGCGTTCGTTGCCGGGCTGGCTGCGGTGCTGGTGCTCCCGGCGATGGCCGGTTCGCCGATTGACGATGCAAAGGGATGGGCGCGGCGGTTCTCGCAGAACATCCGCGTCGCCGGAGCGGACGGCATGGTGGCGGCCGTGTGCGACGGGCGCGATGACGTCTTTTCGGTGCTTGCCACAAATCCAGTCGTCATCGTGCGGGCAGACCGTTCGCTGTCCTTGCACGACTACCTGCACGGCAAGAAGCCGACACCGTGGTCCAAGGCGCGGCTCGTCACAGACTACGTGATGAAGCCGGGCGTACCCGGCGTGGTGGCGGCCTCGCGCCTGAACGTGCTGGAGCCGTTCCATTTCATATCGTGGAACATGGGGATGGGGCTTGAGGTGACGGACTACGCCATTGACGGGACGGAATTTGCGCCGTTCCCGACGACGAAGGAGTTCCGGTCGAAGGATGGCGGCTACAAGGTGAAGGCCGGGCGGTACGTGCTTGGACGCACGACTGGCGGCGAGACGTGGTACATGGGGCGCGAGTTCGGGACGTTCTGTCCGCGTGGTGACGGCAAGCCCGGCACGTTCTGCGCCCAGGCCGACATTCCCGCGCCGCGTCAGGGAAGGGGCGTCGCCCCAGGCGAACGCATTGCGCAGTCGATCGCGTTTGGCCGCGTAGGCGGCGCGAGGGATCTCGATGCACTCCGTGCGCTGCGTGCGTGCGATTGGGGCGTTGCCGGCGGCGAAATCAGTCGGAGCGAGACGAAGGACTATCGTCCGCTCGCGTCTCCGACATGGTCGGGCGCTTCCGATCTTTCGTTCGTCGCGCACGTGACGGCGACCGAACAGGGCATTGACGTTGATGTGCGCGTCACTGATGACGTGAAGACAAAGGATGACGGCGTCCATGTCGTGTTTGCCGATGCGGCTGGCGGGCGCACCTTTGAGCGCTTCTATCCCGGTGATGAGGTTAAGGTCAGATTCCAGTGGCGTGAACTTGCCGAGGCCGGGATGCGGCGTGAGGACGGAATCCGCTTCAACGTCTGCGTAGTCGATCGGGATCGGGGCGATGCCGTCGAGAACTGGATGGGCGTCGCCGATGGTGTTTTGGGCGGCCGTGACCCGAGACTGTGGCCGTTCGTCGACCTTGTGCGCGTAGAGACGGGATTTGAGCCGGAACGCGCCAAACTGCCCACGCGGGACGAGTTGCGCCGCAGGGTGGACGCGATCGCCGCCGCCAATGCCGCACTGCGCGTCGCAGAGGACGACGAGTATTCCATCGCGGTCAAGGCGATGACGGACTATTTCGTGGAATTCATGCGACGCGACCTGGATGCCGAGGGACACATCGCCGTCGGTCATGTGCGCAAGGCCATTACGGACGGATATCGGCACTACATGGATGAGCGCGTGTTGAAGAATGCCATCGACCTCGAACGGCTGCAACGGGGACTCGCGGCGCGTCAGAGGGCCATTGCGGACGGAAAGGTTGCGCCGCTTCGGACGGTCAAGTATCCGCGTGGCGTACGTCCCGTGCCGTCGGAGGGCGGGTTCAAGGTTGACGGTCGGGAGATTCTCCTGATTGGCCCTGACACCTGGACGAACGTCGCCGGGTGGGAGAATGCGGACGTCGAATGGATTGCGAAGACCGGGTTCAACCTCGTGAACTGCTTCTACATCGGCGGAACGAACTACGCCGACGTCGTGCGCCGCTGCGAGACGAACGGCGTATACTGCGCCTGGGGATCGGCGCACGCCTCCTCGCATGACCTGACGGCGCACGACCCGCTGGCTGTCGCGTCCGCCGATCTGCAGAACGCATATCGTGGCGGGCGCGGCTATTGGCTTGGCTCGCTCGTGCCGTCCAATCCGTCGCCGGCGTTCGTGTTTCAGGTGTCATTCCCGGAGCAGTGGGACTCCAAGCCGCCGGCGGGCGACGAGGGCGGGAAGTTCGCACGGATGCAGGCGCAGTTAGAGCGAAACATCGCCCGCGAGATTCCGCAGCAGGACTGGCTCAAGCGGCGCTTTGGCCTGCCCACGACCGTCCACTACTCCACGCACTACAACATTGCCGGGCTGGATCCGCTTGTCGTCATGGCGGATTTTGAGCGGCTGTGGGAGATCTTCGACATCGTCGGCTTCGACGGCGGATTCGGGCTGGACGGAAGTGAATGGGCGATGGACTTCCCGAAGGGCGGGTTCGAGCTTGACTTTGCGCGTTCCGTTGCGCCGGAGAAGCCGATCGCCGACAACGAAACGCACGTGATCGTGGACGGCGTGTACAGGGAGTATTCCGAGAAGGAAATCTACCTCTCAAACGTGCTGGCGTTTCTCATGGGGCTGAACGCATCATCAATCTGGGAGTGGGCGAACACACGTCACACGTACGGCGAGTATGCGTTCACGCGTGCGAACACATACCACGCGACGCTTCGTGCGGCGCTTGACTGCCGGGCGCATCCGGAGGAGATCGCCGCGTTCAGGCGTACGCCCGATCCGCCGTTCCGGCTGTTCCATTCCGTCGCGTCGTTTGGCGAACGCGACGCCTACGTGCGGTCGCTGTACGACGTCTACGGCAAGGCGTCATTCTCCGGCTGGGCGGTGCGGTTCATCACGGAGCGTGACCTTGAGCGCGGAGATTTCAAGGGCGCCAAGAAGATCGTGCTTCCCGACGCACGACGCGTCTCCGACCGCGTGTACGCTGCGCTCGAACGCTTCGTTGCCGACGGCGGCACGCTCCTCTTCTCCGCGCCGACGGCGCTTGCGAAGGACGAACGCGGCGAGCGTCGGCAGACGCTGCCGCTGCCGTACCGTCCGGTGGACTACGCCGCGCTCGCCGCGCCGCCGAGGGACGACGCACGGGCGCCGTACGGCGTGATGTGGCGCACGGGGCGTACTGCGGATGGACGCGACCTCGTGTTTTTCGCCAACCTCTCGCGTGAGAGGAAGCGAATCGAATTGAACGGCAAATGGCGGTTCGTGTTTGGAACAACGCAGTCGACGGAACTTGGTCCGCTTGATGTCGCGGTATGGGAGAGGTGAAGATGAATTATTCGCGAAAAACCGGTCTGCTCGCGCTGGCATTGGCCGGCGTCGCGTCAGTAGCGGCGGCGGCAAGTCTTGAGAACGGCCTTGTGCGCGTCGAAGTCGGAGACAGGGGCGAACTGAAGGCGCTCGTATGCAAGGCGACGGGGCATGACTGGGCGGGCGGCGCACAGCTGTGGCGGCTCTATTTCGACGACCGGCGCGGCGGACATGAGGAGCGTGAGGTGCCCGTGCTGGGGGCGGAGCAGACGCCGACCGTCACGGCAGACGCAGAAAGGATCGTTCTCTTCTATCCGTCGCTTACGTGCCGGGGAAAGGCGCTGAACATAAGTTTGCGCCTGACGGTATAATCGGAAGGAAAGGTGTTGATGATGAGTGAAAAGAAAATGTCCGTGAGGGGCGCGGTCTGCGCGCTTGCGTGTTCAGTAGCCGTTTTCGCATATGCGGGGGCGGGTGCCGGTGGCACAGGCATCCTGCCGTCGATCGTTCCTGCGCCTCGGCAGGTTGAATGGCGTGACGGGATGTACAGCGGCACAAATGTGGTTGACGTCTTTGATGCGGCCCAGCCGAAAGCGGGATATGAACTGACGGTCGATGCCAGTGGCGTTCGCGTGGCGTCGTCGGACGGCGACGGCGCGTTTTATGCGCGGATTACGCTTCGGCAGCTGGCGCAGGGCGTGGGCGAGCAGGTCTCGTATCCGTTCTGCCGCATACGGGACTGGCCGCGCTTCCGCTGGCGGGGCTGCCTTGTGGACGAAGGACGCCATTTCTTCGGCAAGGAGACGATCAAGAAGATAATCGAGGCCATGGCGTTCAACAAGCTGAACGTTCTGCATTGGCACCTGACGGAAGACCAGGGGTGGCGCATCGAGATCCGGAAATGGCCGGAGCTGACGGCACGGGGGGCAGTTCGGGCGGAAAGTCCGCGCTTCGACAACTCCGCTGAGGGCGACGGACGGCGGTACGGGCCGCATTTCTACACGGAGGAGGATATCAAGGAGATCGTCGAGTTCGCGGAACGGCATCATGTCAAGATCGTGCCGGAGCTTGAGATTCCCGGACACTCCAGGGCCGCGCTTACGGCCTATCCGGAATTCTCGTGCCTTGGAGAGCGGCTTGAACGCCGCGTGGACGTGAAATGGGGCGTCAAGCGCGAGCTGTACTGCGCCGGAAACGACCGCGCAATCGCCTTCCTTGAAAGCGTTCTTGACGAATACTGTCGCCTGTTCAAGCATTCCGAGTTCATCCACATCGGCGGCGACGAGTGTCCGAAGATCCGCTGGCGGAAGTGTCCGAAATGCCAGGCCCGCATCAAGTCCGCCGGGCTGAAGGACGAGAATGCGCTGCAGACGTGGCTGATGCGCCATTTCGCGGAGTATCTGATGAAGAAGGGCAAACGTGCCATTGGCTGGGAGGAGATGCTGGACGGCGGCATCTGCGGAAACACGGCGGCCATGTGCTGGCTTGGAACGGAGAAGGCGGCTTTCGCCGCCACGAACGGCGTCGACTGCGTGGTCTGTCCGAACCGGTTGATGTACCTTGACCAGAAGCAGGGGATTCCCGACGATCCGTGGCGGTCGGACGGCGGCGGGCTGCCGCTTTCCCGCGTCTACTCTTTCGATCCGACAGACGGCGTTCCCGGCGAATTTGCCGGTCATGTGCTGGGTTCGGAGGGGCTTCTCTGGTCGGAGGGAATACGTGTTCCGGAAGAGCTTATGTGGCAGGGCTTTCCGAGGCTGTGCGCCGTTGCGGAAATCCTGTGGTCGGAGAAGTCCGCCCTCAATTACGGCGATTTCCTTCGGCGGATGGGCGATCACATTCCGAGGCTTCGCCGGATGGGCGTGAACGCCGCCCCGACGCCGGAGGGCGTTCCGGCCAGCCGTGCCCTGCAGCCGGCGGAGAACGTACGGGCCGTTGGCTATGACTGGCGCGAACGGCATGACTACATATTGGCGGAAGCCAAGACATGGCGCACGAATCCGAATGTCGTGTTCATCGGCGACGATGCGCTCCATCTGTGGTCGGGCATCGACTCCATCGGCGAGACGGACGACTCGCTGACGCTGCCGCGCTGGAAGGCGATGTTCGACCGCCGTGTGCGCGTCATGAACATGAGCTGTGCTGGCGACCGCACGGAGAACGCGCTTTGGCGAGTCGACAACGGCGAACTCAAGAACGTGCGTACACAGCTGGTTGTAATCATGCTCGGCAGAAACAACCTTGTGCCGGACGAAGAGGGGAAGGCGGATTCACCGGAGGAGACGGCGCAGGCGATCAGAGGCCTGATCGGCCGCATCCGGCGCATCCAGCCGCAGGCGCGCATTCTGCTGATGGGCGCCCTGCCGGCGGGGACACCGGGAAGTCCGCTTCGCCGGAACGTGGACAGGCTGAATGCGCTTTTGTCGCGAATCCCGTCGTACGGATATGACGGGAAGGTCAGCTTTGAGAATGCGGGGGGACGATTCGTTGACGCAAACGGCGACATCGTGCACGGGATGATGTCGGATTCAGCCCACCCGACCGACGCCGGATACAAGGCGTTGTCCGCCGCCTTCCTTCCGCACGTTGCACGTGTCCTCGGCGGTTCATTATGATACAATGCGGCACATGAAGGCATCAAATCTGTTTTTTGCGGCGGTTGCGATCTTTGCGCTTCCGCTTGTGGGCGGCGTGGTGTATCCGGAGGCTTCCGGAACGGCTGGCGTATCTGTGCGGGACCTGTCCTTCGACAAATGCCGCAAGTTTGGCGAAGGGTTCGCATTTGAGGGTTCGGACGTTATCGTGTGCGACAACGGCAAGGATTCCAAGGTGTCCCGTGGCGCATCGTGGAACGTAAACTTGAATCAGACCAATGCCGCACCGTTCACCGTTACGGCGGAGAGCCTGGCCGTCTCCGTGCGCGGAGAGCGCTCCAACGACTACGCTCTCTACATCGACGTGCAGTATGCGGACGGAACGTCGCTGTACGGACAGTGCGCCCAGTTCACCCGCAATCCTGGTCTCGGCTGGCAGAAGGGGAAAGTGACGGTAATGCCGAACAAGCCGGTCAAGTCGTTCTCCTGCAATCTGCTTTTGAGGAACGTCGCCGGCCGCGTCAAGTTCCGTGCACCGGTCGTCCGTCTGCATTCGCTTGGCGCGATTTCGATGTATGACACCTGCTTTGCGGATCTCTCACGGCAGCGCAGGCTCGAAGCGCCCGGTTTCATGGTGCGAGACGTCACGGCCGGTCGCGGTTTCGTTTCCGTTGCGTCCGGCGGCGAGGCGGAGAAGATTGCGCTTGACGTGAAGACGGAGCAGATTGCAGATGCCACGATCTTCGATGTCACGGCGCGTGAGCTTTCCGGACGTGACAGGGCCGTCACGCTTGTGTACGCGATTCCGTTCGATGAAGCCGCGCCGATGGTGTGGCATTCCGATCCGCGCACAGACGTGACGCTCGATGCGGAGGGCGATGTCCAGTTCCGCACCACGATTCAGCAGAACGCAGGTGAAGGGCTGATGTCCCGTTGGCCGTTTGGCGCCGTGACCGTTGACGGAAAGGGCGTTGCGCTCGGCATTGACTGCACGGCGCCTGCCGTGTTCCGCGTGACCGCCCACCAGCGTCTGCGTCAGCTGTTCATCGCATTCGACCTCGGATTCGCCAAGGAGCATCCCGACGCGCATTTCCGTTTCGTGCGCTTTGCGTTCCCGGCAAAGCACGGATTCCGCGGCGCTCTTGCGACGTATCAGGCACTCTATCCGGAACTCAACGAAGTCAGGATCAAAAGGCACGGCATATGGATGGCGTTCCACAACATCAGCAAGGTCGAAGGGTGGGATGATTTTGGATTTGGCGTGAAGGAGGGCGACGGAGAGCCGGGCTGGGACGATGCCCACGGCATACTCACGTTCCGCTACACGGAACCGTCCACATGGTGGATGGCGATGCCGAAGGGAATGGGCGGATACACAATCGGCGACTGCTTCATCGAGGGCGACAGGCAGGCCGCAAACGGAAACGAATTCGCCATTGCGTGGCGCAGGTCTGCCTTTCGCGATGAACACGGAAGTGTTGTCGGCAAGGTCAAGGATGAGCCGTGGTGCAGCGGCGCGGTATGGAATCTGTGTCCGCTTCCGTCGCTCCCCGGCGGCGAATACGCCTACAAGTTCTCGGACAAGGAGTGGAACGGACGCTACGGCGGCAAGACGTTCCCGCAGGGCGTGGACGGTGAGTACATCGACTCCGCAGAAGGGTATGTCACTCCGGATGTGAACTTCAACCGCGAGCATTTTGCGTATTCAAAGACGCCGCTTGTCTATTCCAAGGAGACGAAGCGTCCAGCTCTCGCCAAGTCGCTCATGTTCTACGAGTACGTTCGCGCCGCATCTGATAGATGCCATTCGATAGGTCGCCTCCTGATGTGCAACGCCGTTCCGAACCGCTGGCCGTGGCTCGTTCCGTACAGCGACTACAACGGGACTGAGACCGGGTGGATTGACCACAAGACGGCGCAGTGGAAGCCGATGTCCGACGAAGAGCTGCTCTACCGTCGGGCGATAAGCGGCGGCAAGCCGTACTGCTTCCTGATGAACGTGGATTTCAGCAAGTTCACTCACGAGATGGTAGAGAAGTACATGCAGCGTACGCTCGCCTATGGCCTGCTTCCGAGCTTCTTCAGTCCGAACGCCTCCGGCGGGCACTACTTCTCGTGCCCTGAACTGTACAATCGTGACCGTCCGCTGTTCAAGAAGTACGTGCCGCTCTGCCGAATGATCTCTGAGGCCGGATGGCGTCCGGTCAACACCCTTGCCGTCTCCGAGACGCCATCGGTGTTCGTCGAGCAGTTTGGCGACAGATACCTGACCGTGTTCAATTCAGGCACAACGCCGCAGAACGTGAGGATCAGGTCGCTTACCGGTGCAAAGCGGGCAAAGGAGCTTGTGGCCGGTGCAGAGTGGCGGTTCATCAACGGAGCTGCCGAAGCGACGATCCCTCCGGAGACGGTGAGGCTGCTGGATTTTGCCAGGTAGCGAGGTGCTGCCGTTCCAGGAAAATGAATTGATTTCCAATTTTCTTGCAAAACGGAACACCGATGGTGTATAATTACGCGCCAAAAGCTTTCCCATGCCCGGCGGGTGTCGGCAGGAGGGCGGACATATGTCTGGAGAGAAACCCCTCCAGCGGGCATTTTGCAACAAGAAGCAAGGATACAGAAAGGTCAGAACAGAAATGCGCAAGAAAATCATCGCCGGCAACTGGAAGATGAACGTCAAGCCCTCGGAGACGGCGGCTCTCGTGAAGGCAATCGCTGAGGCGACAAAGGATTTCAATAACGTCGACATCGTGTGCTGCACACCCGCAATCGACATTCCCGCCGCAGTTGAGGCCTGCAAGGGAACACAGGTCAAGGCCGGTGCGGAGAACGCGCACTGGGAGGCGAAGGGTGCGTTCACCGGCGAAATCTCCACGGGAATGCTCGTTGACGCCGGGGTCGAGTACGTGATCATCGGTCACTCGGAACGCCGCCAGTACTTCGGCGAGACGGACGAGACGGTGAACAAGCGTACGCGTGCTGTGATCGCGGCGGGGCTTACGGCCATCGTCTGCGTCGGCGAAACGCTTGAGGAGCGCGAGGCCGGAAAGCTCAACGAGGTCATCGAGCGTCAGATGAACGTCGGCCTCAAGGACGTCACGGCGGCGGACTGCGCGAAGCTTGTGATCGCGTACGAGCCTGTGTGGGCGATCGGAACCGGAAAGACGGCTACGCCCGATCAGGCGCAGGAGGTCCATGCACTCATCCGCGCCACGCTTGCCAAGCTCGTTGGCGCCGAAACGGCCGAGACTGTCCGCATCCAGTACGGCGGCTCGA
Organism: uncultured Lentisphaeraceae bacterium; assembly: GCA_964440985.1. Lineage (GTDB taxonomy): Bacteria > Verrucomicrobiota > Kiritimatiellia > RFP12 > UBA1067 > UBA1731. Next base: position 31,234 of record CAYTWE010000004.1, on the reverse strand, counting down.
TGAAGCCCGGCAACGCCGCTGAGCTGCTCGCCAAGAAGGACATCGACGGCGGTCTCATCGGCGGCGCCGCCCTCAAGGCCGAGGACTTCGCCGGCATCATCTCTGCGGCCGCCAAGGCCTGACCGGAGTGACCGACCACCCGTTCCGTCCGCAAGGACGGCGGGTGCTGGTTCAGCTGTTGAACGGAGTGGATGCGGCCATATCGCCGCATCCACTTTGCAAATGCACGGCGATGGACTGTTGAGAATGGAAGACCACAACAGACAAAGGAAAGTTGCGGCCATAAACGATTTCTCCGGGTTCGGGAGATGTTCGCTGACAGTCGCCCTGCCGATACTGTCGGCGATGAAGGTTCAGTGCTGTCCGGTCCCGACTGCGATCTTCACAAACCACACAGGCTTTCCGTCATATGCGTGGACGGACTGCACCGACCACCTTGACGACTATGTTGAGCAGTGGAAGAGGCTGGATTTGCGGTTCAGCGCCATATCAACCGGATTTCTCGGCTCCAGCCGTCAGATAGATTTTGTGTTCCGCTTCATCGAAGCGTTCCGCACTCCCGATACGCTGGTGCTTGTCGATCCGGTGATGGGCGACTACGGAAGGCTGTACTCGACATACGACGACGAGCTTGCAAAGTCCATGCGGGCGTTCCTCAACGTTGCGGACGTGCTTACGCCCAACCTTACCGAGGCTTGCGTCCTTGCGGACAGGCCGTATGCACCGGACATGACCGACGCCGAACTGGAAGACCTCTGCGGTGCGCTTGCGGTTCACGCGAAGCGCATTGTCATCTCCGGCATAGCGCGTGGCGACGACCTTGTGAACTACGTGTACGAAAAGGGAAGTGCGTCGCAGGTCTTTTCGGTCAAGCGCATAGGTGCGGACAGAAGCGGCACCGGTGACGTGTTCGTATCGGTGCTTCTCGGTTCGCTTCTCAACGGCGCATCATTCATGGAGTCAGTCCGCCGGGCTGCGCTTTTCGTCTCGAAGGCCGTCGCTCGCTCGGAGGCGCTTGGCATCCCGACGCATGATGGCCTGGCTTTCGAGGAAGTGCTTTCGGAGATTGTGGCATGACCATTACCTATCAGGTGAAAGATTCGGTCTACGTGAACCTTACGAACCGGTGTCCGTGCGCCTGCACGTTCTGCCTGCGCAACAACGCCGACGGCGTGTTCGGGTCCGGTTCGCTCTGGCTGGAGCGTGAGCCGACGGTGTGCGAGATTGAGGGTTCGCTTTCAGGCTGGGATTTCGAACGGTTCCGCGAAATCGTATTCTGCGGCTACGGCGAGCCGACGGAACGCCTTGACGTTCTGCTTGAGGTCGCGAAGTTCATTCGCGGCAGGTGGCCTCAGGTGAAGATCCGCGTGAACACGAACGGCCTTTCCGATTTGATTGCGGGAGCGCCTACGGCTTCAAGATTTTCCGGGCTTGTCGATGAGGTCTCGATAAGCCTCAACACCGACGATCCGGAGGAGTATCTGTCGATGTGCCGTCCGAAGTTCGGCGCGGCGGCGTATCCCGCCATGCTGAAGTTTGCCGAAGAGGTGGCGAGATTCGTGCCGGACGTTGTGATGACGGTCGTGGGCGAACCGGTCACTTCGCCTGAGAAGCAGGAGCGCTGCCGCCGCATATGCGAGGGCGTCGGTGCGCGTTTGCGTGTGCGCCCGTACGAAAGCCCGAAGGAGCAGAAGCAGCAGGAGATCCGGAAGTGAGAACTGAACTGACTAGTCCAGCGAATCCGAAGATAAAGCACGTCGTCAAGCTTCGCTCCTGTTCGGAGCGAGAGGAGACGGGTGAGATGATAGTCGAGGGCTTTCGTGAATGCCGCCGGGCGCTCGACAACGGATATCGTCCGAACGCAATCTTCCACTGTCCGGATCTGTACCTCAAAAACGAGAACGAACGGAATCTCGTGGATGACGCCGAACGTGCGGGCGCGGACGTGTTTCTGTGTTCAAAGACGGCGTTCGTGAAGATGGCGTACAAGGAGCGCCCCGACGGTCTGCTGATGACCGGGCCGCACGTCTCCAAACGGCTTTCAGACCTTTCGCTTCCTCCAAACGCGCTTGTTGTGGTGACTGAGGCGATCGAGAAGCCCGGCAACCTCGGAACGATCCTCCGCAGCGCGGACGCCGCAAAGGTGTCCGCCGTGATCGTGTGCGACCGCACGACCGACATACACAACCCGAACGTGGTGCGGGCGTCTACCGGCACGATGTTCTCGGTGCCGATCGTCGAGGCGACATCCGAGGAGGCCTTGGCCTGGCTCAAGGCGAATGGGTTCAAGATACTTGCGGCTACGCCACATGCGGAGCGGCTGCATTTCGAGGTTGATCTCACGGGGAACGTCGCCGTGGCGCTTGGCGCGGAGCAGTACGGCCTCACGGAGAAGTGGATGGACGGAGCGGAGCTGCGCGTACGAATTCCGATGCTCGGCCTTGCGGACTCCCTCAACGTGTCCGCCGCCGCCACGATTCTGCTGTATGAGGCCGTTCGCCAGAGGATTGCCGCCGGCATCGACGAGGTGCCGCCGTTCATCCCATGGCACGGCGAGGGGCGGCACGACCACTGACCGCTCCATGCGGCATGGGCATTGTGGTATAATCGGGCGCATTATGAAAACGCTGTGCGTCATCGATTTGATGCCATTTCTGTATCGCGGCCATTTTGTGTTCCTGAACAAGCCGCGCATCACGTATTCCGGGATCAACACATCGGCTCTTCTTGGCTTCGTGAACGGAGTGATGGCCGTGCTGAAGGAGATTTCGCCGACGCATGTGGCGTTGGCCATGGATCCCGACGGCAAGACTTTCAGGCACGAGATGTTTCCGGGGTACAAGGCGCACAGGCAGAAGATGCCTGAGGAGCTTGCGGAGAACATACCGTATTCGTTCGAGGTCGCTGACGCCCTGAACATCCCTGTCGTGCGGAAGTCAGGATTCGAGGCGGACGACGTCATCGGTACGCTTGCGGAGAAGGCCGTGGCGGAGGGGTTCGACATGGTGTATGTCGTCACGCCGGACAAGGATGCCGCGCAGCTGGTGACGGACAGGATAAAGCTGTTCCGTCCTGGGAAGGGCGCATCGGCGTCCGAAGTGCTTGGCGTGGAGGACGTAAAGAGGATGTGGGGGCTTGCGCATCCGAAGCAGATGATCGATTTCCTTGCGCTCGCCGGGGACACCGCAGACAACATATCAGGCATAAAGGGAATAGGCGGGAAGTCGGCCGCGCAGCTGCTCAACGACTGGGGCAGCATCGAGAACATCATTGCCCATGCGTCCGAAATAGGCGGCAAGATCGGCGAAAAGGTGTCCGCCGGAGTGGAGGACGCAAAGCTGTCGAAATTCCTCGCTACGATCCGGACGGATGTATCTATCGACATAGACCTCGAGACGTGCCGCCTTACGCCGCCGGACACCGACAGGCTGACTGCGGTGTGCGTGAAATACGAGCTGTACAACCTCGCCAAGAGGTTCGGCATATATCTGTCTCCGGTCAACGTACGGGCCAACGAGCCGACGTCGCGAAACGATGACAGACCTGATCCGGAACACCTTCGTACGCTGCGCGACGTTCCGCACGAGTACAGTCTTGTCACGACGATTGAACAGGCCAGGGAGTTGGCCGCGATACTTGAGGCTGCTCCCCGCTTTGCGTTTGACACCGAGACAACAAGCACCGATGCCCGCACCGCCGACATCGTAGGCATGAGTTTCGCCACAGAGCCTGGCCGCGCCTGGTACGCCGCAGTCCCGCAGGGTGGAGGCGTTGCCGCGTCCGACGACCTGTTTTCGTTCTCGATGTCATCCGCAGTCTCTGCGAGGGAATTTGTGCAGGTGTTCGCCAAGGCGTTCGCCGATCCGGACAAGACGCTCATAGCGCAGAACGCGAAGTTCGACACGACGCTCCTGAAGCGCTACGGAATACGGTTCGGGTCTACTGTGCATGATACGATGCTCGAACACTATGTGCTGGACGCCGCCGCACGGCATGGCATGGACGTGATGGCGCGGGAGCGTCTTGGATATGCACCGGTGCCTATCGAGGATCTGATCGGCGCGAAGGAGCGCGGAAAGCCGCAGAAGAACATGCGCGACCTGCCGCCTGAGCTTGTGAAGGACTACGCGGCCGAGGATGCTGACGTCACGTTGCAGCTTGAGGACGTACTCCGTCCCGCCGTGAAGGACGCCGGACTGATCAAGGTTCTCGAAGAGAGCGAGGAGCCGCTTTCAGACATCCTTTCCGAGATGGAGCTTACGGGCGTAAAGATTGACGTGGCGGCGCTGCGGGCGTACGGCGTTTCGCTGGACAGGGAGATACAGGGACTCGTCAAATCCATAATGTCCTACGGCGATCCCGGGATGAACATCGATTCGCCGAAGCAGATAGGCGAACTGCTGTTCGACAAGCTCAAGCTCGACCCCACCGGAGTGAAGCGCACGACGAAGGGTCATTGGTCGACGGACGAGAAGACGCTGCAGAGCGTCATCGGCCTGCATCCCGTCGTGTTCGACATTCTTGAGTACCGCACCTGCTCCAAGCTTAAGTCCACGTACGTGGAGAAGCTTCCGCAGTGCATAGATCCGGTGGACGGACGCATCCACACCACGTTCGCGCAGTCGCTCACCGAAACTGGCCGGCTTTCGTCAAGCGGCCCCAACCTGCAGAACATACCGGTGCGGACTGAGCGCGGCAAGAACATACGCGCCGCAGTCGTTCCGCATGATGACGGGCATCTGCTCGTTTCCGCAGACTATTCGCAGATAGAGCTGAGACTGATGGCTGCGATGAGCGGAGACGAGGCGATGAAGAGCGCGTTCGAGCGTGGTGAGGACATCCACCGCGATGCCGCGGCCCGCGTCTTCGGCGTGTCGCCGGAGGATGTCACCCCGGAGCAGCGTTCGAAATGCAAGATGGTCAACTTCGGCATCATCTACGGAATATCCGCGTTCGGCCTTGCGCAGAGGCTTAAAGTGACGCGGACGGAGGCCGCCGCGTTGATTGATACGTATTTCAAGCTCTATCCGGCGGTTCGGAGATACATGGACGAAGCCATCGCAAAGGCTCGCAAAACCGGATACGCGGAGACGCTGCTCGGGCGGCGGAGGACGTTGCGCGACATCAACTCGCGCAATGCAACGGCTCGTACGGCGGCGGAGCGCGATGCGATAAACACGCCTGTGCAGGGAACTGCGGCGGACATGATCAAGCTCGCCATGGTGCGTGTGGACCGTGCAATCAAGAAGGCCGGATTGAAGTCCAGGATGATTCTTCAGATACACGACGAACTGCTGTTTGACGTCCGGAAGGAGGAGGCGGATCAGGTCGTGGACATAGCGAAGCGCGAGATGGAGCACGCACTCGACGTCGGAGTTCCGATAGAGGTGTCCGTCGGCGTCGGCCGGAATTGGCTTGAGGCCCATTGACGTCAGGCCTCGTGTACGGCCGATATGGTATAATCCGCACATTTACCCAACAACGAAAGGTTGACCGAAAGATGAAGAAGCTTACGATTCTTGGTGCGCTCGCGGCAGTCGCGGGATGCTGTACGTTCTGCGAGCCGGAGCAGGCTCCCAATACGTTGTCCGAGAAGGAGAAGGCGGAGGGTTGGCAACTGCTCTGGGACGGCAAGACATCCGCCGGATGGGTCGGAGTGAAGTCCGGCTGCAAGACGTTCCCTGATCGTGGCTGGAAGATGCGCAAGGGGGTGCTTACCGTGCTGCCCATCAAGGGCATCTCCAACGGCAGGTGGATTGACCTTCCGCCGGAGGACGTGAAGCTTGGCGGCGGCGGCGACATCTGCACCGTCAAGAAGTACAGGGATTTCGTGTTCAAGTTTGATTTCCGCCTCACGGACAGCGCAAATTCCGGCGTGAAGTACTTCTACGACGAGACGAAGAACCGCGGCACCTGCGAGGAGTATCAGATTCTCGACAAGGGCCATCCTGACTGGGACAAGGGCGAGGACGGCAACCGCCGCGTGGCGTCTCTCTACGACCTGATTCCCGCCAATGCCGAAAAGGTCTGCAATTCGATAGGCGAATGGAATCGTGGCATGATCGTCTCGAAGGGCAGCCATGTGGAGCATTGGCTCAACGGCAAGAAGGTGCTTGAGTACGAGCGCGGCTCCGAGGCGTTCCGCCAGGCGGTCGCCGAATCCAAGTACGCGACATGGGGTACGGACGGGAACAAGTGGGGCGAACTTCCTGAAGGCCGCATACTTCTGCAGGATCATTCGGACTCCACGGTGTCCTACCGCAACCTGAAGATCAAGGAACTCTGAACTGTCCCAGAAAGGAGTATTTGAAATGAAAGTGAAGAAGAACGCAAAGTACGCCGTGGCCTGCCTGTCGTCGATGGGACTTCGCATCACGCCGGAAAACCGCATGGCCGTGCACAACTCCAACCGCTTCATACTCCAGGCGACGAGTGCGGAGACCAACGTGCTGAACGTGACGTCGTCGCTCGGCAGGGAGTGCCTTGTGCTTACGCGCTTCGTTGAGGGAAGCCCCATGGCGGCGTTCATCAAGGCGCAGCTCCGCGCCCGCAACATTGCGTATGCGGGACCGGACGTGGCGCAGGGCGGGCCGTGGGGATACCGCCACCAGTTCAACATCGCCGATTCCGGCTTCGGGCTTCGCGCACCTCGCGTGTGGAATGACCGCGCCGGCGAAGTCGGCCGCACACTTGACGCGAAGGACTACGATACGGCAAGGCTTTTCGGCAAGGATGGCGTCGGCATTCTGCATCTTTCGGGACTGATCGCCGCCATGAGCCCGGAAACGACGAAATGCTGTCTCAAGCTTGCGGCCGAGGCGAAGAAGTACGGTGTGCTGGTCTCGTTCGACCTCAACTACCGCGCCACTTTCTGGAAGGGGCGTGAGAAGGAGCTTGCCGCCGCGTTCCACAAGATCGCGTCCGTCGCAGACATCCTCGTTGGGAATGAAGAGGATTTCCAGCTCTGCCTCGGCTTCAAGGGGCCGGAGGCGGGCGGCAAGGATCTGCAGGGCAAGATCGAGCGCTTCAAGGAGATGATCGTCCAGGTGACGAAGAAGTATCCTAATGCGCAGATGTACGGCACGACGCTGCGTCAGGTCATCTCTGCATCAAAGCATCTTTGGGGTGCAATCCTCTATTCCAAGGGCAAGTGGTTTGTCGAAGAACCGCGTGAGATCGATGTGCTTGACCGCATCGGCGGCGGCGACGGATTCACCGGCGGACTTCTGTATGGCGTCCTCAAGGGCTGGACGGCGGACAAGTGCCTCCAGTTCGGATGGGCATCCGGAGTGATGGCGGCATCGTCCCTCAACGACTATGCAGAGCCGGCCGACGAAAAGCAGGTGTGGGACGTCTACGCGGGCAACGCCCGCGTCCAGCGCTGACGTTTGCACGGCATCCGGAAAATGTCAATGTTTGCATCATCCCCTTCCGTCAGCGCCGCAGTCTTCGCGGCGCTGCTCCTGACGGCTGAAGCGCAGTCGACCAATTCCGTCGTGTTCGACGCCGGGGCCGATCTGCGTGTGCGGCAGGAGATAATGCACAACGTCACCGGGTTGCCGGGCGCGCCGAACGCGATGATGCCCCGCGCATACAAGAAGGACATCAACCACATCCGCATCCGCCCACGCATATGGGCAAGCGCGGCATGGGACAGCTTCACGCTGTATGGGCGACTTGTGGACGAGATTCGCGAACATATCGTGAAGAACGGTGTGCCGCGCAAGCGCCGTTCGTACACGTTTCCGGATGAGGTCGTGCTCGACAGCCTGTATCTTGACGGAAAGGGGCTGTTCGACGGCTTCCTGGATTTCAGGTTCGGCCGTCAGGACATGCTGGAGCAGGGGCATTCCGTATTTGGTCTTGACCGCATCCTCTCGGACGGCTCTCCGTACGTCGGGTCGCGTTCGTGCTATTCGGACATGGTGCGGTTCACATTCCATACGTCGGACGAATCGAAACTTGATGCGTTCGCGCTCTACAACAACGGACGCAACATGTTCCGCTACGGAAACCACAATTCGCGCGGGCGGCCGATGAACGCCATAAACCCGACCGACGGTCCTGGCATGGATGAGTGGGGCGGTGGCCTTGTGTGGCATGATTCGTTCGCATCCGGAAGTTTCCCGTACAAGGCGTACGTGGTGCATAAGCACAACGAGGCGTACCATGCGTCGGGATACCGTCGTGTCCCGGACAAGCAGATCACCACTGTCGGGTTGAATGTGCTTCCGGAAGTGACCGACAACCTGTCGTTCGAGTTCGATTTCGCCCAACAGTTCGGCTCGATCGGAAGCCGTCAGGCCGGCGGGCGCATGGGCTACGCCGCAGTGGATTTCCACAGATCGCGCAGTGCGCAGGGGATGCATCCGTATTCGCGCTTCAGTGTGCTGTACCTGTCAGGCGACCGCAATCACGGAGGCGACAGCGACAATGACATCGGATGGGATCCGCTATGGGGTCGCACGCCGCAGGATTCAGAGATGTTCCAGTACGGGACCCTGTACGGTCTCGGATACTGGAGCAACATGACCTATCCGAAGTTCACGCTCGGGCTTGACATCGGCCCGAAGCACAGGGTCTCCGCATATTCAGGTCCGATGTTCGCGGCGGCGCAGGACAGGGCCGGCCATGCGGACGGTTCGGGCGAGAGCATGTTCAAGGGTGTGCTTTCCGCGACGCGCTACGATTTTCCGCTCGTGCTTGCACCGAAGGGGGCGACCGGCGTCGACAGGTTCGAAATGTTCGGCCATGTCGTCGCTGAGCTGTTCAACCCGGGCGACTACTACGATTCGTCGCGTCCGGCCTGGTTCCTGCGCTGGGAAGTGACGGTGAAGTTCTGACGCACACTCATTTGAAAGGCAGAAAAAGACATGAGAATCCTAACAGGCATACAGCCATCCGGCAAACTCCACTGGGGAAACTATTTCGGGGCGATGAAGTCAATGTTCGACCTTCAGGCGAAGGGCGAAGAGATATTCATGTTCATTGCGAACTACCATGCGATGACAACCGTCCGGGACGGCGCCGCGCTTCGCGCACAGACGCGTGACGTCGTGCTCGACTACCTCGCTTGCGGTCTTGATCCGGAAAAGTCGATAGTCTATCGCCAGAGCGATGTGATGGAGGTGCAGGAGCTTGCGTGGTTCCTTTCCTGCCTCACGCCAATGGGGCTGCTTGAGCGGTGCCACAGCTACAAGGACAAGATGGCTCACGGGTTCGAGGCGACGCACGGCCTGTTCGCATATCCGGTGCTGATGGCCGCCGACATACTCATCATGAACGCAGACCTCGTCCCCGTCGGCAAGGATCAGAAGCAACACCTTGAGGTGACGCGTGATCTTGCGCAAAAGTTCAACAACGCATACGGCGAGACGTTCAAGCTGCCGGACGCATACATTCCGGCATCGGTCGCGACGATTCCCGGCACCGATGGACAGAAGATGTCCAAGAGCTACCACAATGCCATAGAGCTTTTTGAGCCGAACGGATCAATCAAGAAGAAGGTCATGGGCATTGTGACTGATTCCAAGACCATGGAAGAGCCGAAAGAGCCTGAAGGGAACTCCATCTACGAGCTGTACAAGCTTTTTGCGACTCCGGAGGAGGTCGCACAGATGGCGGCAAGCTTCCGTGCCGGCAACTATGGCTACGGACACGCCAAGAAGGCTCTTCTCGAAGCGTACCACCGCCAGTTCGACCCGTTCAGGGAAAAGCGCGAGGAACTTGCCAAAGATCCTGACACGATCGAGGACATACTTAAGGCCGGCGCGGCGAAGGCCCGCGCCGCTGCGGCGGTGACCATGGACAAGGTGCGCATGGCGGTCGGCCTGTGATTTTCGGCGGTTGACTGTTGGCTTTGCGCAGAAGGGCGGCGGAAGCCGAAGGCTGAGGCATGATAGCGTATCTGAATGGAGTACTGGCGGAGAAGTCGCCTGCGAACGTCGTTGTGGAATGCTGTGGCGTAGGCTATGAGGCGATGATTCCTCTTTCCACGTTTGATCGGCTTCCGGCGACGGGCGGCAAGGTGAAGCTGTTCACCAGCCACGTGGTGCGCGAGGACGGCGAGGCGCTCTTCGGTTTCGCGACGGTCGAGGAGCGGGATATGTTCGCCAAGGTGACGGCCGTCTCCGGCGTTGGGCCGAAGACGGCTCTCTCCGTCCTTTCCGGATTTACGGTCGGAGATCTGCAGCTCGCCATATCCCAGGGGGACGCGAAAAGGATTGCAACCGTCAAGGGCATCGGGATGAAGACGGCGGAGCGCATCGTGGTCGAGCTGAAGGACAAGGTCAACCCGATCGAGGCTCTTGCGAACTCCTCCGCCGCATCGTGCGGTGCGCAGCGGACTGTCCTGCGCGATGCGATGCTTGCGCTGACGGCTCTTGGCTTCACGGATGACAAGGCGAGAAAGATGGTCTCTGACGTGCTTGAGGCCGATCCGCATGTCGCGGACACAGAGACTGTGATCAAACGAGCGCTTGGAGGCGGAAAATGAAGATTCTGATGCTTGGGGACGTCAACGGGTCTCCCGGACGTCGGATGGTCAAGGAACACGTTCGGAGGCTTAAGCAGGAGCTTGGCCTTGCCGCCGTGGTGGCGAACGCCGAGAACGCCGCCGCCGGGAATGGGCTGACCGCCGCGCTTGCGAATGAGCTGTTTGAAAGCGGTGTGGATGCCATAACGCTTGGTGACCATACTTGGGGGCAGAAGACGTTTGCGTCGGAGATAGACCGCCTTCAGAATGTTGTGCGTCCGGCCAATGGTGGGCCGGGGCAGCCCGGCAAGGGCTGGACGCTCGTCACTGCGCCGACCTGCCGCTTTGCGCTGCTTAACCTTGTCGGACGCACCTTCATGAACCCTGCGGACTGTCCGTTCAGGACGGCGGATGACTGCCTGAACGAGATGCCGAAGGACGTGCCGGTGTTCGTTGATTTCCATGCGGAGGCGACAAGCGAGAAGGCTGCACTCGGATTCCATCTCGATGGACGAGTGACGGCCGTTGTCGGCACCCATACCCATGTGCAGACGTCCGATGCGATACTGCTCCCGAAAGGAACCGCATATCTTACCGACCTTGGAATGTGCGGCCCGTACGTATCTTCGATCGGACGCGACATCAAGCCCGTCATCAAGAAATTCCTCACCGGGATGCCGTCACGCTTCGAGATGGCGGAAGGCCCGGCCACTCTTGAAGGGGCTGTGATCGAATTTGATCCCAGGACGAAGCGGGCGGTTTCGATCGAGACGCTGCGTGTGCGTGAACCGCTTGCGTCTGCGCAGCAGTGAAGGGCGGTTTAGCCGGTTTGACCAGGGGTTTGCGAATGACGGAAAAGGACATAAAGATAGTTGCGCTTGACCTTGACGGAACGCTGCTTGATTCGCAGAAGCGTCTCAGTGACGTCAATCGCATGGCGCTCGAAAAGGCGGCGGCGAACGGAATGCACATCGTTCCGACAACCGGCCGCTTTTTCGGCATGATGCCGCAGGCCGTGCGCGATCTGCCGTTTGTACGCTATGCAATAACAATAAATGGAGCGCAGGTCTATGACCGCGAGACGGATGCCGCGATTGTCCGTGAGGAGATCCCGCTCGAAGTTGCGCTGCGCCTGATGCGTCTACTCGACCGCCATGATGTGATATACGACTGCTACCGCTCGAACTGGGGATGGATGACGGAATCGCTGCAGGGCAAGGCCGCCGCATACGCGACTGACGCGCACTATCTGAAGATGATCCGGGAGTTCAGGAGGCCGGTTCAGGATCTGAAGTCCCATCTCGCCGCCACGGCATCGGAGGGGGATGTGCAGAAGGTCATGCTCTTCACCCGCAACACCCCGGAGGGGGGGCGTGAAGCCGAGGCGATCCGCGCAGAGGTTGAGGCGGAGTTCCCTGAACTGAAGACCACCGCATCGACGTGGAACAATCTTGAATTCAACATATCGACGGCAAACAAGGGGAATTCGCTTCGCCGCTTTGCGGAGTCCCTTGGGCTTACGCTCGACAACTGCATGGCTTTCGGCGACGGATTGAACGACCTTTCGATGATAGAGGCGGCAGGGACAGGCGTCGCAATGTCAAACGCGCATCCGCAGGTGCTTGCGGCGGCGGATGTCGTCACGGCGTCAAACGATGAGAACGGCGTCGCAAAGGAGCTTTTCAGGTATATGGAGCGGGCGGCATCGGCTGCGGAAGATAGATGAGACGGTTGTGGAACATCATTGCCGCACATTCCCCGGCGCTGCTCGCCGTGTTTGTGGCGGTGTGCGTTGCGGCGCTTGCCGTATGGTGGGGGGCGTTGAACCAGGATGAGGGATGGTATCTCTACGCTGCGCGTCTTGTCGGTGAGGGGCGTCTGCCGTACCGGGACTTCTTCTTCACGCAGGGTCCGGTGCTTCCGTTCCTCTATTCGGCGATGCCGATACATGGTCTGCTCTCCGGACGCCTCGTCACGGCGGGCATCTCACTTGTCGCCACGCTGCTGGCGATGGCGTTCGCACGTGGGCTTGTCTCGCCGCAGCGGCGCGGGGCCGTAGGTCTGACGGTGTTTGCGCTTCTCTCCTGCAACCTGTATCACGCATACTTCACCGCCATACCTAAAACATATGCAGTGGGGGCGCTTTTTGTGATGGGCGGCTTCCTGCTGCTTTCCCGTGGATGGAACTTCCCTGCTGCGATGTCGTTTGCGTTCGCCAGCGGTACACGCATATCGCTGGTGCTCCTGCTTGGCGTGGTCGGCGTTTGGCTTCTGGTCACTCGCTTCCGCCGTTTAGACTGGCTGTGGTTCGGAATCGGCGGCACGCTTGGACTTTTCCTCGTGTACGGTCTGTTTGCTCTTGATGAAACGTCTTTGAACGGATTGCTTGCCGCGCAGACGTATCATGCCGGACGCGGAGGTTTTGACGCTTTCTTTGCCGTCGGCTCGGTCAGCCGTCTTGCCCGCGGTTATCTCTCGCTCGGCGCCGTCATGTTCGCCGCCGCCGGTTTTCGTGCAGTTCGCCGCACCGCCACTGAAACTACGGCGGTTCAGTACGCCAGAGATTTGATGTGGATGGCGGGTCTCGGTTTTGCCGCCGTGTTCCTGCTCCAGATGTGCGCACCGTTCCCGTACGACGACTACGCCGTGCCAATCATGCCGATCCTGGCCGTGATCATATCGGTATGGTTTGTCAACGGCGCATCGGAAATGCCGAACGCAGTCCGCTGGTTTCCGGTCCTTGTCTCTGGGATGTGCGCATTCGCTTCGCCGCTGATGCAGGATTGGATGACAAACGGACAGGATCGCTTCTGGCCCAGGAAGAAGTGCGCAAGCGAACTGTCGCAGATCCGTTCGGTCGCCAAGGCCATGGAGACGCTCGACCCCGGCGGTGAGATGCTGCTTACACAGGATCTTTACCTTGCGGTGGAGATGGGACGCAAGGTCCCGCACGGACTTGAGATGGGGCCGTTTTCGTACTTCCCCGACCTGTCAACAGAAGATGCTTCCGCAATCCATGTGGTGAACGGCGAGTTGATGGAAGGATTGCTCAAGTCCGCGCCTTGCCGCCTTGCCGCAGTTTCCGGGTATGGCTTTGCGATTGAGTCGCCGAAGGGGACGGAGACGCCCAAAGATATGCAGCGGCGGTATGTGAACCTTCTTGAAGAAGGGTACAGAAACATTCTGCGCATTGACGATTTCGGTCAGAACCACACCACCCTGCGGGTCTTCCGGCAAAAGCCCTGACAGGACGGGTGATTTCTTTCTCTTCATGAGAACCGTTCTGCTTCACTGGAGATTAACCCGCAAACATGAAGAAGAATTTCGTCAACTGTGCGGTCGTGAAAACCGCTGATGGAATCTATGCCCGCGAGGCCGATGCCTTTCTGTCGGCGCGTGATGTGCGTGTGCAGGCGCGTCAAATCGCCGCCATCCGCAAGGCGACGGATGGCGCTGTGGATGAACTTGTTGCTGTGCGGGCGGCGAGGAATGCGTTTGCGCCTCTTCCGGATGGCGTAGTGGCCGAAATGGTTTCACCGACAATGCGGCTCTACCGCCCTGCGGGGTCTCCGTACGGATTGCCGCTTCTCATCTATCTGCATGGAGGCGGATGGGTGATCGGAAGCATCGCAAGCTGTTCTGCGTACTGCGGCGCACTGGCTGCGAAGGGAATTGCCGTGCTTGCCGTCGACTATCCTCTTGCGCCGGAACGTCCGTTCCCATGTGCGCTGGACGCAGTGTGTGCATCATACCGGGAGGTCGTCCGCAATCCGGAGAGGTTTGGATGCGATCCGGGAAGCGTCTCGATAGGAGGTGATTCGTCAGGCGGAAATCTGTCTGTGACGGCTGCGTTCGCCCTGATGCGGGATGGACTGGTGTCCCGTTCGCTTGTTCTGCACTATCCCGTTACCGAGGCAAGGGCCGACGGCTCCGGGTCATGGCGTGATTTCGCGACCGGCTTTGGCATGGACGCCGCATTCATGGACGCTTGCAACACGGCATATCTGAACGGGCGCTATTTTGCCGATCCGCTCATATCGCCGATGTGCGCCTCTGACGAACAGCTGCGCAGTCTGCCGCCCGTTCACATTCTCGGCGCCGATCACGATGTCCTGCGTGATCAGGGAATTCGTTTTGCCAGACGCCTGAAGTCGTGCGGATGCCGTGTGCGCTACGAACTCATTCCCGGCAGCACCCATCTTTTCGTGACGGTACCAGGTCAGCCGTCGGCATTCCGCCGTGCGGTGGACTTTGCCGCCGAGGCTGTCAACGGCAGCCGTCCGGCGGCGGATGTTCTGTGATTCGCGCAGGTCAATCCTGGACGGCGAATTGAGAATTGCCGCTCCTCATCTACGGCTGCTCCGGTTGCATGAAGAGCGGAACTCCGCCATCGGACATTCATCCGACCATCCAGTCCGACCGGATGGGGCGGCCCAATGCGCCGAAGCAGTTGGCGGGACGGACGGCGAATCGGAACGTGCGGTCGCGCGCGATGGGTTCATGTCCGTTGCCGCGTGGCAGTTCTTCCGCCGCAAACACGCACGTTGCTGTCGGCTCGTCTTTCTTCGCGCCACGGTAGAAGCCTGGTGAATAGACGCGCTTGACCATCCACGTCTTATCGAAGTCGCACTCCTTTGCCTCGACCGTGACCTCGTAGTCGAAAGGCCGCACGGCCTTGTCCGCCTGGTCTGCGGCGGCGATGTTCGGGAAGGAGACTGAGACCGGTGCGACATCCTTTCCGTGGCGGGACTTGCCCTTGTTGCGTGTCACAGTGACGGCGGCATTGGGCGCGAACTGCGGAACGGCCGCGTGCGGGGCGCGGTTTGCGAAGGGAAGCGCCGTCCTGTCGATGCCATCAGAGATCAGGGGAATGACCCAATCCACAGTGGTGGCGGTGGTGTGTGTGTGTGTGTGTGTGTGGGGGGGGGGGGGGGATTGACAATAAAAAAAAAATGATATCTTAATTGACATTTGCGGTGTGATGTCTCTTGTGTCTGACTGGAGATGTCAATCGAGACATGAACAATAAACAAAGGAGCTGAAAATCATGAAACAGATGATGATGGTTGCCGGTGCGGCCTTGCTGATGGCGGGATGCAGCACATCCTATCATGTTGAACGCGATACGCAACTTGCGCCGACGATGTCGGACGGAAGCTGCAATCCGTACTACATCGACTACACAATCAGGAACGAGCGCGTGAAGGGGACGGGAACATCCTCCTGCTGGTTCTGGATTTTCGCCTCCTCCGATGGCAGGTCTGCACCCGTGCCTTCGCCTGATGTCAACTGGGGCATCCATGCAGCCAAGGCGTCGGCCACATATGACGCGCTGGAGAACGCGAAGGCAGATGCGCTCATGGGTACGCTTTACCGCTACAAGGTGAGCGACTACTTCTTCTACAAGGAGGTCGAATGCGAAGCCACCGGCTTCCCGGCGAACATGAAGAGCGTGAACATGATCCAGGATAAGCCGGTCGTTCTTCCCAAGGATGTTCAGGTGATTCGCATTAAGCCATGGGAGACGTTAACAAGTGACAAAGGCAAGCCTGTTGGCATTTCGGCGAAGCGGCGTCCTTGGTTCCGCTGGCTGTTGCCCGGTCTGATTTGATGCGGAAAAGCGAAAAAGTTGACTTCTTTTGCGGGGGTGGGTTTGCGACCAAGCCCACCCCCACCCCCCACTCTCCACACACTCTCTCTCGTGAAACAACAAAGAACACAGAGAACACAAAGACGCAGACAGCCACCTCGTCCGCCAAGAAAAAGAAATGGGGGAGCCTCAGGCTTTTTGCAAGGTTGAAATCGGCGGCGGTTTCGTGTATCATACGCTGACATCAGTTTTCATCAACACAACAAAGGAAAATATCATGTCGAAGAAGTGCACGTGCGGCTGCGAAATGGATGACGGATTTCAGGCTCCTACGAGGGCGTTGGACTACCTCAGGTATCTTTCCGCCTCGGAATCCAAGCCGATGACCGTGGCCATAGCCTGGGAGCGCGAGGATGGACACACCTTCCGCTACGACCTGATGATTCCGTCCAACATACACTCGTCGGCGCGTCCCGGAGTGGTTCATCTTGTTGAGCGCTGCGTGAAGTTCGTGCTTTGGGCTGCCGGCGGCTGGAAGCTTTATCTCTCCGGTCCGGACTGGATCGTAAAGCCCATCGCCAAGGACTACTCGGCAAAGGGTGCGCGCAAGTTCGACTACGGATTCTTCAAGGATCTCTACGGCAAGCCGTTCGAGGTCGCCATCGTTCCGCTCAAGAAGATGCCTGAGACCAACGAGCGCGAAGTGATCGTCAAGAACAACACAAACGGCAATCGCATCGGGTTCGACCTCGGCGCCTCCGACTTCAAAATCTCAGCGCTCAAGCGCGGCAAGGTCGTGTTCTCCAAGGAGTTCCCGTGGGATCCGCGCAATCAGCCCGATCCCGAATACCACTACACGAAGCTTTCCGCCGGACTTGAAGAGGCCGCACAGGCTCTTGGCGGCAAGGTTGACGCCATCGGCGGCTCGACCGCCGGCACACTCGTCGGCAAGCGGCTCGGACCGGCTTCGCTTCTTCGCGCAATTCTCGAGAAGAACCCGAAGAAGAAGGACGAAGCCCGCAACCTCTTCACGCGCATAGAGGACGAATGGAAGGTGCCGTTCGAGGTCTACAACGACGGCGACGTCACGGCTCTTGCCGGTGCGATCACGATGAAGAAGAGCGGCATCCTCGGCGTGGCGATGGGATCGTCCGAGGCTGTCGGATACATCAACCCGAAGGGGGCGCTGACAGGCCGCATCTCCGAGCTTGCGTTTGCGCCGGTGGATCTCAATCCGAATGCCGCTTGCGACGAATGGAGCGGCGACGCCGGCGTCGGCGCGATGTACTTCTCGCAGCAGGCCGTGAACCATCTTGCCTGCAAGTACGGATTCAAGTTCCCGAAGTCGATGAAACTCCCCGAACGCCTCAAGGTCGTTCAGGCCGCCATGGAGAAGCATGACGCAAAGGCGATGAAGGTCTATCTGATGATCGGCCGCTACCTCGCCAATGCTGTCTGCTGGTATCGTGAGTTCTACGACTTCTCGAACCTCATGATCCTCGGTCGCGTCACGTCTGGATTCGGCGGCGAACTGCTTCTTGAGACTGCGCGGATGGGGCTTGAGGCGATCGATCCCGCACTTGCGGAGGAGGTTGACGTGTTCATGCCGGACGAGAAGGCGCGTCGTCTCGGTCAGTCTGTGGCCGCAGCCCAGATTCCTGTGATCAAGAAGTGAGGCGAAGATGAGCAACAGGACGTTTTCACACGAGCAGCTCCGTGAGGTCATTGCGCTTTTCCAGGTCTACGGCGACATCGTCGCTGTGAACCGGTACGGTTCCGGACACATCAACGACACCTTCAAGGTCGACCTTTCCCTTGGCGGCGTTCCCGTCTCGTATGTGCTTCAACGCATCAACGACGGCATATTCACGCGCCCAGACCGCGTGATGGAGAACATCGCCCGCGTCACGAACCACATACGCTGCAAGTTTGCCGGTTCGGACGATGCGTCCCGCCGGACGCTCACGGTGATACCGTCACGTGACGGGCAGCCCGTTGCGCGTGGTCCTGAGGGTGGCTGGTGGCGCATGTATGTGTTCATCGCCGGCGCAAGGACTATCGACCTCATCGAAAACGCCGATCAGGCGCGCAAGGCCGCAAAGGCGTTCGCCGGATTCCAGAACGCACTTGCGGATCTTCCCGCGCCGCGCCTCTACGAGACGATCCCCAACTTCCACAATACGCTGTCGCGCATTGAGCAGCTTAATGTCGCGGCGGCGGAGGACAAGGTTGGCCGCAAGGCATCCGTCGCTGCGGAGCTCGCGTTCGTCGAGGCCCGTTCGGAAGAGGCCGGCAAGATCGTCAAGATGATGGCCGCAGGCGAGATTCCCGAACGCATCACGCACAACGACACGAAGATCAACAACGTGATGCTCGACGATGCGACGGGCGAAGGCGTTGCCGTAATCGATCTCGACACCGTGATGCCAGGCTGTGCTCTCTACGACTTCGGCGACATGGTGCGCACGTCAACTGCGGCGGCCGCCGAGGACGAAAAGGATCTGTCCAAGGTGTTCTCCCGCAAGGAGTACTTCGAGGCGCTTGTCAAAGGCTATCTCTCTGAGGCGAAGTTCCTCACCGAGGCGGAGAAGGCCAACCTTGCGTTTTCCGGAAGGCTCATTACGCTCACCATCGGGATACGCTTCCTCACAGACTACCTCGCGGGCGACACGTACTTCCACACTGCGTACCCGGAGCACAACCTTGTGCGCTGCCGTACGCAGTTCAAGATGGTCGAGTCGATGGAGGCTCAGAAGGACGAATACGAGGCGATTGTCCGCGCCGGCGCATAATCCGACATGGTGGACGACGTAAAGACGCCGCCGCACAGCGCGGAGGCCGAACGTGGTGTCCTCGGCTCGATTCTGCTTGATGCGGAGACGGGCGAGGACACCAGGGTGCTTGATCTGTGTCTCACGCATGGACTGGAGCCGGATTCGTTCTACGATCCGCGCCACAGAATCATCTACGAGACGCTCCTTGAGATGTCCCGCGCAACGATGCCGGTGGACGGCGTCACGCTCATAGAGCGGCTTCGCGCCATGGATCGTTTAGAGGCGGTCGGAGGGCTCACAGTAGTCGAATCCCTTGTCTCCGGTACGCCTACATCCGCACACGCGGAGTATTACATCGACATCGTGCGGCAGAAGCACGTCCTGCGCAAGCTCATCGCAACCGCGCAGGAGACTGAGCGCAAATGCTACAGCGGCGACGGACGCAACGCCGACGTGATACTTGGCGAGGCGGAAAGCGCATTCCTCGGCATTGGCGGCGAAACTGCGGTCAAGAAGGACTGGAAGAGCGCAATCGACCGCACGTTCAAGTCGATAGAGCGCCTTTTCGAGTCCACCGGGATGATGGAGGGGCTTCCGACAGGCTTCAAGTACATCGACGAAAAGCTGCTTGGTCTGAAGAAGGCGGAGATGATAGTCATAGCGGCGCGTCCGTCGGTGGGCAAGACTTCGTTCGCCATGAACATAGCGGAATGCGTTGCCCTCGGAAGCGACATAAACGGGCGTCCGTTCGAGGGCGATGCGGGACGTCCGCATCCGGTGCTGATCTTTTCGCTTGAAATGGATGCGGAATCGCTTGCGAAGCGTATGCTGTGCGGACGCGCACATGTGAGTTCGTGGCGCATAGCGCGCAACCTGATGGCGAAGTCCGAGAAGGCCGACGCCACCGCTGCGCTCATCAGGGCGGCAGGGGAGCTTAAGACGGCTCCAATCTACATTGACGATGCGAGCGGACTTGACATAGCCGACCTCCGCGCCCGCGCAAGACGCATGAAGCGTCAGCACGGAATAGAGCTTGTGGTAATCGACTACCTCCAGCTCTGCCAGTGCCGCGAAGTCGCAAAGCAGAGCCGCCAGATAGAGGTGAGCCGCATATCCGGACAGATCAAGTCCATGGCCAAGGAGCTTCAGGTGCCGGTGATAGTTCTCTCCCAGCTCTCCCGTGCGAACGAGCAGCGCGGCGACAAGAACGAGGTGCCGAAGCTCTCCGACCTGCGCGACTCCGGCGCGATCGAGCAGGATGCCGACGTCGTGATGATGCTGCGGCGTCCGTCTATGGTGCGGGCGACGCGTGACGATGTTGAGACGCAGAACCTTGCTGTCGTAGACGTTGCCAAGCACCGCAACGGGGAAACAGGCGACGTGAAGATGAACTTCTACCGCGATTTCGTCCGTTTCGGCGACAGGTCGCAAAAGGACGAGACCGCCGCCGCAGAGGAGGTGCAGCGGCAGATGGACGAGGCTGCCGTGCCTGAGATGCATCAGGAGCAGATAATCGTCGAGGATTTGATGTAGAGGGATGTGCCGATGCTCTACGTAGTCGCAACACCGATCGGCAATCTCGGCGACATGAGCGCCCGCGCAATCGAGTGCCTGAAGTCGGTTCGGCTGATAGCCTGCGAAGACACCCGCCGCACGTGGCAGCTGCTTACGCATTTCGGCATACCGCGTCCGGAGATGATCTCCTACCGGCAGGGAAATGAAGACAGGGTGGCGGAGACGATTGTCGCCGCGGTCAACGCCGGAGGTGATGTCGCCCTCTGTTCGGATGGCGGGTATCCAGGAATCTCCGATCCGGGATACCGTCTGATACGCAAGTGCGCGGTTGAGCGCGTGCCATATTGCGTGATACCAGGCGCGAGCGCCGTCAACGTTGCGTTGCTGATGAGCGGTCTTTCCACAAGTTCCTTCACATTCAAGGGATTTCCGCCGCGCGGGCCGGGTGCGTTGCGGAACTGGTTTGCAGAAGAGCGCGACCATGACCATACGCTGATCTGCTACGAATCCCCGTTCCGTGTCGCGCAGACGCTCCAGGCGGCGTATGACGTGTTCGGCGACAGGGAGGCCGCAGTGTGCATCGAGTTGACGAAACTCCATGAGCGTGTCTCACGCGGCTATCTTTCCGATCTTGTGGCGGAATTCAAGGACGGAAAGGTGAAGGGCGAGGTTGCCATCGTAATAGCCGGCAACAACCCGAAGTTCTGCCGCCAGACCTGACGGCGGCTTTTACATTTTCTGTTCCAGTCGGCGTGGCGCATAGGCAGAACTTGTAGCACGCCGATGAAATTTGCGGTCTTTCGGGCGGCGCAATGCCGCATGTGGGCGTTTGGCACGGTGTGTGCTATCTGGTTTTCGCATGAAGAGACCGGTAAAGTATGTTTTCATCACAGGCGGTGTTGTGAGTTCGCTCGGAAAGGGCATCACAAGCGCATCGTTGGCGCTTCTGCTGAAGAGCCGCGGATACAAGGTGTTCATGCAGAAGCTCGACCCGTATCTCAATGTTGATCCGGGTACAATGTCCCCATATCAGCACGGCGAGGTGTTTGTCACGGATGACGGGGCTGAGACGGATCTGGATCTGGGACATTATGAACGGTTTGCGGGTGTGACATGCACAAAGGCATCCAACTTCACGTCCGGCAGAATCTACTCGAACGTCCTGGCGCGTGAACGCGCAGGCGGATATCTTGGCGGAACTGTTCAGGTTGTGCCGCACATCACCGATGAGATAAAGGCGGCGATACGCAGCGCCGGTGACGTCGGACGTGGCGCAAAGTCTGCGGGACGGGCGAAGGAATGCAGCCCGGATATCGTCCTGTGCGAGATTGGCGGAGTGTCCGGAGACATTGAAAGCCTTCCGTTTCTGGAGGCAGCCCGTCAGTTCCGTTTTGAGGAGGGGTTTGAGAACACTTGTTTCATACATCTCACGCTCGTGCCATACCTGAAGGCCGCCGGGGAGCTTAAGACGAAACCGTCGCAGCATTCCGTCGGGATGCTGCGGAACATCGGGATAGTTCCGGACATCCTTGTATGCCGAACTGAGATGGCAATACCTGAAGAACATCTGAGGAAGCTTGCGCTTTTCTGCAATGTCAGGCGCGAGTGTGTGATAGAGGAAAGGGATGTCACCGATTCCGTGTATGCCGTTCCGCGAGAGCTGCGGAAGCAGGGGCTTGATGAACAGGTGCTGCGTCAGCTCCATCTCGACATATGGCCGATACGGCATACGGTGTGGGACACTCTTGTTCGCAAGGCGACGAAGCCGAAGCGGTCCTGCCGCATTGCGCTTGTGGGCAAGTACATATCCATACGCGATGCATACAAGTCGATTCATGAGGCTCTTCAGCACGCCGGAATGTCGATGAACTGCAGGGTGGAGGTCGTGCCTGTGGAGGCGGAGGAGTTTGCCGGTGAGCAGACGATGCGTGGCATCGATGGAATCCTTGTTCCTGGCGGTTTTGGTTCCCGGGGCGTTGACGGAAAGATTGCGGCGATACGGTATGCGCGGGAGCGCGGCGTGCCATTTCTCGGAATCTGCCTTGGGATGCAGTGTACGGTGATCGAGTATGCCAGAGACGTCCTTGGGTGGCGGGACGCAAATTCGACCGAGTTTGACGAGGGTACGCCGCATCCGGTGATAGATCTAATGGAGGAGCAGCGCGGCGTTGTGCAAAAGGGTGGAACAATGCGTCTCGGAGCGTTCCCGTGCGTCTTGAAAAAAGGCTCGCTCGCTGCGAAGCTTTATGGACGGCAGAACATATCCGAGCGGCACAGACACCGCTACGAATTTGCGAACGGGACGCCATGTCAGAAGGCGATGGAGAATGCCGGCCTTGTCGTGTCGGGTGTGTCTCCCGACGGTTCGCTGGCGGAGATTGTGGAGCTGCCGTCGCATCCGTACTTCATCGCCTGCCAGTTCCATCCTGAGTTCAAATCGCGTCCGACCGAACCGCATCCGCTGTTCTGCGGGCTTGTAGCCGAGGCAATAGCACATGAAACGCACTGACATCAAGAAGATTCTCATAATTGGCGCCGGTCCGATAGTCATTGGGCAGGGATGTGAGTTCGACTATTCCGGAGTGCAGGCCGTGAAGGCCCTCAAACGCGAAGGTTATGAGGTGGTGCTTGTCAACTCCAATCCCGCGACAGTCATGACGGATGACTTCGATGACGACGGCATCAAGGCCGACAGGGTCTACATCGAACCGCTTACTGTCGACACTTTGCACGAAATCATCCGTCGCGAACGTCCAGACGCGCTGCTGCCGACGCTTGGCGGGCAGACTGCGCTGAATCTGGCCATGGAGCTTTTCAGGAAGAACATTCTCAAGCGCTATCGCGTCGAGATGATAGGGGCGCAGGCGGAAGCCATAGATAGGGCCGAAGACCGTCAGCAGTTCAAGGACGCGATGCGCGAGATAGGCATGGATCAGCCGCAGAGCGGCATTGCTCATACCTTGCAGGAGGCGGATGCCGTGGCCAGCACGATCGGCACGTGGCCGCTTATTGTCAGACCGGCGTTTACGCTTGGCGGCACTGGCGGAGGCATTGCGCATGATCAGGACGAGTTCCGCGCAATCGTGACGCGTGGGCTTGATGCGTCGCTCAACAGTGAAGTGCTGATCGAGGAGTCGCTGATAGGGTGGAAGGAATATGAGATGGAGGTCATGCGTGACAAGGCAGGCAATGCCGTGATCGTATGCTCCATCGAAAACTGCGACCCGATGGGCGTACATACCGGAGATTCGATAACCGTCGCGCCCATTCTCACCCTGACCGACCGGGAGTACCAGGAGATGCGCACCGATTCGATCGCCGTACTTGAGAAGATAGGCATAGCGACCGGCGGCTCGAATGTGCAGTGGGCGGTAAATCCCAAGACGGGGCGGCGCATCATCATAGAAATGAATCCGCGAGTATCACGTTCATCCGCTCTTGCATCGAAGGCGACGGGATTCCCGATTGCAAAGATCGCTGCGCTGCTCGCCGTTGGATATACGCTGGACGAACTCAAGAACGACATCACGGGACATACGCCCGCCTGCTTTGAACCGGCGCTCGACTATGTGGTTGTGAAGATCCCGCGCTTCGCATTCGAGAAGTTCCCAGGCGCTGACGTACGGCTCGGTACGCAGATGAAGAGCGTCGGCGAGGTCATGGCGATAGGGCGCAATTTCAAGCAGGCATACCTCAAGGCGGTGCGCTCGCTTGAGGCTCCGCTCAAATACCACGATGCCTCATCGTTCGATCCGTGGTTCAGGCGTGAACTCGATGAGATAGAGGCGTTCAGGGCGTTTCTGAAAAGCCAAAGGAGCGTATTTGCCGGATTGGCGAAATCGGATAACGGCAATGATGCAGACCAAGCCATGTACGGACAGGCCGTATCATTGCTGCGGCAGGCCAAGGTGTTCGGATTCAGCGACGCGGAGATTGCCGATGCCGTCGGCGAAGACGAAGCGACCGTCCGCGAGAGAAGATTGGCGCTCGGCATCCGTCCGGAGTTTGGCGAGGTCGACACCTGTGCCGGCGAGTTCGAGGCGCGAACGCCGTACTACTACTCATACTATGATTTCTCTGAGCGGTTGCCGACGCAGGAAAGGCAGTCCGGTTCTGCAAAAAGGAAGATCATGGTTCTCGGTGGCGGGCCTAACCGGATTGGACAGGGGATTGAGTTCGACTGGTGCTGCTGCCATGCGGCATACGCGCTTCGCAGACGAGGCTTTGAGGTTGTGATGGTGAACTCAAACCCGGAGACCGTCTCGACGGACTATGATACGTCCGACAGCCTGTATTTCGAGCCTCTGACGTTTGAGGACGTAATGGAGATATACGACCGGGAAGGGTGCGACGGAGCGATTGTGCAGTATGGCGGACAGACTCCGCTTAACCTTGCTAAAAGGCTGAAGGCGGCGGGAGCGAACATCATCGGCACATCGCCTGAGGATATCGACCTTGCTGAAGACAGGGACTTCTTCAAGACGCTTGTCTCCGAAGTCGGTATGCGCCAGCCACCTTCGGGCATTGCACATTCCGTAGACGATGCAAGACGCATTGCGGCGGACATCGGATATCCGGTGCTGGTGCGCCCGAGTTTCGTGCTTGGGGGACGAGGCATGGCGATTGTGTACGCGGAGGGTGAACTCGAACGCTATGTCGCCGATGCAGTCGCCGCTTCGGACGGAAAGCCGATTCTTATCGACAAGTTCCTTGAACATGCGGTCGAGCTTGATGTGGACAGCATATCGGACGGCAAAACCACAGTCGTGGGCGCAATACTTGAACACGTCGAGGCGGCGGGATGCCATTCAGGTGACGCAGCCGCAATCACTCCGCCCGTCTCGCTCCTGCAAAGCACAATCGAGGAGGTGAAGCGCTATGCAAGGCTTTTCGCCGAGCGTCTTCACGTCGTAGGGCTTATGAACATCCAGCTCGCCGTCACTCGCGATTCTGCCGGCAAGGAGACGATATGGATGATAGAGGTCAACCCTCGCGCATCGCGTACCGTGCCGTTCGTCTCGAAGGCGATAGGCGTTCCGCTCGCAGGGTATGCGGCGCGGTGCATGGTCGGTGAGACTTTGAATGAGATCGGGTTTGCGTCGGAGGTCTTGCCGAAGCACTATTCTGTGAAGGAGGCGGTGTTTCCGTTCGTGAAATTCCCTGGTGTGGATATCGGGCTTTCTCCGGAAATGAAGTCGACCGGTGAAGTCATGGCGATGGACGATGATCCGGACAGCGCCTATTTCAAGAGCCAGATCGCGGCGGGCAGCCCGCTTCCGCTTAAAGGGACTGTGTTTCTGTCCCTCAAGGATGAGGACAAGGAGTCTGCCGTTCCGCTTGTCCGCAGACTTGTGAAGATGGGGTACTCGCTTTGCGCGACACGCGGCACATCAACGCATCTGTGGGAGGCGGGGATAGAGTCCCGTGCGGCGTTCAGGATTTCGCGGGGGCGTCCGAACGCTCTCGACTTCATTCGCCGCCGTGAAATTGCGTGGATAGTCAACACGTCCGAGACAAGCGGAGAAGCGGAGGCTGATGGGCGGCGAATGAGGGCGGCGGCCGTCGCGGCGGGGATTCCCGTCACAACGACGATGGCTGGATTTGCCGCCGCGTTGGCTGGGCTTGAGGATGAGAGGCAGTTCGGCGGCACTGGCGTACGTACGCTCCGTGAGTATGGTTAATATGTGGATTTGCGCATTGATTGCCTGTTGCCGGCTTTTGATTGCGTCATGTGCATTTAAGTGACTGAGTTTGTGGTATAATCGCGCGGCATTTGGCGGATGTGCGATTGCTGGAAGCGGGCCGCCTTGTAAAACGGAAGGAGTGCAGCGTTATGTGGCGGTTCGCGTTTCAGGTGATACCGGTGTTTGCCTGGTTGCTGTCGCTGTTGGTGGCGGTGGCGCCTTTGCGGCTTCGTATGCGCAGGGCTTTGGCGTTTTCCGGACTGTTGGCTCTTGCTTTCGGCAAATTCGCGTTCTTTTCGTTTGCCGGTGGCGATTGTTTCGTCCCGGAACTTCCGTCAATCCTCATCTGGTGCTATGGCGGCGTATATTCATGGGCGATGCTGTTCACGGCTTTTGCCTTTGTTGCCGTCCTGGCGGATGGTGCGTTTCGCGTTTGCGGACATCCCGTGTCCGTTCGCGCAAAGCGCATTCGCACGGCCTTTCTTGCGCTTGTCGCAGCCGTGCTGTCGGTCTGGGGGATATATGAGGGCATATGTGTGCCGAGTGTCCGTCGCGTAGAGCTTGCGTGGAGCGAGTTGCCGGCGTCGTTTGACGGCTACCGCATAGTGCATATGAGCGATCTGCACTGCTCCTCGGCTGCAAGACGCGGACATTTTGAGCGAATAGTTGATCTTGCAAATTCACTTGATGCCGATCTTGTTGCCATCACCGGCGATTTCGTGGATGGACGCTTTACGGATCGGGAATCCGACCTTGCGCCGCTCGCAGACCTTCGAGCGAGGGATGGAGTTGTAGGTTGCACCGGGAACCATGAGGCCTATTGGGATTGGAAGAGTTGGGGAAGCGCATTCATGAGATGGGGAATTTTGTTCCCGGAGGAATCGGGTCCTGTCGTCGTTCGCCGTGGCGGCGACTCCATCGCGATAGGTGCGGTGAAGGATCCGGCATTTTTGGGCAGACCGGCAGGTGGCCGGGATGCGATCAGAATCCGCAATGCGTTCGACGGAGTTCCGGATGACGCTTTCAGGATATTCCTTTGCCACCGCCCGTGGGCAGAGGCTGCAGGTGCGGCGCAGTCAAATGTGCGTCTGCAGCTTTCCGGACACACCCATGGCGGCGTAATGCCGCCATTCAGACCTCTCATAGCGAAATTGAACGAAGGTCGCACACATGGCGTATACGAATTTGCCGAGAGGCGGTTTTTGAATCTTTCTCCCGGTACGGGACAGTGGGCTGGATTTCCTTTGCGCCTGTTCAATCCAACCGAGATCACCGAGATAGTGCTGCGGCGGCGTTGAAAGATTCCGTCGTATTCGGCGTGTCTGCTCTGCCGTTCGTGCCGACTTGTCAAATGTGAAAGAGACTTCGCAGGCAGTTTGGCGGCATTTGGCAAACGGAGCGGAGCCGAAGACCGCGTCTTTTTCGGGAGTGTCAGTTTTTGCGGCAGACTGCGGATGGTCATGCCGCCTATTTTGGCGATTTGACGCAGATGGCGGCATGGTATAAAATATCCGCCGTTTTTTTCATGCAGCAAGGCGGTGAGAGAGGTTTATCGATGTTCGAATATCCACGTTCCGTACATAGACTGGGCGAAACCACGGTTTCAATGGTGCGCGGTGAAGACGCTGATTTTCTCAAGGTGTCAGGCCCGAATCCCGGATTCTCCGGGACTTGCGCCGCAGGGGCGGGATTCTACCCGCTTGACCATGCCAATACGGTTCTGCTGAGGAAGCTCTTTCCGTTCTGTGCGCCAAGACCGGTGCTGTCGTCCGTTCGCACCGTCGGAGTGGGCGACCGTCTTGGCCTCGCGACGCCGGGTCATCTTCGCGTCTTTGAGAAGTTCGATGCCCTGCCGGTGCTGGCGCAGCAGTCGATACGTGAACTCACGCTGACCGGCCGTACGTTCGGCGATGTGCTGGACTGCGCAACACGCGCCGTGTTCAGGGAGGATTTCCGGAAAGGCTATGGCGCGGACGGCGATCACCTCAAAACCGATGCAGAGGTGGAGTATGCTCTCGGAGAAGGCTACACGATGCTCACGCTCGACTGCTCTGAGCATATCCGAAACGACATCCTTGGAATGACGGACGATCAGGTTGCCGCCGAATACATGGCTGACGCGGAGGTTGAGTCGGTGTATCTCGGCAAGACGTTCACTGTGGAAGGCCATGATGTGTCGTTCGGCGCAGACGAGTTCAGGCGCACATGTCTCATCTACGGCAAGGCGATAGACCATGCCGTCGCCATATACAAGCGTCATGTCGAGGGGCGTCCGGTGGATTTTGAGGTTTCCATCGATGAGACCATGACGCCGACGACCCCGGCGCAGCACTATTTTGTCGCGAACGAGCTGACTCGCCGCGGAGTGAAGATTGCGACCGTCGCACCCCGCTTCTGCGGCGAGTTCCAGAAAGGCATCGACTACATAGGCGATCTGGTTCAGTTCGAACGTGAGATGTCCGTACATGCCGCCATTGCGAGAAAGTTCGGCTACAAGCTTTCGATCCATTCCGGGTCTGACAAGTTCTCGACGTTCCCGATAATTGGGCGTCTTACGGGAGGGAATTTCCATCTCAAGACCGCAGGCACCAACTGGCTTGAAGCGATGCGCGTTGTGGCGATGTGCGATCCGTCGCTTTACCGCGAAGTCCATGCATATGCACTCGATGTTGCGTTCGCGGAGGCGCGGAAGTACTACCATGTGACGACGGATCTCGGCAGGATTCCGGCGCTCGATGCGCTCAAGGACGAGGATCTGCCGACGCTGTTCGAGCAGAATGACGCCCGGCAGCTGATCCACATCACGTACGGGCTGATTCTCACGGTGAAGAATCCGGATGGCTCATTCCGCTTCCGCGACAGGCTGTTCAGGCTATGGCGCGAACACGATGAGGAGTACGCCCAAAGGCTTGAGCGGCACATAGGACGCCATCTCGAACTGCTGTACAGCGGTTTCGCCGGCTGAAACGGGAACGCCTGGCAGGCACGATTTAAAACAGGAAGGAAACAGAAATGGGAATATTCAAGGCATATGACATCCGCGGCATCTACGGAACGGAACTGACCGAGGATGTGTTCTACAAGATTGCGCGGGCGTACGCACGGTTTCTTGGCTCACCGAAGAAGATAGCCGTGGCGCGTGACTGCCGCAAGTCGTCTGATTCGCTTTTTGCGGCGTTCGCCAAAGGACTGAATGATGTTGGTGTGGATGTTCTGGATGTTGGCCTTGCTTCCACTCCAATGAGCTATTTCGCAAACGGGACGCTCAAGCCTGACGGCTCTGTAATGATTACGGCCTCCCACAACACGAAAGAATGGAACGGATGCAAGCTCTGCCGCGCCAATGCAGTTCCGATCTCCGGCGCCACGGGGATAAAGGACATCGAGCGGATGGTGGAGACGGGAGACCTTGGCGAAGATGCCGCCGTGAAGGGGACTGTCGAAAGGGTTGACGTCTCGAGTGGGTACGGAGCGCACGTCCGCACGTTTGCGCATCTTGCGAAACCGGTTCACATCGCAGTCGACTTCGCAAACGGGATGGGCATCGCGGAATCGGTGGCGTTTGCCGGAAGTGACGTAAGCTATGATGCGCTGTACGGCGAATACGACGGCGATTTCCCGAACCACGACGCCAATCCCCTGCACGTCGAAACGCTCAAGGATCTGCAGTCGCTGATAAAGGCGAATCCCGGAAAGTACGCTTTCGGCGTTGCATTCGACGGAGATGCCGACCGTGCGGGCTTTGTGGACGAGAAGGGCAACGTGATACCGATGGATTTCACAACGGCGCTCATCGCCCAGGACATGCTTTCTACAAATCCCGGTGCAGTGTGCTTCTACGACCTGCGCTCCTCGAAGATATGCGAGGAGACGATCCGTGCAGCAGGCGGCAAGCCGATGATGAGCCGTGTCGGGCATTCCTTCATCAAGGCGCAGATGCGCGAAAACGATGCAGTGTTCGCCGGCGAGCTTTCCGGACACTACTATTTCAAGGCGAACTTCACGGCGGAGTCGTCGTCGATGGCGACATTCGCACTGGCCAACATCGTGTCGAAAAGCGACAGGCCGCTCTCCGAACTCGTCGCGCCTCTGCGCAGATATTCGCAGTCCGGCGAGATAAACTCCAAGGTCGCGGACGCCGCAGCCGTGCTCGCGGAGATAAAGGGACGCTTCCCCGATTCATTCGAGCTTGACGGCGTGTCTGTCGATCGCTGGGACGCCGAGGGATGGTGGTTCAACGTGCGCATGTCGAACACCGAACCGCTCGTCAGGCTCAACCTTGAGGCGAAGACGCCTGAATTGATGGAAGCCAAGCGTGACGAGATGCTCGCGCTCATACGCGGGTAGCCCATGCATCCGGATCTGTTCTCCATCGGGTTTCTGCACGTGAAGACATACGGGTGCTGCATGGCTCTCGGATTCTTCATTGCGTGGCAGGTGCTTGCGCATCTCTGCAGACGCATCGGACGCAAGTTCGACGCCCTCGGCAACCTTCTTGTGGCGTTGATGATATCGGGCATCGCAGGAAGCCGGATAGCCTATGTGATTGAGCATTGGCAGACCGAATTCGCGGCACATCCGATGGACGTAATCCGCATCGATCAGGGCGGGCTGATGTTCTACGGCGGATTCATCCTTGCGGCGCTGGTGTTCGGCGTGTGGTGTGCCGTAAAGCGGGAGAATCCGCTTGCGATTGCCGATCTGCTGTGCGTGGCGGTTCCGGTGGGACACGCCTTCGGCCGCATAGGCTGCTTCTTCTATGGATGCTGCTACGGAAAACTTTCCGCATCGCCGTTGGCCGTGGCGTTTCCTCGCGGCTCGCCCGCGTGGTACGAGCAGCTGAACGCCGGACAGATTGCGTCGACGGCCTCGCAAAGCCTTCCGGTGCTGCCTACGCAGCTGTTCGAGGCTACGGCGAATCTCACGCTCTTTGCCGTTCTCTTCCTCCTGTACAGGAAGTTTCGGCGTGGAACTGCGGCGGCGTACCTCATCGGGTACGCAATCATCCGCTTTGCGATGGAGTACGTGCGCGGCGATCCGAGGGCGGCTGTCGGGCCGTTCTCCATTTCCCAGACGATATCGCTTGCGCTTTTCGCCGCCGGTGTGTTGCTTGCATTTGCGGCGCACTGGCGGCGCAGCCAATCACCTGCATGCTGAGGCGTCTGTCCAGTTGCCGAATGGCGACCCCCTACCCACT
>CAYTWE010000003.1:41864-73615 GCA_964440985.1 uncultured Lentisphaeraceae bacterium | reverse complement strand
CATTTCCTCAGCCAACGTACACGAGCCGACAAACGGCGGTGCATGACGAGCGAAAACGGGCGAGGATGGCATTCGCGGCGAAGTCGCCCGCTCCGTAGGCCAGCATGGCGTCGCCACTTTTTTGAAGTGATTTACCGCAAATTGTAATGTAGACCTGTTGACATTACGGATGTGTTTTGATATCCTATGCGCCCATCTTTTCCGAGGTGGAAGGGATGAAGCGAACGGCGGGGAGATGTCCAACTTCACGTCAAAGCGGATTAGTCAAACAAATTTGAACTGAAAGGAAACAAAATGGATATGCCTACCTCGACCCTTACGGGTCTTACGCTCAAGGACCTCTTCGATGCCGGCCTGCATTTCGGCCATCAGACGAAGCGCTGGAATCCTAAGATGAAACCCTACATCTTCGATAAGCGCAACGGCATCCACATCATCGACCTCACACAGACGGTCACCCTCATCGACGAGGCCGCCGAATTTCTCAAGAAGACCGTTCTTGACGGCAAGAAGGTTCTCTTCGTCGCCACCAAGAAGCAGGTGCAGGAGCTGGTCAAGGCCGCTGCGGAGGATTGCGGACAGTACTACATGACCGAGCGCTGGCTCGGCGGCACGCTCACCAACTCCAAGACGATTCGCGGATCGGTGAAGCGTATGCGCCAGATTCAGGCGATTGCCCGCCAGAACAACGGCGAACTCTCCAAGCACAAGCAGGAGGCCTCCATGCTCCGCCGCGAGCTCCAGAAGCTTGAGAGGAACCTCACGGGCATTGCGGACATGGCGGACCGTCCCGGCGCCGTGTTTGTGATTGACGTCTGCCGCGAAGCGAACGCCGTCAAGGAGGCTGTGCGCCTTGGAATTCCGGTTGTCGCCCTCGTGGACTCCAACGCCAACCCTGATCCGATCGACTACGTGATTCCCGGCAACGACGACACCGTCAAGGGCGTTGAGCTTGTGGTCAACGGCATCGTCAAGGTGATCAAGCAGGCGAACGACGAATATTCCGCAAAGGCAGCCGAAGAGGCCGCGAAGCGCAACCAGGAGCGCAAGGATCGCGAAGCGGCCGAGAAGGCGGCTCGCGCCGAGCGCAAGGCCAAGGCGACGGCCGAGAAGGCGGAGAAGGGCGAAGCTGCGGTCAAGACCGCTGTGCGTGGCAAGAAGGCCGGTTCGCTCTCCAACGCCGTGAAGCAGGCCGCCCGTGCGGCGAAGGAGGCCGCCGAGTCCAAGGCCAAGGCTGAACTCGCCGCCAAGCGCGCCGCCGGTGTTGCCGCCGCTGAAGCTGCGGTCGCCGCCGAAGCGCCGGCTGAGGCTCCGAAGGCCGATGCACCTGCCGCCGAGTGATTCGGCGGTCACGGAAAGACAAACGGAAACAGAAAGGATTTTTCGAGATGGAAATCACGATAGCGATGATCAAGGAACTCCGTGAGGCGACATCCGCCGGCATGGGAGCCTGCAAGGATGCCCTCAAGGCCGCCGGCGGCGACATGAAGGAAGCGATCAAGTACCTTCGCGAGAAGGGGCTTGCCGTTGCCGCCAAGCGCGTCGACAAGGAGTCCAAGGAAGGCATCATCGCGGCAGCGTCCGCTGCCGACGGAAAGACGATGGCCCTCGCCGAAATCAACTGCGAGACGGACTTCGTCGCGAAGACGGATGCCTACAAGGAGTTCTGCGCCAAGGCGGCGCAGGTCGCTCTCGAAGGCAAGGATGTCGCGGAGACGCTGAAGGACGACTATCAGATGCTTCTCACCAAGACCGGCGAGAACGTGAAGATCCGCCGCACAGAGCGCTATCAGCTTGAAGGCACGGGCATTCTCTCCAGCTACATCCACATGGGTGGCAAGATTGGTGTGCTTGTTGAGCTTGCTACGCCCTGCGAGAAGTGCGCGGCATCGGCGGAGCTCGCCGAAGCGGCTCACATGGTCTGCCTCCAGATTGCGGCGAACTCCCCGAAGTACATCAAGCCTGAGGACGTTCCGCAGGCGGAGATTGACGCCGAGCTTGAGATCAAGCTCAATGCGCTCAAGGAGCAGAAGGGCAAACTTCCGCCTGAGCAGGCGCTCGCCGGCATCAAGAAGGGCATGGCCGCCAAGTTCTGCACCCAGATCTGCCTGCTCAAGCAGGATTACGTGGCGAATCCCGATCTCACCGTCGAGAAGTATCTCGATGGCGTGTCGAAGGCCTGCGGCGGCGCACCGATCGAGGTGAAGCGCTTTGCGCGCCTTCAGCTTGGCGCCTGAGCCGAGCTGCGGCAATCCGGCTGTTGCGCCGGACGGTGAAAACGGGGCGTCCTTCGCGGACGCCCCCGTTTTTTGCCGGTTGCCCCGTGGCATCGCGCCGCCGCATGGACATAACCGTTCTGCAAGCCGCAGACAGCGCAATTTTCGCATCCGCTGCGTTCGCCCAGTTTGAATCTTGCGTTGGATGTGATATAATTCCGCCCGTTTTTTCAAGCAGGAAAAGAATATACGACAATGCATCCCTACCGTACGCATACATGCAACGAACTTCGCGCCT
The DNA here is from genome assembly GCA_964440985.1 of uncultured Lentisphaeraceae bacterium. Taxonomy (GTDB): domain Bacteria; phylum Verrucomicrobiota; class Kiritimatiellia; order RFP12; family UBA1067; genus UBA1731. The sequence continues at coordinate 71,101 of CAYTWE010000003.1, read as the reverse complement.
CTGACGCAGGCAAGACCGTCCGCCTTTCTGGCTGGATGTTCCGTCTCCGCGACCATGGCGGCATACTTTTCGTGGATCTTCGCGACCACTACGGATTGACCCAGATTGTGGTCCACCCCAGCCGCAGCTTCTTCGGCCTTGTGGAGAAGGCCCATCTTGAATCCGTGATAACGGTGACGGGAGAGGTGAAGCTGCGCACGGCGGACACGGTCAATCCCGACCTTCCCACGGGCGAAATCGAGATCGAGGCCAATGAGCTCGTGATGGAGTCCGCATCTGGCGTCACGCCTATCTACGTCCCTGACGAGAAGGCCGACGAATCCGAGGATGTGCGCCTCAAGCACAGGTATCTCGACCTTCGCCGCGAAAAGCTTCACCGCAACATCATTCTCCGCTCCGACGTCATCCGCTTCCTGCGTGAGCAGATGTGGGAGAAGGGCTTTCACGAGTTCCAGACGCCCATCCTCACGGCGTCCTCCCCGGAGGGTGCACGCGACTATCTCGTGCCGAGCCGCATACATCGCGGAATGTTCTACGCGCTTCCGCAGGCTCCGCAGATGTTCAAGCAGCTGCTGATGGTCTCCGGATTCGACAGGTATTTCCAGATTGCGCCGTGCTTCCGCGACGAGGCCGCCCGCGCAGACCGTTCGCCTGGCGAGTTCTATCAGCTTGACATCGAGATGAGCTACGTCACGCAGGATGAGATATTCTCCGTGGTCGAGGATGTCGTCTCCAAGACGTTCCGCAAGTTCTCCACATGGGAGTGCAATGCGGCGCCGTGGCCGCGCATCAAGTACCGCGATGCGATGATGGTGTACGGAAGCGACAAGCCGGATCTCCGCAATCCGCTCAAGTGGATCGACATGAGCGACTTCTTCTCGAAGGCGGACTTCAAGGCATTCGCGGCCTGCGTCGCCGGCGGCGGTCTCGTGAAGGGGCTTCTCGTGAAGGGAATCGTCGGCGTGGAGACGCGCACGTGGTTCGACAAGCGCGAGGCGTTCGTCAAGGAGAACGGCGGCAAGGGGCTTGGCTACATCTCCTGGACGAAGGAGGGCGAGCTGAAGGGGCCGATTGCCAAGTTCCTCTCCGCTGCGCAGCTGGAGGACATGAAGCGCATCTCCGGAATGGAGCCGGGCGACGCCCTCTTCTTCATGGCCGCCCCTGTCGACGAGTGCCATCGCCTCTCCGGGCTTGTGCGCACCGACATAGCAGATCACATGACGAACGACATTCGCGAGAAGAACTGCTACAAGTTCTGCTGGATAGTGGACTTCCCGTTCTTCGAGAAGGATCCGGAGACAGGAAAGACGATCTTCTCGCACAATCCGTTCTCGATGCCGCAGGGTGGGCTTGAGGCTCTTGAGACGAAGAATCCGCTGGAGATTGAGGCGTATCAGTATGACGTCGTCTGCAACGGAATTGAACTTTCGTCCGGCGCCATCCGCAACCACCGCATCGACATCATGGAAAAGGCGTTCGAGATCGCCGGATATCCGAAGGAGGTCGTCCGCCAGAAATTCGGATGCCTGTACAATGCATTCCAGTACGGCGCACCGCCGCACGGCGGCATCGCGCCCGGCGTCGACCGCATGGTGATGCTTCTCACGGATACGCCGAACATCCGTGAGGTTATTGCGTTCCCGATGAACCAGAAGGCGCAGGATCTCATGATGAACGCGCCGAACTACGTCACGGAGCAGCAGCTCCGCGAGCTGCACATCAAGGTGCGCGGCACGAACGAGACGAAAGCCGAGGCGTGAAGCTTGCGCTGAAGTGGTTTCTGCCGATTGCAGCGGCGGCAATGGGGCTTGCTTGGATCTCCGAGCAAGCCGCGTTGCTTATGGGGTTCAATCCGCCGCCGCAGGATCTCGTAAGGCTCTTCTCCGATCCGAACACATCCTGGAGCGTCAAGGCGAAGTTCGCGCTCATCGCCGTCGTCGTCGCGCCGGTCATCGAGGAGATGGTGTTCCGCATGGGGCTGTTCAATCTCTGCCGGTGGATCGGACGCAAGGTGTTCATCCGGACAGGAAAGGCCGCGGACTCAGCCGACGGCGCGTTTCCGATCATGTCGGCGCTTGTATCGGGCGTCGTGTTCGCGGCGGTGCATCTGCACGCCGCCACGTTCATTCCGCTGTGGTTTCTTGGTGTGGCATTTGCATGGCTCTACTGGAAATCCGGCACGATACGCTCATCGATGACATGCCACTTCCTTTTCAATCTCGTAAATCTGCTGCTTTGCCTTCTCGTCGGCGTGGAGACGTGATACGATGCTCGAAAACCGCGAATTTCGGTTTACGTTGTTTTTTGTTGCATTCGTCGGCGTGATATGGTATCTTACGCGCTCTCTTTCACCAAAACGAACAGGAAGAAACAATGGTTAAAATCAGAATGCGCCGCACGGGATGCAAGAATCACGCGGCCTACCGCATTGTGGCGGCGGACGAGCGTTCGCCCCGCGACGGCAAGTTCCTCGAGATCCTCGGCTGGTATGACACGGCGCTCAAGGAGAACAACTTCAAGCTCGACCTTGAACGCGTCGAGCATTGGCTCAGCAAGGGAGCGAAGCCTTCGGAGACAGTCGCTTCGCTCATCCGCCGCGCCAAGAACCCTGCGCTCAAGCCCCATCACGCAGTCAAGGCGAAGGCCCCTGCGAAGAAGGCCGAGTCCCCCGCATCCTAACCTGAAGAAAGAAGGTCAGAAATGGGTATCAAGATTCTTGACAAGATCAATGCTGAACAGACGGCGAAGCTCGCGGAGAAGAACTTCCCCGAGTTCAAGGCCGGCGATATCGTCCGCGTCTCCATCCGCGTGAGGGAAGGCGACAAGACCCGTCTGCAGGATTTCGAAGGCAAGGTTCTCGCGGTTGACAACGGCCGCAAGAATGCGTCGGGCAACTTCACGGTGTCCCGCGACAGCTACGGCGTGCGCGTCGAAAAGCTCTTCCCGTTCAACAGCCCCGCAATCGAGAAGATCCGCGTGGTCAAGAAGGGAACCGCCCGCCGGGCGAAGCTCTACACCGAGCGCACGTTCTGCTCCCACAAGGCCGTCCGCAAGCTCGTCAAGAGATAATAGCGGGCGTCAGAAACGCAGGAAAGGCGGACGCCCGGACTGGTTCCGGACGTCCGTTTGCTTGAAATAATGAAGACGAGAACTTTCATAGACCAGGTAGATGTCACTGTCCGTTCAGGCAAGGGCGGAGACGGTGCGGCGACGTTCCGCCGCGAAGCTCTCGTCATGTTCGGCGGCCCGGACGGAGGCGACGGCGGACGCGGCGGAGATGTGGTGTTCCGCGCAAGCAATCATGTGAATTCCCTCGTTTCGCTGTATTTCGATCCGCATCTTTTCGCGGAGGACGGCGTTCCCGGGTCCGGACGGAAATGCTATGGACGGCGTGGACGCGACAAGATTGTTGACGTTCCGCCGGGAACGCTCGTCACGGATGCCGACACTGGGCTTCTCGTTGCCGACATTGTCGAGCCTGGCGAAAAGGTGATTGTCGCCAAGGGCGGAGCGGGCGGCTTCGGAAACGTGCATTTCAAAAGTTCGGTCAATCAGGCGCCGACCGAGCATACGCCTGGCGGGGCGGCGGAGGAGCGCCGGCTGCATCTCGAACTCAAGACGATTGCGGATGCCGGGCTTCTGGGCTTCCCGAACGCGGGAAAAAGCTCCCTGCTCACGGCGGTCTCGGCGGCGACGCCGAAGATAGCCTCGTATCCGTTCACGACGCTCAACCCGATTGTCGGCACGATGGTGTATCATGATTTCGCCAAGATACGCATTGCCGACGTTCCGGGAATAATCGAGGGGGCATCGAAGGGCGTAGGTCTCGGCTTCGCCTTTCTCCGGCATCTTGAGCGCAGCCGCGTGATGGTGTACGTAATAGACATGGCCGGCACTGACGGACGCGAGCCGTGGGAGGACTACCGCATCCTTTCCAAGGAGATTGCGGACTACAACGAAGAGCTGCCGGTGCGCCCCGCAATTGTCGTCGCGAACAAGATGGACTGCGCTGCGGCGCGAAAGAACCTGCGGCGGTTCGTCAAGGAGACGGGTGTGACGCCCATTCCGCTCTGCTGCGAGGCGGCGAAGAAGGAGCTTCGCGAATACTCCGATCTTAAGGAATGGGATGGCCCGCTCGGCATTGAGGGCTTCAGGCAGGTCCTTCGCGATGTCGTGAAGCCGAAGACGCCCGCTGAAGAGCAGCCGGACATAGGGGCGATGCCGGACACCACGGGTGACGAGATCCCCGCAGAGGCGATGAAGTTCGCGACGTTTCTCAAGCTCGATCCGCCGAAGAAGAAGTCGCATCCGTCTCGCGGCAACATTCATTGAACCGTTTTCAAAATGGCATTGTGAGAAGGAGGATAGACAATGTTGCGTATAGTGGATTGGTCGGAAAAGGGGCGGCAGAGCAAGGTCGTCACTGAATTTCTTGAGCGCAGCGCGTTTCCGGAGGAGGCGGAGCGGGCGGCGTCCGAGGTTCTTGCGGACATCCGCGCAAGAGGCGACGCCGCCGTCGCAGAGTGCGTTGCAAGGTTTGAGGGGGCCAAGCTCACGCCGGCCCGCTTCCGCATATCGCAGAAGGAACTCGACGGCGTGGACGCCGCCGTGCCGATAGACCTTAAACGAGCCGTCAAGGATGCCCACAGGCGAGTGATGCGCTTCTCCAAGGAATCGCTCCGTTCCGCATGGACGATGAAGACGCCGCGGGGCGGAAGTGCGGGCGAGTTCTTCTCGCCGATGGATCGCGTTGGCGTGTACGTGCCGGGCGGCACGGCTCCGCTTGCGTCCACTTCTGTGATGACGGTTACGCTTGCCAGGGCGGCAGGCGTGAGGGAGATTGTCGCCTGCACCCCTGCCGGCAAGACGGGAGAGGTGAATCCGGTGCTTCTTTATGCGCTTAAGCTTTCCGGCGCCACCGAGATATACCGCGTGGGCGGCATCCAGGCGATAGGCATGATGGCGTTCGGAACGAAGTCCTGCCGTAAGGTGCAGAAGATCGTCGGCCCCGGCAATGCGTACGTCACGGCGGCGAAGCGGCAGGTGTACGGTTTTGTCGGAATCGACCAGGTGGCAGGGCCGAGTGAGATTGCGGTGCTGGCTGATGGTTCCGTAAGCGCGAAGTGGGTCGCCGCCGATCTGCTCTCACAGGCCGAACACGGCAGCGGCTGGGAGAAGTCGCTGCTCGTCACGCCGTCCCGCGAGTTTGCGGAGGATGTCAAGCGTTCCCTTCTCGAACAGATGGAGACGCTCTCCCGCAAGGCGCTCGTGCAGCGTGTGATCGACCGAGGCGGCATCCTGTTCGCCGTCACGCATAGTCTCGCCGAGGGGCTTGAGCTTGTGAACAGGTTTGCACCTGAACATTTCGAGATAATGTGCAGGGATTCGCTGAAGCTGATGAAGGGCGTTCGCGCCGCAGGAGCGGTGTTCGCTGGCGCCTGGACGCCCGAATCCGCCGGCGACTTTGTCGCCGGCCCGTCGCATGTGCTTCCGACCGGCGGCGCCGCGAACATGTTCAACGGTCTCACTCCCGACGATTTCCGCCGTCGCCACAGCTTCGTGGCGTTCACCAAGGCGGATCTTGAGGAGACCAAGGATACGATTGCGGCGTTTGCGGCCGTTGAGGGCCTTGACGCGCATGGACGTGCCGCTTCAATCCGCTTCGATGCGTAGGTGCACAGGAACTGCGCCACGGTCACGTGTGTGGTATAATCCGCGTCCATATGCGTTTGGTCGGCATCAATGACAGGTTTTCGCACGGTGCGCTGAGGGCGTTCGCGCTCGCGGCGCTTACTGCATATGCAGCGTCGGCGAACGCCGCCGTCTCCGACCTTTCGCGCAACGGTGTGTCGCTCTCCGTGGAGACATCAGCCGACAGGGTGGATGTCTCCCGCGATTTCGAGGTGACGGTCAAGGCGGTTGCCCCTGCCGGTGCGTCGCTTGCGCTTCCGGATCTGCGCAACCGCTTTCGCGGATTCTCCATTGCGGAGGACTTTGCCGAGGAGCCGTTGACGTCCGAAGACGGAACAACGGCATACATGTCGCGCTGGCGGCTTGTGCCGAAGCCTTGCGAGAAGGAGTACAAGCTGGCTCCGTTCGTCGTCTCAATCGTCAGGCGGGATGCGGCGGGACAGTCTGCGAACGGAGCGGGGGTGTCGTCCGGCGTCGAATCGTTCTACACCGCGCCAGTGTATTTTGAGAACCCTAAGCCGCGTGAAACGGTGACTGGCGGGATTGAAGTGTCGCCAAAGAAGGATCTGCCTCCGCTGTCGTGGCGGCTGGTGTGGCGTTGCGGACTGGTTCTGCTTTCTGCGGCGATTGTCGCCATGGGCGTCTGGTATGCCGTCAGACGGATTCTCCAGAAGGTGAGGGAACATCGGATGAGTCCGATAGAACGTGCCATGCTGGAGCTTGACAGGCTTCTGAAGAAGGGACTTCCCGGACGCGGCAGGTACAAGGATTTCTACGTGGAGCTTACGATGGTCGTGCGCCGCTACATACAGCGGCGGCACTCTGTCCGTGCGCCGAACCTCACGACGGACGAGTTTCTCCGGGCCGCCGCCGGAAATCCTGCGTTTACGCAAGAGGCGCTCGCCGAACTCCGCAGCTTCCTGGAATCCGCAGACATGGTGAAGTTCGCCGGTGTGGAGGCTACGCCGGAGATGGCGGATTCCGCGACGGGGAAGGCGAAAGGCTATCTTGAGGCAGACAGCCGCAGCCGTGCTGGACAGGGGTGACGGGAACATCCATGGATTTCGCCTGGCCATATGCGTTTCTGATGGCGATTCCGCTCGGAATCGCCGCATGGAGGATGCTTCGCAGGGGAAGGCAAAGCGGAGTGAAGTTCTCCGCCGTGGGGCGTCTGCCGCCGCGAACCGCAGGATGGCGGGCGCATTTCGCCAACATCCTCCCGTTCGTCTTTCTTTTCGGCGTGGCTCTGCTTGTCATCGCCTGTGCGCGTCCCCGCAGACCGCTGAACCGTGAAAGCCGCAACGTGGACGCCATTGCCATAGCGATGACGGTGGATGTGTCGGGATCGATGGAGGCGTTGGATCTCTCTCCGTCCGGAGTGCGCAGCCTGAAGGACGCCAAGACCAGGCTTGATGTCGTGAAGGAGCTTTTCGCGAAATTCGTAGAGGCGCGTCCAGACGATCTTATCGGACTGATAACATTTGGCGGCTACGCCGCTTCGCTCACGCCGCTCACGGCAGACCACGAGGCCCTGCTGCAGGTGCTGCGCGGTGTGCAGGTTCCGGCTTTGAGTTTTGACGCGAACGGACAGCCGATCGATCCGGACGAGACTATGACGGCGGTCGGCGACGGGCTTGCGACGGCTCTTGCGCGGCTCAAGAACGCGGAGACCAAGTCGCGCATCGTGATACTGCTTTCGGACGGCGTATCCAACACGGGTGCGGTTGAGCCGGATGACGCCGCCGCTGCGGCGGCGAAGCTTGGCGTTCGCGTGTACACCATAGGTGTGGGAACCCATTCATCGCGTACGCCGTTCCGCGCAAAGGACATGTTCGGGCGCGAGACGGTGCAGTACTCAAACTCCTCCTTTGACGAATCGCAGCTCAAGTCCATCGCCAAGAAGACAGGCGCCCGCTACTTCGGAGTCCGGGATGCAAAGGGGCTGCGTGCGGCGCTTGATGAGATCGATTCCCTTGAGAAGACTACGCTCGACCGCACGGTCTTCCAGCGGTATCGCGAATATTTCCCGCCGTTCCTGCTTCTTGGGTCGCTGCTCGTGCTCGCTGCCGTGTCGCTCCAGATGATGGCGTCAAGGAGGCTCGTGTAATGCGCTTCGTGAATCCGTGGATGCTGGTGTTCGTGCTGTTCGTCCCGCTGGCCGGCGCATTCTGGACATATCTGCGTGCGCGGTCTGAAACGCGGCTCAGAAGCCTTGTCGCACCGCCGCTTCGCCGCAGGCTGATGCCGAACCGTCCGGGAACGTTTCTCGTTCAGGCAATTCTGCTGCTTGCGGGGCTGGCGTTGTGCCTGTTCGCGGCGGCGCGTCCGCAATGGGGACACAGTTCGCAGATTGTGGCGGCGAAGAGCCGCAACGTTGTGGTTGCGCTTGACGTAAGCCGTTCGATGCTCGCTGACGATGTGCGTCCGAACCGCCTGGAGCGCGCAAAGGCGGACATCGCAGATCTGATGGATTCGCTCGACGGCGACCGCTGTGCTCTTGTCGCGTTTCGTCAGAAGGGGACGCTGTTGTGTCCTCTCACCACGGACACTGCATTTCTCCGTTCCGCGCTTGAATCTGCGACGCCGGAATCCGCACCACGCGGAGAGACCGACCTTGGGGCGGCGATTCGCACTTCGCTCCAGGCGCTTGACCCTGCGATGGACGGCCACAATGCCATCATCCTCGTTTCCGACGGCGGCGACCTCCGGAACAATGCCTTGATGAGCGCGGAGATTGCGAAGAAACGCGGAATACCCATCTTCACTGTCGGGCTTGGCGATCCGCAGCACGAGTCGACGATCCCGGATCCGTCCGGCAAGGGTGTGCAGATGTTCAAGGGACAGCCTGTCAAGGTCAGGCTGGAGGAGGCGGCGCTCCGTCAGGTGGCCGCCGCATCTGAAGGCCGGTACGTCCCGCTCGCCACAGCCGGCACGGCGGAGACGACGTTGGGTGCGATATATCGCCGCTTCCTGCGTCAGGTCGCCGCCAAGGAGCAGGCAGAGGAAGAGGAACTGCGGGCGACGGAGCGTTTTGGCATCTTTCTTGTCCCCGGGCTTCTCCTCATTCTTGCGGCATCATCGCTTTCACGCGGGCGCTTTGCTGGCAGGCACAGAAGACAGATCGTTTGATTTTTGGCCTGTTGCGATCGACCGGTTTCATTTCGTGACAGATGAGCGCGGGGCGGATGACACATGCCGCGTAGCACTTCGCGAGCGCATCGACCCGGAGTTCCGGAATCCGCTGCACAACGGGAGCGTCGCCCTCTTTGGCGTTATGATGCGGCATGACTTTCGCCCCGTCTGAAACTGCGCCACGAGATATTGCAACTTTCCGGTGACACGTTTTATGCGCTGGGTGTCTTGCACCCGCAGGCGTGAAATGATAGAGTCTGTGCATTTGGTTCAGTAATCTATCGGCGAAAGGAATTGGCAATGATGAAGCGGATATGTACTCTCATGGCGGTATGGGCTGCGGCGTGTCTGTCGGTTGAGGCCCGGACGTTGAAGGTGTTGATGATCGGCAACAGCTTTTCGGAGAGCGTGCTGAAGCAGATGCCGGCCGTGGCTCGTGCTACGGGGTGCGAACTCGACCTTGCGAACCTCTACATCGGGGGATGTCCGCTCAATGCGCACTGGAGCAACGTCGAGAAGGCTGCGGAAGATCCGGAGGCGCGTCCCTACGTCGTGCAGTTGAGCTGGACATCGTGTGCGGTGCAGGATGCTCCGATCCAGAAGGTGATGAAGGGAGGTCGCGCCAACATTCCGCAGGCGCTTGCCGCCGACCGGTGGGATGTGGTGACGGTGCAGCAGGCAAGCCACGAAAGCGCGTTCTACGGCAAGTATCAGCCATATGCCGACAATCTGATTGCAAAGATCCGTGAACTTGCGCCACAAGCCGAAATCCGCGTTCACGAGACATGGTCGTACAGCCCATACGACGGTCGGCTTACGGCATGGGGGCTGACGCTCGATGCGATGTACGCCAAACTGCATGAAGCCTACGCGACGCTGGCGCGGAAGCATTGCCTGAAGATCATCCCCACAGGGACGGCCGTCCAGCTGTACCGGACGCGACGCCCCGTCGAGTGGAAGAACATGCCATCGGCATCCGAACGCGCCGCCCTGCGTCCGCCTGCACCGTTGCCGTTCTTCGGCGATCCGGTCGGCAGGGCATCGTGGTCGAAGAGCGGCAAGCTTCAGGTCGATGCTTTCCATCTCAATCCGGCGGGCGAATATCTCCAGGGCTGCGTCTGGGTGGCGGCACTGTTCGGAAAGGACGTGACGGCCTGCACGTATGCGCCGCCAGGTTTGCCGGAGAAGGATGCAGAACTGATGCGCATCTGCGCCTGGGAGGCCGTATCGGGCGGGATGAAGTGAAGTTTCGGCGGCGATGCGGAGCCTGACGATAGAGGAAACTGAAAGGGCTTGAGATGCACATCGATGCCGGTGATGCAAACGCCGATGGCGCGAAGCCATGCAGCTGGGGGTGCGTATCCGAAATCACCCGCCGATACCACGACGAGGAATGGGGGATGCCTGTCCGTGACGACAGACGCCAGTTCGAGTATCTCATGATGGAGGTCATGCAGTGTGGCCTGAGCTGGGATCTCATGATGAAGAAGCGGGAGATATTCCGTACCGTCTTCAAGCGTTTCGACTTCGACAGGATCGCCACCTACGGAGATGCCGACGTTGAGCGGATCCTTGCGCACGACGGCATGATACGTTCGCGCCGGAAGATTGAGGCCGTCATCCAAAATGCGCGGGCGTTCATCGAGGTTCGTCGGACGTTCGGCACTTTCACGGCATACATCTGGGGCTTTTCGGACGGCAAGACAATTCTCTACGACAGGCACGGCAAGGGGCTGATCCCTGCGTCGAACGGGCTGTCGGCGGACATCAGTGAGGATCTTCGCCAGCGCGGATTCAAGTATCTTGGCCCGGTCACGGTCTACTCCCATCTTCAGGCCTGTGGCATCATAAACGATCATATTGAGACGTGCCCGCGCTACGCCGCCGTGAATGCGGCGAACGCGACCGTGCGCAGGCGCCGTTTCAACGAGGCCGGGGTTGCGGACCTCTCGTCCCGGCAGACCGGGTAGAGCCATGCGGCGCCATGGCCGTACGCGATGCAGTGTGCGTCCGCCTTTGCGGAGAAATGCCGATGATGCGTGGGCGGCCAAGTGAAATTCATCTGCGAGTTGCGGGGATGTGGCGTTTTCGGTATAATACAAGACAAATTTCATTTCAAGAACAGACAAGCAACTAAGGAGCACAAGATGGGCGAAGTAATCGGAGCGGGAGAATTGCACAAGGGCGTCAAGCTTTTGATTGACGGCGAGCCTTGGGAAATCACGGAGTTTGACTTCTCCAAGCCCGGCAAGGGACAGGCGATCTACAACTGCAAGCTCCGCAACATGATAACTGGCGGCGGAATGAGCCGCAGCTACCGTTCTGGAGACAAGTTCGAGAAGCCGGAGCTTATCCAGCGCGACGTCACCTATTCGTATGACGACGGCACGGCGTTCGTGTTCACGGACGAGAACTTCGAGGAGATTCGCGTGGCGGCGGACGTCATGGGCGACAAGAAGTACTTCCTCATGGACGAGATGGAGGTCTCTGCGCTGTTCTTCAACGACAAGGTCATCGGCGTTGCGCTCCCTCAGCTCGTCACGCGCAAGGTCACGAAGGTCGAACCTGGCGTGAAGGGCAACACGGCCTCCGGAAAGGTGACGAAGCCGGCGACGGTCGAGGGCGGATACACGCTCCCTGTGCCGCTCTTCATCAACGAAGGCGACGTCATCCGCATCAACACCGAGACGGGCGAATACAACGACCGCACCGCAACCAAGTAACCGCGCACTCTGCGAGAGGCAACCAAAATGAAGGTGTTTGTTACCGGCGGCGCCGGATTCATCGGCAGCCATACTTGCGTTGAGCTTCTCAACGCCGGACACGAAGTCGTGGTCGTGGACAACCTCTGCAACTCCTCCGAGGAGTCGCTCCGTCGCGTCAAGCAGATCACCGGCAAGGACGTGAAGTTCTACAAGGCGGACATCCGCGATGAGGCGGCGCTTGACGGAATCGTCTCCGCAGAGGCACCGTTCGATGCAACGATACATTTCGCCGCGCTTAAAGCCGTCGGCGAGTCCGTCCAGATTCCGCTCAAGTACTACCAGAACAATCTTGGCGGAACGTTCACCCTGCTGAAGGTGCTTGCCGCGCACAACTGCAAGAACATCGTGTTCTCGTCCAGCGCCACGGTATACGGGCAGCCGAAGTCGGTGCCGATCCGCGAAGACTTCCCCACGCCCGGATGCACCAACCCGTACGGCTGGACGAAGCTGATGATGGAGCAGGTGTTCAGGGATGTGCAGAAGGCGGATCCGTCGTGGAACGTGATACTTTTGCGCTACTTCAATCCGATCGGTGCGCACGAGAGCGGACTCATCGGCGAAGACCCCGCCGGAATCCCGAACAACCTCCTGCCGTACGTCGCGCAGGTCGCGATAGGGCGGCTCAAGGAGCTTTCGGTGTTCGGAAACGACTATCCCACGCCGGACGGCACGGGTGTGCGCGACTACATCCACGTGGTCGATCTCGCCAATGCGCATCTCAAGGCGGTGGAGCGTCTTGAGAAGGCGGATGACTACGGTCTCAAGATCATCAATCTCGGCACGGGCAACGGCTACTCCGTCCTTCAGATCGTCAAGGCGTTCGAGAAGGCGAGCGGACGCACCGTTCCTTACGTGATAAAGCCCCGCCGCCCCGGTGACGTGGCGGAGTGCTGGGCCGATCCGTCGTTCGCCAAGGAGGAGCTGGGCTGGAAGGCCGAGCGCGGCATCGAGAAGATGTGCGAAGACCTCTGGCGCTGGCAGTCGATGAATCCGTACGGGTTCGGGAAAAAGGACTGACGGATGCCGCATGGCGGAGACCCGCATCCGCCGTGCAGGACTGTCGGTCCGGCCGCAGCAGACACAGCCGGATGATGGACATCTACGATCAGATTCTTGAGAACCTGGAGCTCGAGCGGGAGCTGGGGACGCGCACGGTTGAGATCGACCGTGCGCTTCTCGTGCCGCCGGAGTGCGAAAAGCCGCCGTCGCCGGGCGCCCCCGCCACTCCGGGCGATGCCGCAACCGGGAACGCGGCGACAGGAACGCCGCCGGCTTCCGTACAGGCTGAGCCGATGCTGCGGAAGGGTTCCGCCACGCCGATTCCGGTCGCTTCACCCAAGGCGCAATCCGTTCCGGTCGCACCGTCTGCCGTGCAGTCCGCTCCCGCCGCACCCGGAGAGGCGGCGGAATGCGACATTGCGTTCTTCACGGGGCGGCCGCTTTCGGATGCCGGTGCGGAGGCGATGCGCAGGACGTTTGCGGCCATCGACAAGATCCGGCCTGGGGTGCGCCTGCTGATGAACGAACGGTGCAGGGCCCGCGTAATCGTGATGCTCGGCTCCGATGCGATGCGGAAGCGGCTTCCGACGGCGCGTCCGGTACGTGGCGCGTGGCTTACGGTGGGCGGCATTCCGGCGATCACCACGTTCTCACCGGATTTCATATTCACGCATTTTCAGCCGGATTCCCCGCACATGAACGAGGCCAAGCGTGAAATGTGGAACGACATAAAATCCGCAGTCGCAAGGATAGGTTGATTTTGGACACAACACACGATTCAAACAGGAGGGAAAATGAAGAAAGTCGACAGGAAAGAACCGATGAACGTCACGCGCAAGATAATTGCGGCACATCTTGTGGAGGGAGATCCGGCGACGGACAGGGAGCTTGGCATACGCATAGACCAGACGCTCACGCAGGATGCGACGGGCACCATGGCGTATCTGCAGTTCGAATCGATGGACGTTCCGCACGTGCGCAACGAGCTTGCCGTCTCGTACGTTGACCACAACACCGTTCAGATCGGGTTCGAGAACGCCGACGACCACGACTTCCTTGCGTCCATCGCGAAAAAGTACGGAATCGTGTACTCGAAGGCCGGCAACGGCATCTGCCACCAGCTGCACCTTGAGCGCTTCGGCAAGCCCGGCAAGACGCTTCTCGGAAGCGACTCCCACACGCCGACGGGCGGCGGAATCGGCATGATCGCGATCGGGGCCGGCGGCATAGACATCGCAGTCGCCATGGCGGGCGGCGCATTCCACATCCCCACGCCGAAGGTGCGCGGCATCAAGCTCACCGGCAGGATGCCGAAGGGCGTGAGCGCGAAGGACGTGATACTGAAGGTTCTCGAACGCTTCGGCACGAAGGGCAACGTCGGCTGGATATTCGAATACTTCGGCCCCGGCGTAAAGACGCTCGACGTGCCGAGCCGTGCAACGATCACGAACATGGGCGCGGAGCTTGGCGTGACGACGAGCGTGTTTCCGAGCGATTCCGTCACGAAGAAGTTCCTCGCCGCACAGGGTCGCGCAAAGGACTGGGTTGAGCTTACGGCAGATCGCGGAGCGGCGTACGATGACGTATACGAGATTGACCTCTCGAAGCTTGAGCCGCTGATGGCGGCGCCGCATTCGCCCGGCAACATCGTGACCGTGCGCAAGATGTCCGGAACGGCGGTGAACCAGATAATGATCGGCTCCTGCACAAACAGCTCCTACCGCGACATCCGCACTGTCGCCCTCATGCTCAAGGGCAAGCACGTCGCAGACGACGTGGAGGTCGGCATAGCCTGCGGTTCGCGTCAGGTCGTGAGCATGTTGGCGGCGGACGGCTCTCTCGCCACGCTCGTCAAGGCGGGCTGCCGCATCCTTGAAAACGCCTGCGGGTTCTGCATCGGGGCGCACATGAGTCCGCGCACCGGCGCGGTGTCGCTCCGCACCAACAACCGCAATTTCGAAGGGCGCAGCGGAACGAAGTCCGCGCAGGTCTACCTCGTATCCCCTGAGACGGCTGCGGCGAGCGCCCTTTCCGGAAAGGTTGCGGATCCCCGCAAGCATACCGTGAGCGCAGTTCCGGCGCCGTCGAAGTTCCCCATCGACGATTCGATGTTCCTCTACCGCAGCACGGCGGGGAAGGGCGTGAGGGGCGCGAAGATCGTGCGCGGGCCGAACATCGCCCAGGTGCCGAAGGGCGAACCGCTTCCGGCGTCGTTCAGCGGCGCGTGTGCAATCAAGGTCGGCGACAAGATAACCACCGATCACATAATGCCGGCCGGCGCCCGTCTGAAGTTCAGGTCTAACATTCCCGAGTACGCGAAGTTCGTCTTCGAGCCGTGCGACCCGAAGTTCCATGACAAGTGCCTTGAAAACCGCAAGGCGGGGCTTGCGAACGTGATTGTCGCCGGTGAGAGCTACGGACAGGGTTCGAGCCGCGAACACGCTGCGCTGTGTCCGATGTATCTCGGCGTCAAGGCCGTGCTGGCGAAGTCCATCGAGCGCATCCACCGCGCAAACCTCATCAACTTCGGAATCGTGCCGTTCATCTTCGACGATGCGGCGGACTACGATTCGCTCAACGCGGGAGACCGGCTTGAGTTCGGCAATGTCCGCGCAGCGGTCGAGGGCGACGGCAAGGTGACGATCCGCGCCGGCGGCAGGACGTTCACGGCGACGACAGCCCTTTCCGACCGCGAGCGGCATCTTGTGCTTGCCGGCGGACTGCTTGCGTCGCTGAAGTGACGGCGCATCGCGGGTGCGCCCCGCTTGTGGTATAATTGGCGGCAATCCCTGCGCTGTTGCCGGGTGGCGGGCGCGGGGGCGGCAAACATCTGAAACATGGAGCGAGATGCTATGAACCGTAGAGACTTCATCAAGACCGCCGGCGCGGGTGCGTTCGCTATTGCGTCAGCCAACACAGTGTTCGGGGCGCCGTCCGGCAAGGTTTCACTTGCCATCATCGGATGCGCAAGGACTGCGGATCACGGGAACGGCTTTGTCGTAGATCCAAAGGGCGGGCGCGGGCGCGGCTTTCAGGTGATGAGCCGCTTCGCCGAGCTTCCCGACTGCGCAATCTCCGTGGTGTGCGATGTGGATTCCACGGCGATGGATCTTGCGGCGGAGACCGTGAAGCAGATTTCTGGCAGTATGCCGCGCAAGGTCAAGGATTTCCGCGAAGTGGTTGCCGATCCGTCCATAGACGGCGTAATCGTCGCGACGCCAGACCACAGCCACGTGTACATCGCCTGCGCGGCGATGAAGGCCGGCAAGGCGGTCTACCTTGAGAAACCGATCGGCGTGACGGCCGGCGAGGCCGAGGTTCTTGCCGAAGTGCAGCGCAAGACCGGGGTGGTGTTCCAGCTCGGCACACAGCGGCGCAGCTCGTATGCGACGCAGCAGGCTGTGGCGGCGATCCGCTCAGGCGCGTACGGCAAGCCGCATTGGGCGAAGGCGTGGTGCATGAGCGACCGTCCGGCGATCAGGAACGTGAAGCCGGCCCCTGTCCCTGAATGGCTCGACTGGGATCTGTGGCAGTGCTGCGCACCGCGCACGGAGTATCGCACGAACATCGTCCACTACAACTGGCGCTTCTTCCGCGGCTACGGCACGGGCGACCTTCCGAACAACGGGCTGCATTTTGTGGACATCGGACGCTGGGCGCTCGGTGCGGAGTGGCCGGAGAGGGTCTACGCCGGCGGCGGACACCTCTTCTGCGAGGGGGAGGACTGGAACTGGGACGACACCCACATGCTCACGGTTCAGTTCCCGGACAAGAAGTACCTCACCTGGGAGGGATGCTCTCATGCCGGCGCGTTCCCGTTCATGGGGAAGTGGACGGGCTGTCTCGTCTACTGCGACGACGGGCTTGCGTTCTTCGGTCCGCTCGGCGAATCGGCAGTCTATGACCGCACCGGCAAGAAGCTCATAAAGGAATGGGCGGCGAACGAAGCAGACCCTGCGGCGCAGGTCGGTGACACGCGGCTTTCCGACCCGATTCGCGGCTGCGACCGCTGCCATGTCGCCCGCTTCGTGAAATGCGTCCGCGAGAAATGCCTCGACACGGCGCAGCCCATTGATTCGTCGCTGAAGTCCAACCTCCTGACGGAACTCGGAAACGTGTCGATGACGACCGGCGAAGCGGTGCATGTAGATCCGCAGACGGGCAGGCTCAAAGACCCTCGCTGTGCGGCGGCAAAGTTCTGGACACGCGAGTACGAGCCGGGCTGGGAGGTCAAGGCCTGATGCAGTTGCGTGACTCCGCGGCTTTTGTGGTATAATCGGCGGACATTTAAGGAGATTCCGATGGCATGGTTTGAAAAGACGGCAGAGAAGGCGGCTATCCCGCAGAGCAAGGAGCTGTGGACGGTGTGCCCGCGCTGCAGAAAGTATTTTGCGAAGAAGGACTGGAAGGGCATATGCCCGGAGTGCGGCTACCACGGACGCATGAAGGCGCGCGCACGCATTGCGCTTCTTGCCGATGAAGGGACGTTCATCGAACTGTTCCGCGACGTGTCGTATTCCGACCACCTCAAGTTCCATGATGCCTCCGGCGCCTACAAGGACAAGGTTGAGGCGACGATCGCCAAGACCGGCGAAACGGAATCGGTTGTAGTCGGAACGGCTGCGATGGGCGGTGTTCCGGTGATGCTCGGCGTGATGGATTTCGCTTTCATGGGCGGTTCACTCGGCACGGGAACGGGCGAGCGCATCTGCCGTGCCGCCGAACAGGCGATCGCCGAGCGCCGTCCGCTCGTGCTCTGCTCCGCATCCGGCGGCGCCCGGATGCACGAAGGCATCCTCTCCCTCATGCAGATGGCCAAGACGTCGGCTGCAATCGGGAGGCTCAAGGATGCCGGGCTTCCGTACATCTCCGTGCTCACCGACCCGACGACTGGCGGCGTCTCCGCGTCGTATGCGATGCTCGGCGACATCAACATAACGGAGCCTGGGGCGCTGATCGGGTTCGCCGGCCGCCGCGTGATCGAGAACACGATACACCAGAAGCTGCCTGACGACTTCCAGACGGCGGAGTACCTTCTGGCGCACGGATTCATCGACAAGATCGTGCCGCGCACGGAACTCAAGGCGTTCATCGTGAAGATGCTCCACTATTTCGGGTTTTGACGGCGGTCGGCGGTTCAGGTTGACAGGTGTTTCGCATTTAAGGAGTTGCAATGGCTAAAGCCAAGACAAAATCAGTCACAGCGTACGATCGCGTGAAACTGGCGCGTGACGCAAAGCGTCCGCACATCTTCGATTTCGTAAAGGCGCTTTGCTCGGACTTTGAGGAGCTGCACGGCGACAGGCTCGTAAACGACGACAGGGGGCTGATCGGCGGTTTCGCGACGCTCGCCGGCCACAGGGCGCTCGTTCTCGGACATCACAAAGGCGCGACGGTCGAGGAGAACATGGCCGCGAACTTTGGCATGGCGAACCCGGACGGCTACCGCAAGGCGATGCGTCTCGCGAAGCTTGCCGAGAAGTTCCACGTTCCGGTGGTGACGTTCGTCGACACGCCGGGAGCGTATCCCGGCGACACCGCCGAGGCCCGCGGGCAGGCGGAGGCGATCGCGAAGTCGCTTGAGTTCTTCGCTGCGCTCAAGACGCCTGTCATCGTGGTCGTCACGGGCGAGGGCGGCTCCGGCGGCGCGTTGGCGATAGCGGTCGGCGACAGGATTCTCATGCTTGAGAACGCCGTGTATTCGGTGATCTCCCCGGAGGGGTGCGCCGGCATCCTCTGGCGCGACGGCGCAAAGGCGGCGGAGGCGGCGGAGGCTTTGAAGATCACCGCCCCCGATCTGAAGCGGCTCGGCGCGATAGACGAGATCATCCCGGAGAAGAACCTCATGGCGAATCTCAAGAAGTCGATCGGTGCGGCACTGAAGGAGCTTTCGCGTCTCCCCGTGGAGGAGCTGATAGACAGGCGGTACGCCAAGTTCACGTCAATGGGACGGTTCGGGCGTTGACCGCTTGATTTGCGAAACCGGTTTTCATATAATGGCTCACGTTTCCCACAGGTGACGGTCAGTCAGGGCAACAGACAGGCAAGGACGAAAAATGGCGACATTCCAGTACATCGCGCAGGATGCGCAAGGCAAAGAGCAGCGCGGCACGGTTGATGCCGCAGACAGGGCGCAGGCCATTTCGGCCGTGAGGGCGGCTGGGCTTTTCCCGAGCGCAATCGGCGAAGTGAAGGGCGCGGCTGCGCCGTCGAGGAAGCCTGCGGCGAAGAAGGCGGCCCCTGCGGCGAAGAAGAGCGCCGCGAAGAAGGAAATCAAGATAAAGATGCCGTCCATATTCGGCGGACGGGTAAAGCCCAAGGATCTCACGACGTTCACGCGACAGCTTGCCACGCTTGTGAACGCCGGACTTCCCCTCATGCGCTGCATTGAGGTGCTTAAGAAGCAGAACCAGGTGCCGGCGATGGAGACCTGTCTGAACGGCATCTCGGAGAACATCTCCGGCGGCGGCACTTTCTCAGAGGCTCTGACGGCCTATCCGAAGATTTTTGACAACCTGTACGTGAACATGGTGAAGGCCGGCGAGGCGGGCGGTGTGCTTGAAGTCGTGCTGAGCCGTCTCGCGGAGTTCGCCGAAAAGGCGCAGGCGATCAAGAACAAGGTGAAGGGCGCGATGATCTACCCGTCGGTGGTGCTTCTTGCGGCGATCGGCATCACCGCGTTCCTTCTCACAACGGTGATTCCGAAGTTCAAGCAGGTGTTCTCCGACATCCTTGGCGATGCATCGCTTCCGGCGGTCACGGAGTTCGTGATGGGTGTCTCCGAGTTCGTGCAGCACAACGGCATACAGATTGCGATAGGTGTGGCGGCTCTGATCGTGATCTACAAGGTTCTCGGACACACCAAGGGCGGTGCGTACGCGCTTGACGTAATGCGTCTCAAGATGCCGGTTACCGGAACGCTCGTGAAGCGTACGGCGATCTCGCAGGTCACCCGCACGCTCGGCACCCTGCTCGCCTCAGGCGTCCCGATCCTTCAGGCTCTGCAGATCGTGCGCGACACCGCCGGAAACCGCGTGATCGCGAACGCGCTTCAGACGGTGCATGATGCTGTGAAGGAGGGTGAGTCGATGACCGATCCGCTCGCCGCATCCGGCGTATTCCCTCCGATGGTGGTTTCCATGGTGCAGGTCGGCGAGGAGACCGGCGCCTTGGCGGATATGCTCACGCGAATCGCCAACACCTACGACGATGAGGTCGATAACGCAGTGGCGGGTCTGACGGCTGCCATCGAGCCTGCGCTCATCATCTTCCTTGCGGTCGTGGTCGGCACAATCGTCATCGCCATGTTCCTGCCGATGATCAAGATCATCTCCTCCGTCTCCGGCGGCGGCGGAATGTAAGGGAGAAGTTGATAGATGGTAGTTGGTAGATGGTAGTTGGTAGTGGAGAGTGGAATGAGGATTTTTAAGGACATATTCAGAGCGGTCTGCTTGAGGTGCGGTGGACAATGCAAGTCTGCCGCCCATTCCACGCCCCTCAACCCGCACCTTCCTGCCCACTACCCGCTACCCGCTGCTGCCCACTGCCAACTATCATCAACCAAATCCGGCTTCACGCTCATTGAACTGCTGATTGTCACTGTAGTGGTTCTCTCCATGATGGGCATACTGTTCCGTCTGACCGGCATCGTCGGCAGCGCGAACGATCGCGAGACGACCGTGTACAGGATGCAGTGTCTTGAAAACTGCCTTTCCGGATATTATGCCGCTTTCGGTTCATATCCGCCCGTTCCGCTTCAGGGTGTATCGCGCAACATATATCGTCGGGTGAATGATGAACTTGTGCAGTCGAGCGATCCCAACGACACGGACAGCAGCGATTCCGAGTTCGAGAAATATTACGGTGTGGAGGCGGCGTGCCGCGCTCAGCCGCTGTCGGCGAAGTTCCCGCCACCGAGCAAGATGCAAACTGCGAATGGTGAGATGAAAGACAGCTTTGATCTCTACCAGAACTACATGTCCGCTGTGAAATCCGCCGTGAGTGATGGCGTGTATTCCTCAGATGATGCGGCAAAGATAGATAAGTGGGTGAACCGTACGCTTGAGGACATAAGCGGCCGTCCGGGCTTCCTGAACTCATATGAGGACACTGCATCCGCAAACGACCTTCCGCTGTTCCGGTTCGGTCTCATGTCGTTTCTGCTTCCCCGCTACAGGTTCATGCTCGACTGCGCGAAGGGGGCGCAAAGCGGAAACTCTCAGGCGTTCAACAACGCAGTGGACGCCTTTGTCCAATGGACGGAAAACAACACGCTTCCGCCAAGGATGGATTCGGGGATTGCCTATGCCTCATGGAAGGATTTCTGCGACATCATGGGCGGCAACGACGATTGGCAGATAGACTTGATTCCGAGCCAGGCGGCGTGTTCGCGCTGGCTGCCAAACCTGCGCGACATAGTGTACGGTCCCAATCGCTCGTTTTTTGGTGTGCAGATAGGAACCTCCGGCAATACCGGAATTCCGAAGGTGAAGGATGCCTCTTCGTTTTCTCTTTATTTTCCTGGCGGATACGGCGGTTCGAGCGGTTCGCGTGGGTATCCGCTGCTTTCGTACACAATCTATGACGGCTGGGGACGCGAGTTCTTCTACTACTCGCCGGCGCCGTACCAGACGTACACGCTATGGTCTGCCGGGGCGAACGGCCGGACGTTCCCTCCGT
The DNA here is from genome assembly GCA_964440985.1 of uncultured Lentisphaeraceae bacterium. Lineage (GTDB taxonomy): Bacteria > Verrucomicrobiota > Kiritimatiellia > RFP12 > UBA1067 > UBA1731. The sequence goes on along the minus strand of CAYTWE010000003.1, from coordinate 49,835 downwards.
GGATTGACCTTGATCAGTTCAGAAAAGACCACAGGAAGCAGTATGAGTTGGCCATCGGCTGGATGGCGGACGACATCAAATACATGAGTACGGGAAGATAGGTTGGTAGTTGGTAGGAGGTAGCATGAGAATTCATAGAGAGATACTGAGAGGTTTGAGAAATGGCAGTCGCTGTGCGTCTTCCGCACACGCATCCACCAACTGCCAACCACCCACTGCCCACTACCCGCTATCATCCAAATCCGCCTTTACGCTTGTGGAGATGCTGATTGTGATCGGCATCATTGCGGTTCTTTCCGCCGCATCGATGATTGGCTACTCGAAGGTTGTCAGATCGGCGAAGAAGGCAAAGACGCAGGAGCTTGTGTCGAATGCGGCGACTGCGCTTACGCACATATTCACGCAGAACAACGGCGTGTGGCCGGAGGATCTCCTCAGCCGCGTCACGGACGGAAACGGGCGTCTTGACGAGGAGACGAGCCGCGTGTTTGTGCGCTACAACCTGCTTGGACTTTCGTACAACGTCAAGTCCGCAAACGGCAGCGTGAACCAGTACAGGCTTATCGGAAAGGATCGCTGCGGCATCGTGGACTCCGAGGCGGAGACCATACTGAAGCGTTCCGAAAGCGCATCGGCAGGGTCGCGTGTTCCTTCGTCTGGCATGACCGTGAAAGAGCATATACTTTATTTCGCAATCGATGAAGACGGGGACGGAATCACAGAGGCGGATGTGGAGGGCGGCGGCAAACTGAAGATACGCGCATCGGCCGCAGTATGGGCGGCCGGCCCTAACGGCAAGGTGGAATACGGTTCGTTCGGGCGGAACGATGACGTGTACAGCTGGCGTCCGGCGCAGGTGAAGAAGTAGGGTAGTGGGTAGATGATAGAGGGTAGTTTGTAGAGGGTAGAGGGTAGAAAATGGAGAAGTGAGAAATGAGAAATTTTAAAGACATATTTAGGCTGATGAGGAAGGGCGGTAGCCGCTGTGCGTCTTCCGCACACCAGTCCATCCACCACTCACTGCCCACTGCCCACTATCAGCTACCCACTGCCAACTACCAACTATCAACCAAACTCGGTTTCACCATCGTGGAGCTTCTTGTGGTGATTGCGATCATCGCAATTCTCGCCGGGGCGATAACGATGGGTGTGAACGGGATGTTCTACAAGTCGCGCCTTGGTCGTGCCAAAGCGTTGCGCAATATGTTGCAGAGCGGACTTGAGACGTATTACGCCCGTACGGGCGAGTGGCCGACGCCGATCAGGAACAAGGTGAACTATTCCGAGGGCGATTATGTGCAGCTGACCGCAGACGAGGCTGACGAGTGTTTTCGCACAATCGTGAAGGTCTCCACGGGGCAGAACGCCAATCCGGTGATGGATCCATCCGGACTGATCGTTGCGAAGAACATCAACGCTTACGGTTGCGTGGACATCCACAAGAACTGGAGACAGGCTGAAGAATGGAAAATCGTAGGCAAGGCCGACCACAGATGCGACGGAAAATGTCCGCGAGGCCGTGACTTTGCGGATGCCACAAAGAAAGGTTCGAAGAACAAGATATCGCTTTCCCAGATGAATTTCGGATACGCTGGACCGAACCATGGACGCTTCTGCCGCTTCCGTCTGTACTATTACCCGAAATCCGATACCGTTAAGGTGCTCCTCCAGAAGGCGAACGAGGCCGCAGGCAGCTCAAACTACGCGAATGGGTACATCGATGACTAAGCGCGCGTTTACACTTGTCGAGCTTCTTGTGGTCGGCGGCATAATGGCCGCGATGGCCACGGTGTCCGTCGGCAGCTATTTCGCCGTGGTTCGCGGCATGGCTGACAGGGGGGCCTTGGCAGCGGCAACCTCGGTGATTTCGCTTGCGCAGGAACGCGCCCGCATCGACATGACGCCGACCGTCGTCTATTTCTACAATGAGCTTGTGCAGGAGCAGAATGTGAGCAAGGGGACTGACCGGATTGTCGCCGGCGTTGCGGTCGCCGTACGTCGTGCCGGGCGGATATCACGCGTGAACGGCAGTCTGCTTGACGACGAATATGCGGATCTTGAGCGGACATACGGCATTGCCGATTCCGCAGGGGCGGAGTCCGATACGTTTCGCCTGTACCATTTCAACTTCTCCGGGATGGAGTACGCCTCCGTATATTCTGAGGCGGTCGAGGACGAGATATCGAACGAGAAGTATTTTGTGGAGAAGCCGAAGGACAGAGGGTTCAAGAAGCCGCTCAGTTCCGTGAGCGAAGATTCTGCCAAGATGCTGACCTATGCATTCCGCATAAAGAGCGGATTCTCCGGATGGAAAGCCGGGTTTGCCTACGGGTATGAGTTCGCCCGCATACGGCTGCCGGACAACTACATATTCGGCTCGGATCTTCCGGACGAGAACAATCCTGTGAAATCCGTCGGCACCGTCATCAAATGCTATCCGGATTCCAATGCATCCACGCTTGACACCGTGCAGGTCTATACACGCCGGGCGAGCGGATGGAAGAAGGTAGGCGACACAAAGAGCGAAATGAAGGACATCTGACGTGGACTGGACTTTCAAAAAGGCGTTTACGCTCATAGAGGTGAATCTCGCCATATTCATAATGGCGGGCGGCGTTCTTGCGATGATATCTCTGTATTCACTCGGCTTCCGTGAAAGCAGACAGTCGCGGGAGGATGTTGCGTCCGCAGCTCTTGCCGACACCGTGCTCAATCCGCTTGTCGTTGCTCTTTCGTCACGAGACATGAAGTGGTCTGATTGGAGGAATCTCGGATTTACGACGGTTTCGGCGGGGACGGGGACCGGGTCGGGCGGCGCGAATGTTCAAGTTATGCCGGGCAGCGGTGCGAAGTCGGGCTGGCTTGCGTATGTTGACACCAAGGGGTCTGGAGAGAATACTACATACTATGTGTCTGCCGATCCACAGGGCAAGGCCAACCAGGTGTACTCTACGCTTGTCGGCGCGGACAGGGACGGCTGGGGCCTTCCGGGTTCGCCCACTGTGCCGGAGGGCATGACGTATGCGCTCGTCGCTTCGCGCGAAAGCGCAGATTCGCCGGTCATCTCGCTTGCGGTGAGGTGCGTGCGCAAGAATCTCAGGAACACGCTGATGGCGCAGCCCGTGTTTTCGACGGAGGTTCATTTCCAGGGAGATCCCAACCAATGAAAAAGGCTGGCTTTACGCTTTTGGAGGTGCTTGTAGCAAGTGTTTTGATGGGGATGCTTGTGACGATACTCACCATGATCTTCAATCAGAGCGCAATCGCCTGGCGGACGGGCAAGGCGGGCGTGGCGGACATGACGGAAGCTGAGCGCAAGATTGCCCGCATCCATGCGATGGCCGACAACGTGCTTCCCTACACGGGCGGGGATAACTACTGCGTCGTGTCGCCATGGAACGATGCCGACACCGATTCGTCTTCCAGTTTCAATGTGCGTTCAGTCCGCAGGGCCTCGTCCCTCAGGACGGGCGTGGCGTCCATCGGCGGAAACTTCGGCGGCAACGATGCCGGGAAAAGCAACTGGAGGCAGACTGGGCTTGGCAATCCTGACATGAACGGCGGCCGCGCCTTCATCGTCGGGGTGCGCAGCGCCGGGCCTGACCGGAAGTGGGATACTGAAGACGATATTTCTACATGGCCGGATGAGGTGGACTGATGAAGAAAGGTTTCACTCTAATAGAGCTTCTTGTGGTCATCGGGATGATCGCCGTCCTTACGGCGGCTACATCCTCCTCGGTGATGAAAGCGAGAAGGCGTTCCCAGGTGTCACGCGCCGAGACTGAGACGCGCGAAATGACAAACGCCATATTGGCGTACGAGAACTGGGACGACAACCATTCGCTCAAGAACTATCAGACTTCATCCAGCTGGAAGGATGCAAGCGAAGATTCCATGCAGTTCATCCTCGGCGGCGTCCAGAACCGTCAGGGGAACGTGCCGGTGCTGTACAATGCCGCCGTCACAGCAGGGAGCATACGCGATCCGTGGGGCACTCCCTACCAGTACATGATAGCCCAGTCCGGCGAGGCGTCGGAAAGCAGTGCGGACAAGGTGGGGAGCAGCCTTTCCACCTATATGCTTCTGCCGAACCTTTGGCGTTTGAAGCCCAGCGAAAGGGGTCAGTGATTGCCGCGTCCTGCACAGTGGGCGCACGAGGCCGAGGGCAATGCGGATGTAACGTGTCTTTGACGCAAAGCCGAAGGATGCGTGGAGGTTTTATGACAGGATCAACAAGATTTAGTTTTGCCGTCAAGTCGTCGGTCGGCCGCAGCAAGGTCGGTTCGGCGCTGCTGATAGTGCTTGGAATGTTCGCGTTCATGCTTGTGAGCGCCGTCTCGTTTTCGGTGTACATGAGGTCGAGCCGGGCCCCCAGCTCATTCCTGCGCCGCAACACCGCGACGCGCCATCTCGTGAAGGCCGCACTTGCCCGCGCCATCGACGAGATAGATACCGCGATCGGCAACGACCCGTTTCCAGGCGTCGGCTTCAACCACGACTACGGCAGTTCCGGAACGGTGCAGGGCAACAGGTCGAAGAACGACAACTGGCACGGTCGCGTCTTTGCGCCGTCCAACGAGGTAGCGCTTGCCGAGACGGTCTCCACGCTCACGCTTGAGGGGCTTGGCTACGTGCCGTCCTGCATAGCGAACGAGGTGCGGTACTGGAGCCGCCATACGCGCACGGCCAAGTGGCATCCGTTCAACTTCGGAATGGGACGCTATGCGTTCACGGCGATCAACGTCTCCGATTTCTACGATCTCAACGAGTTCGTCACGCCGGTCGGCGGCGTACGTCCGCAGTACCTGAACCGCTCGTCCGCTCCGCAGGGACGCATCTCCCCGTCGTATCTTTTCCGTAGTGGCGAAAAGAGCGATATGGATAACGGCGGAGCCGCAGCGTCGGCGTTTCTCAGCGTAATGGCGGCAGGAGCCGGCGTGGGCGGCGGCAACGCTCCGTCCGTTGCCGATGTGCCGTTTACGTCGTTCATGGACTTCAACCTCGCGATGCTCAACGCGGGGAATGCCCTTGGCGGGCTTGCGTCGCCGTACGTAAACCTCATCAAGAACAACAATTCCTCCACCTACTATTCCGGGGCGGAGGAGGCGGCCCGCCGTTCGCTCTTCATGGCCGGAGGATGGAACAGCGATTCGAACCTCACGTACAGCGCGTACAAGGCGGTATATCCAGAGCGCATAAATCTGCGCTATCCGGAGATGCAGCCGTTCTACGGATGTGATTGGGTGTGGAACTCAGGCACGCTCACCAAGTGTTTGGCTGCGCAGAATGATTTCTGGAACATGAACCAGATCAATTCGCGCTTCCCGATTCTGTCGACCGCTCTTCTGTGCGACTATCTTGATGAAGACAGCGTCCCGCTTTCGCTCTGCATCCCCTGTGTGGAGAACGTGCCGATGCTTTGCGGGATGGAACTGAACGATTGCGTGAAATACAAGGTGCTCTGCGTAGAGGAGACGATTTCCGAGGCAAATGCAGAGACCGGCGCAAAAAAGAAGATCAAGGTTACATATTCGTTTCGTGTAGAGGTGCGGAACCCTGTTGTGACCCTGACTGCCGCATATCCTTTCGTCAACGGGCCGCAGGGAGGGGCTTCGGGGTTCACCGCCGAGGCGTTCATCCGCGTCTTCTTCGTGGAGGAGCCGACCGGAAACGGATTGAACGACTCCGGTTTGCGGACGTCTCTCGCCAACCTTGGATGGATGGAGCCAAACGGCGGAACTCCAGGCGACGCCATCTGGAGCCATTCGGACAGTGCTGGCGCGATTTGCATCCAGGTTTCATGCGGCAAGACCGGAATTTCGCCCCCGACCGTCTCCGGAACGGGTGAATCCGCAGAAGAAAGCGCAATCGTGAAGGACATTGCGCTTATGGGTTCAAGCTCTGCTCCGAAGGATGCGATGCTCGCGGAGCTTGTCTACGAGGTTGACGAAAACGGGCAGAGGACGCTTGTTGAGGGTGAGTGCAAGAACGGGGATGCAATCACCTTCTACGACAACGGATGGAACGCCGTTGGCAACTTCCTTGATGAATTAAAGGGCGACCTGAATCCTGGCAGAAAGTTTCGTCCGTCTGCGGCGGTGTGGGCGCGAATCAAGGATTCATCCGGAAAAACCGTCGATATGGCTCCTGCAGTCCCAGAGCATGATGTGCTCTGCGGTCATGCGGATAATGTTGGCGTCGCCATGTTCAATGAGGCGGCAGGTGGCGCGGCTGGCATACCGCTCATGCGCTTTTTCCCGAAGGTTGACGATGCGGCGGCGGGTGTTGTCCTCACAAAACAATATTTTGAAGACAACAAAGACGCTGAGCGCACCGCCACATGGAAGCAGAAGTCATACATGGCGAGCGATCCGCGCATGAACTGGGCGCCTGAGCAGTGGTGGGCAACAGACCAGACCGGAAACCCGAAGGATCTGTGGTTCAATGCCGTCAAGACCCTTCGGCAGGGCGACACGCTGCGGGATCAGGATATATTCATGTCGGTATCGGATCAGGGCTACCTGCAGTCGATGTACGAATTGATGATGATTCCGCAGGTGCGCGGGATGGACGGAAGCGGCGGCAACGTGTGGGGTGTGTTTGAAGGCGGCGGAGATTACAACGGAACGGTCAGGACGGCAATCGGAAGCGTCGCGTACAACAATGTGATGTGGCGCACATACCGCTCCGATGCGTTTGGCGCCGACAGCAGCTGGGGCAGCATCGACGATATCGCGTTTGATGATGCCGAAAACGGAATCAGGATAAATCCGTACACCGACATGATGGAGGTGATGCTTGGCGCGTTCGCGAATATGCCGTATGACTGGTGGTCCTCCGGCACGAACCACAACGCCAACGGCAAGAGCTACATGGAGGCATCCGCTCCAAGTTTCGAGAGGAACTACCTCTTTGACTGGTCATGCAACTACAATGACGTGTACAACATGGCGTACTACTGGATGGGTGCGTTCAACTACCTCAACCTGTCGCCGGACGAGAGGCAGAAGAGGCTGTACCTCGCTGATGGCTGGAAGGACGTCATCGAAGATGCGGTCAACTGGCGGACAGGAGCGCTCAACTGCAGGTTCGCGGAGACGTTCGATGCTGATACGACGCTTGACAAGGCTACGCTTTCCGGAAACAACTCTACAGTCGAGGCGATCCTTCAAAGTCTGACGTTTGCGGAGAGGAAGTTCCTGTACGGCTACCTGAAGGGTTGCTTCGCGAACAGGTCACAGCTGTTTCTTGTCTTCGTCCGCGCCGAGCCGTCGAGTGTCGGAGCGGCAGGCGCCGGTGGACGCGCAGTGGCGCTCGTGTGGCGCGACCCCGCAGCGCCGATGGACAACGGACAGTTCAAGAAGTCTTCCGGCGGAAGCGAACAACCGGACTACGGCAAGGACAACGGATCCATCTATCTCAATCCGCTGTCCAGCTCGCAGCCGGAGGAGGCGTGGCGGTTGCGTTCCCGCAACTATCCGCCACACCGTACGCGCATCCTTTTCTACCATCAGCTTGATTGAGGCAGGGTTGTGATTGATGCTGCATTTGAGGTTCGCAGGAATTTGGGGTAGGGCTTCTTGAGTCTGCATACGAGTTGGCGTTGGTTTATGAATTGCGAACAAAAGGCATCGAAGTTGAACGCCAGGTGCCAATTCATATGCAATATAAGGGAATGCAGATAGGCGAAGGCTATCGCATTGACATACTGGTGGATGGACGACTTGTGGTTGAATGTAAGGCGACAGACATGAACAATCCAATATATGCTGCGCAATGTCTTACCTGTCTCCGTGCAGCCAACCTGAATCTTGGACTTGTCATTAACTTTGGATGCTTTAAACTGAAGGACGGAATTGTACGCGTCGCGAATGGATTCTCAGAAGTGGACCTATAAAAATATTTTGCGTTCTTTGCGTCCATCTTTGCGTCCTTTGCGTTAAAATACACACTGTTTTCAAAAACCCACTA
>CAYTWE010000003.1:0-41764 GCA_964440985.1 uncultured Lentisphaeraceae bacterium | reverse complement strand
CTACCAACTACCATGAAACACAAACAGGCATTTTCCCTCGTCGAACTTCTCATCGTGATTGGCATCATCGCCGTTCTTGCCGGCGTAATGCTTACGCAGTTCTCCAGTTCCACGGACAGTGCGCTTGCGGCGGCCTGCATGAACAACATGCGGACGCTGTGCAACGCAGTGCTGGCCGATGCGTCCAAGCAGGGATACTTCCCAGCGGCTGGCGCATACCAGTACTACGAGGAGGGGACTGCGGAGAAGAAATGGTTCCAGGGATGGATTGGACGTACGGACGGAAACGCAAAGGTATCGTGCTACCACGATTTCAACGATGACGGCGAAGCTCAACATTACGCGATAACCAACGGCACGATATGGAAGGCGATCGGCGGACGTCAGGGTGCGTACATATGCCCCGCCCACATGGAGTACTGCAAAGACCAGGCGAGGCCGCTCCCGTCTTGGAGCTATGTGATGAACAGCTATTTCGGATGGGATCTCAGCACTGCGGCCGATATCTCGACCGGCGGTCGGCGTTCATTCGGCAAATACCTGGATTTCAAGTACAGTTCCAACCCGAAGACGCGGAGCCGTCCGCCGGAGAAGGTGCTGCTGCTTGCGGAGATTCCGTTTGCCGAGCACGACTTTCTGAGGCCCGACTATTCCACTTCCGCCTCTGAGGACAACGATGCGATCCTCAAGTATTCGACGGAAGGCGATCTTGATCAGAGGGCGAACAAGGCGGCGAATGGCGACGGTGAAACAATCGGCTTCAACCACAGAACCGGCAACAACTACAGTGCGCACGTCGCGTTCGCCGACGGGCACTGCGTGAAGCTGATGCTGCCGAAGGACGCAAACGCAGACAATCTCCGGGAACTTACTTCATGGCTCTGCACTGGGCTTGAATATACGTTCAACGGCCGTACGTACAGGAAGGTGTCGGAATGAGATCAATTGTTGTTTTGTTTGCGGCGGCGCTGTCGGTCTGCGCGTCTGCCGCGAGGCTTGATGGGATCGCTGCACGCGTAGATTCGTGCGTGATAACGGTCGGCGACGTGATGGCGGAGATAAAGCGCCATCCCGATGCGAGGGAGAACTCCGGAAACGAGACGGAGATGCAGTCCATGTACCGCGCCGCGCTCGACACGCTCATAGAGCGCAGGCTGATACTGAAGGCCGCCGCCGCGAAGAAGATGGAGATACCCGAATGGGTAGTTGACAACCAGATTCGCGAAATCGTGCATGAGATGTTCGGCGGTGACATGAACCGTCTTGAGGAGGAGCTTGCACGAAGCAAGATTCCGATGACGGAGTACCGCAACACCATCAAGGAGGACATAATTGTGCGCGGGATGCGCCAGCAGATGGTTGAGCAATATGTTACCGTATCTCCGCTCGCGATGAGAAAGGAGTACCGTGACCATCCCGAACGCTACCGTCAGGAGCAGAAGGCCTCGGTCCGAGTAATCCTGCTCAAGCCGCCGTCGGGGGATGATGGCGTAGCAAGCGTCAAGACACGCTGGATGCAGATATCCGAGGAGCTTGCCGCCGGCAAGGATTTTGCGGAGCTTGCCGTCAGGTATTCCGCCGATTCCCATGCGAAGGACGGCGGACTCTGGAAGGACGTGAATCCTGAAGAGGCGTTCCGTCCGGAGATTGCCGCCGCGATAGCGAAGCTTGAGGTCGGCAAGGTGTCGGAGATGATAGACCTCGACGGGTGGGGATTCATCGTCAAGAAGGAGGCCGAGACATCCGCCAAGGCGCTGTCGTTCTCCGAGGCGTACGACAAGATTTCATGGAACGTACGGAGCGCCGCCGTGAAGAAGACCTATGACGAATGGATCGCCCGGCTCCGTGAGGACGCTTTCGTCAAGACCTACCCGATCCCCAAGGAGTGAGACGCTATTGCGCACAGCCATGAATCTCACAAGTCCATCACAAGTCAAGGATTGGTGCATTCGCAACAAGTTCCATCCGAACAGGGTGCTCGGACAGAACTTCCTCATCGACCGCAACGCGCTTGAAGCAATACTTGATGCCGCTCTTGCCGGTGAATCTGCGACATTGTGTGCCGCAGACGCGCATCGCGTCCTTGAGATCGGGCCTGGGCTGGGAGTGCTTACGGAGGGGCTTCTTGAGCGCGGGTGCGCAGTGACGGCCATCGAAAAGGACGGCGTTCTTGCGGACAGGCTGAAGGAGTCGCTGGGCAATCCGGAGGGATTGTCCGTGCTGAAGGGCGATGCCCTCGATTTCATAAAGAGGGGCGAGTGCGACGGATTCCCGTTGATGGTATCGAACCTCCCGTATCAGGCCGGGACGCGCATACTCATTGAACTCGTTGAGCGCGTCATGCCGAGGTCAGGCGACAGCGCCCCGGCGTCGGTTGAAGGTTCTCAACTCTCAACCCCCACTTCGCCTTCAACCATGGTAGTCCTTGTGCAGACGGAGGTTGCGGACAGGCTGGCGGCGAAGGAAGGCTCGAAGGTGCGCGGTCTCGCCGGTGTGCGCGTACAGCTGGACTATGACGTATCCATCGTGAGGAAGGTGGCGGCGAGCTGCTTCTGGCCGCGTCCCGAGATCGGGTCTACGGTCGTGAAGCTTGTGCGCCATCACCGGAACGACAATGTCGGCGCGGATGTGCGGGCGACGTTTCGCCGTCTCACGAAGCAGGCGTTCGAGCATCGCCGCAAGCAGCTTGGCAGCATCTTCAAGGGCGTGATTGAATCCACCGCCCGTGCCGAAGAGCTTTCAAACGCCGACTGGCTGTCGCTTGCGGAACAGTTGGTTGGCGTTCTGTAGACGGAGATCCTCGCACACTTGTGCTATAATCATCCACATGAAGACAAACCGTAGACTTTTCCTGAAGACGGCCGGTGCCGCCACGCTGTTTGGCCTCGGCGGATGCTCTTCGTTCAATGTGGCCGGGTCGTCCACATCGCCGAACGGCAAGATAAGGATGGCGTTCGTGGGCATCGGAAACCGTGGCGGCTCGAACCTGCAGTCGTTCGCCTTCTTCAAGGATCTCGTGGATGTGGTGGCGCTGTGCGACACCGACATGGGCGGAGAGGCGACGCTCCCCGCCCTCAAGGCATTTCCGTCAGTGCCGCGATATCGTGACTTCCGCAGGATGTTTGACGAGATGGGGAGTTCGATAGATGCGGTGTGCGTATCGACGCCGGACTTCTCCCACTTTCCGGTCGCGATGCTTGCGATGTCCCTCGGCAAGCACGTCTACGTGGAGAAGCCGATAGGGAACCGCTTCGAGGAGATTCAGCTTCTGACGGACGCCGCCGCCCGGCATGGCGTAGTTACGCAGATGGGAAACCAGGGGCATTCCGGCGGAAACTACTACCAGTGCCGCTCGCTTGTCGAGAGCGGATTCATGCGTGACGTCACGCGCATAGAGGCATTCATGTGTTCCCCGCGCCGTTGGCACAAGTACGGCGGCGGACTTAAGTCCATGCCACCTGCGGAGACGCCGCCGGAGACGCTCGACTGGAACACATGGCTCTCGCAGCGGTCTGAACGTGGCTACAGCCCCGCCTACATGGGCGGAGAGTGGCGATGCTTCTACGAATACGGCACGGGTCCGCTGGGCGACTGGGGCGCGCACATCTTCTCTACGCTCTGGGAGCACCTGAAGCTGGGACTTCCGTCGAAGATTGAGGTGCTGAAGGACGAGAAGCGCACGAAGGTCGTCTTTCCGCTCGCCTCCACAACGGTGTTCACGTTTCCTGAACGCGGTCCCGGTCTGCCGGAGTGCCGCCTTGTGTGGCGCGACGGCATCGGCAACTTTCCGGATATGCCTGCGAAGCACCCGAACAGCAAATGGCAGAGGCAGAGCAACGGCGCGGAGGTGTACGGGGCGGAGGGGCGCGTGTTTGCGCGCACGAGCCACGCCGCACCGTTCGTTCTCGTGTCCGGCGGCGACCCGCGCGATCCGCAGGTGAAGAAGGCCCTTTCGGACTTCCCGAAGCCGAAGTACAGCAGCCACTACGAAAGCTTCCTGCGTACGATACGCGGTGAAGACGAGGTGCGATCGCCGTTCAAGATCGGCGGCCCGCTCTCCCAGATCTGCGCACTTGGATCGCTTGCCGTGGAACTTGGCGACCCCGTGCTGAATTTCGACAGGAAGACGAAGCGTTTCGTCGCGAACGGCCGCGCAAACGCTCTGCTCTCCGGCGGCGAACCGCGCCGTGGCTGGGAAGAGTTCTACAGGATGTGATTTGCGCAATGAATCCGCTTGAAAACATACGCATTGTGCTTGTAGGCACGCTTTACACCGGCAACGTCGGCAGCGCGTGCCGCGCAATGGCCAACATGGGCATACGTCATCTCCGCCTTGCCGCGCCGAATCTCCAGAACGACTGGGAGGAGGGCAACCGTCTCGCCGTCCACGCAACAGACCTCATCGAGCGTCGCGAGGAGTTCGCTACGTTCGAGGAGGCGGTGGCGGACTGCGTGGCGGTGGTCGGCACCACGGCGCGCGGCGGTCTCTACCGTCAGCACGTGAAGGCGCCTCGCGACTGCGCGGCGGACATCCTTGCACTTGCGTCCACAGGCCCTGTCGCGGTCGTGTTCGGACGTGAGGACAAGGGTCTGCTCAACGAGGAGATCGCCCAGTGCACCCATCTGATCAGGATTCCGGTGGACGAGGGCTACACGTCGATCAATCTCTCGCAGGCCGTCCTGATAACTTGCTATGAACTTTTTACGGCGACAGGACGCTACCAGCCGCCGCACGAGAAGGCTCCGCCTGCGCCGCAGGGGCAGAAGATGCAGCTCATGAAGATGTGGCGCGAGATGCTTGAAGACATCGGCTACATGGACGAACAGAAGGCAGATCACATGATGCAGGGCATACACCGCGTGTTTTCGCGTGGTGTGGTCACAAAGGATGACGCCGCGCTTCTGCTCGGCGTAGCCCGGCAGGCTGTGTGGGCGCACAGGCATCCGCTGCTTGATGGCGGCAGAAGGACTTCGGCGGAGTTCGAGAGATGACGGATGAGCGGTTTTCGCATTTGCGCAGCGTGTCCGAACTGAACGAGGCCATTGCATCCGGCAGAATGTCGGAGGTGATCGCCGCTGACGAGCGGCACCATGCCGCCCGCATCGCCAGAATGGCGGAGCTGATTGCGTCGAGGGCGCCGTCGGTGCGGATAGTGCTTGCTTCAGGGCCGTCCGCCGCCGGCAAGACAACGACGGCAATCCGGCTGTGCGCGGCTCTGAAGGCGAACGGACTTAACGCGATGCGCATATCGACCGACGACTACTTTGTGGGCGACAGGCGCAATCCACGCGACAGCGAAGGGAAACTGGACTACGAGCATTTCGAGGCGGTGGACCGCGTCCGTCTCCGTGAGGATCTGCTGAGGATGCTCTCCGGCGAGCCGTTCCGCAGACGCAAGTTCGATTTCACGCACCACGAGGGGTACGACGACAGCGACATCTTCGTTCCGCCGCCGAATGTCGTTGTGGTTTTAGAGGGGATACACGCGCTGAATCCGCTGCTCACCGAGGGGATCGGCGACGAGCTGAAGTTTCGCGTGTACCTCAACACCCTTTCGCAGCTTGTGGCAGACAAGGGTGGCTGGCTCTACTACGAGGACACAAGGCTGATGCGGCGCATTGTCCGCGACAAGACGTACCGCGACATGTCCCCGGAGAAGACGATTCTCATGTGGGAGAAGGTGTCCGCAGGCGAAATGCGCTGGATAAATCCGTACAGGGGTTTTGCCGATTTCGTCTTCAGCACATCGCTTGACTACGAGCTTGCCGTGATGAAGCCCGTGCTTGAGCCGGTCCTGAAGTCGGTGCCGTATCTCGGCGGGCGCGAAAACGCGGAAATACGCCGTCTCCTTGCAGTCCTTGAAACCGTGACGGCGGTTGACGACACATCGGCGATTCCCGCAGACTCCATTCTCCGTGAATCCATTGGCGGCTCACGGTTCGACTATTCGTGAACGGTGCGCGGCGGAGATCCGCCGGTGCGTCATCTGTTTCGCTCTATCTCGACGCGCAGCGAGCCGATCTTTGCGGCCGTGTTGACGATCGACGGGTCGCCTGGCGCTTCTGCGTTCACGATTGCGTCCGATGCTGCGGCGTGCAGCCATACCGCCGAGCAGGCGGCGAGGTACGCATCCTTTATGTACGCCCAGCGGGCGGCGATCACGCCTGAAAGCAGATCTCCCATTCCGCCCATCGCCATGAACGGATTTCCGGCGTCGCACACGAAGGTACGGCCGCCCGGTTCGGTGACGATGGTGTGTGCGCCCTTGAGTACGCAGATTGCGTGGTAGCGCTCCACTATGCGTTTTGCGGCGGATGCGCGGTCGGCGAGAATGTCGTCCGCCGTGCAGGCCAGCAGCCTTGCGGCCTCGCCGGCGTGTGGCGTGAGGATCAGCGACTGCCCCTCTATCACGGGGAGGTTTATCGGCTTTTGTGCGTACCAGTTGGAGAGGATCGTGAGGGCATCCGCATCGAGCACGAAGCGTCCCTTGGAGCCGGAGAGCAGACGGGAGACAAGCATCTCCGCAGTCTGCGTTACGCCAAGCCCCATGCCGATCACGGTGGTGTCGGCGCGTGGCGGAACGCAAGTGGCTGTCTGCTTCATGAACGTGGCCTCCGGCACAAGCGAACCGGCTGCAATGCGCGAGGCGTCCGGCACCACGAGGTGCACAAGTCCGGCTCCGGCGGCGCGGGCGCCAAGTCCACATATCACAGGTGCGTGGATGAAATGGCTTGAGCCGCCTACGACGGTGACGGTTCCGACGGAATACTTGTTCGAGTCGACAGGTCTTCGCGGAAAAGCTCCGCAAATTGATTCGGGTATCTGCATACGGCTGTAGAGTATAGCAAAAAGACGCGGAATGTGCTATTCTATGCGCCTTAAAAGAAAAGGGGAGAACCGGACATGAGGATGCTTGTTGCTTTTGCGGCGGCGTTTGCCGTATCGTTCGCGGCGTTTGCCGCCGGGGAACTGGATGAGGCCGTGCTGCACGGCGACACAGACAAGGAACGTGCCATAGACTACAGGCCGGGCGAGCCTATCGTGTTCACGCTCCGCCTTCAGGGAGCAAAGACTCTTCCGCCAGATACGTATTTCGTGTCGTGGATCCGTCATGGCGACGACGGCGTCGTGGAGAGCGGCAAGGTTCCGGCTTCCCTGACCGAACCGCTCGTCATCAAGACGAAGCTTGACAAGCCCGGTTTCGTGCGTCTTCTCGCCGAAGTCGTGGGCAAGGACGGCAAATCCTACCGCAAGAGTTTCCGCGGCGATCCGAACACGCCGGAGGGCAAGAGGGCTCTCAATGCGTTTGAGCAGATGGACAAGCGCGTGTTCTTCGACGGCAGCGCAGGTGTGGATGTGTCTACGCTGCAGAGCGTTCCGGAGCCGGCCGACTTCGATGCCTTCTGGGCGCGGCGGCGGACGCGGCTTGCGAAGGTGCCGCTTGAGGCGGAGCGCAAGGAACTGAAGGATTACGCAAAGGGCGCAAACGTGTTCGCCGTGTCCATAAAGTGTGCGGGGCCGCGTCCGTCAACAGGCTACCTTTCCGTTCCGAAGAAGCCTGGAAAATATCCGATCAGCGTGTTCTTCCACGGGTACGGGCATGGCTACCCCAACAAGGGTCATGTTGTGTCGCCCATCGTCTACGGCGGCCGCATATGCTTCAACTTCTCGCCGCACGGCTATGAACTGGGGCGCGAGCCGGAATACTACGACGAGTTCTTCCGGTCGATATGCTCCGGCGGACGCACATTCGGCTTCGACGACAAGCAGAACGCGGATCCTGAGACGTGCTATTTCAGCGGCTACACGTACAGGATAATGCGGGCGCTCGAATGGCTCAAGACGCTCCCCGAATGGGACGGGAAGAACCTGGAGGTCAGCGGCGGATCGATGGGCGGAATGCAGTCCATATGGGCGGCCGGGCTTGACGGTGACGTCACTTCGGCGAAACCGTCGATCCCGTGGAACTGCGACATCGGCGGACGCGATACGCTGAAGCGCGTAATCGACGGCTGGTACATTCACGAGACGCCGGCTCTCCGCTACTACGACCCGGTGAACCTCGCGAAGCGCATATCGAAGAACTGCCGCGTGGAGATCACACGCGCAGGGCTTGGCGACTACTGCTGTCCGCCAAGCGGCGTTGCGATACTTTACAACAACATTCCCTGCGCGAAGAAGATAAACTGGGTGCAAGGCTCCACGCACGGATACGTGCCGCCGGAGAAGCACCAGGCGTTCTCGCTGACGGACAACGGATGGACGGAATGACGGCAATGGACAAGGATGGACATGGCGGCGTAGGCGTGGTCGAGGCGAAGAGCCTCCGGCTGACGCTTCCTGAAGGCGGATTCAGGCTTCGCACCGGTGCGGTGCTGAAGCAGATTGACGTTGCGTACGAGGAATGCGGGGCAATCCGGCCGGAGCGGGACAACGTGGTGTTCATCTGCCACGCCCTCACCGGCGATGCACATGTCGCCGGGGTGCGTCCCGGCGAGACGAAGCCGAGTGGCTGGTGGGAGGGCATGGTCGGCCCGGGCCGGGCAATAGACACGAACCGCTACCATGTGATATGCGCAAACGTCCTCGGCGGATGCAGCGGAACAACCGGGCCGTCGTCCATCAATCCCGACACCGGCAAGCCGTACGGCAGCACGTTCCCGCGCTATGACTTCTCGGACGCCGTGGACGTCTACCGGATGCTGCTTGCGCAGCTCGGCGTGAAGCATCTCGCTGCGCTGATAGGCGGAAGCTACGGCGGAATGCAGGTGATGGACTGGATTACGCGGTGCCCGGGAGAGACTGACCGCGCCTGCGTGATCGCATCCTCCGCTTCGCTCAACACGCAGGCTCTCGCCTACGATGTCGTGGGGCGCAGCGCAATCACGGACGATCCGGACTGGCACAACGGCGACTACTACGAGATCGGCGACGGACGCGGCCCCAAGCGCGGCCTCGCCTCGGCGCGTCAGCTTGCGCACATCACATACCTCTCCCGCGAGCTGCTGCAGGAGAAGTTCCACCGCGAGCTCCAGAGGAACTGGCTTGAGGAATCCAAGGAGATGCAGGACAGGCGCGTGCGCGACTTCCGCACGTTCTTCCAGATAGAGAGCTACCTTGTGTATCAGGCGGACAAGTTCCTCAAGCGCTTCGACGCCAACAGCTATCTGCACATAACGCGGTCGATGGATCTTTTCGACGCAAGCGCCCCGTACGGCGGATCGCTCGACGCCGCCTGTGCCCGCGTGACGTGCAAGACGCTCGTCGTGTCGCTCTCCGGCGACGTCCTTTTCGCCGATTGGCAGTCCCGCGACATTGTGGAGTCTCTCATACGCGGCGGCAAGGAGGTCAGCTACTGCCACCTTGAGATCGGCACGGGACACGATGCGTTTCTCACGCACATCGACGATCTGTCGCGACTTGTCGGAGGATTCCTCGGAACGCGCAGACCGGACGTCACTCCGGCGCAGGAGCGTCAGTACGCGGCTGTGCTGTCAATGGTTCGCGAAGGCTCGCACGTGATAGACATCGGCTGCGGCGACGGAACGCTTCTCAACGTGCTCAAGAAGAGGCGCAACGTCACGGGCGACGGCGTGGAGATCGACGTGACGGAATTCGAGGAGGCCGTCGCGGACGGGAACACGCTGCTCTGGGAGGATGCGGACGAAGGCATATCGCTTGTGCCGGATGGACACTACGACATGGCCATCTGCTCCGAGACGCTGCAGGTCGTGAAGAATCCGCGAGGCCTTCTGCACGAGGCGCTGCGCCTTGCGGACGAGGCGATCGTTTCCTTCCCGAACTTCGCCGCGTACCGGATACGTCTTACGCTCGGGCTTGGCGGGCATCTTCCGATTTCGAAGCAGCTGCCGTTCCAGTGGTACGACACGCCAAACATCCATCTCATAACCCTAAACGACTTCCGCAGCCTTTGCGAGAAGGAGGGCATCGAGATACTGGAGCTGAAGGCTGAATCGCGTCATCCCGTCGGAAAGCTTCTTCTGGCTCTTGGGCTGAAGAATCTTGGAGCATCCCGCATAATCGCCCGAATAACGAAGAAGCGTCCGGCCGGAGACGCCGGCGTGAAGTCCGCTGCGGCGGACGGAGGGGCGGTGTCCGCATGATGTTTCCGCTCTCCACGCTCTTTGCCGCTGCGCTTGCCTTGGCCCCCGCCGACAGGCTCAGGATGGCGGACAAGATGTACGCCAAGGGGCTATACGCTGAGGCTGCGAAGGAGTATGCCGCACTGAAGTCGGAGAAGACGGTCGATGCGGCGGAGATCGAGTTCAGGATGGCGGAATGCTCCCAGTCGCTCGGCAAGGGCGAAGAGGCTCTGCCGATCTACGAGAGGCTTATTCGAAAGGACATACCGAAGCCGATGCGGGCGGTTGCGCTCTATCGCGTCGCGAGCGCAAGGAACGACGCCGCAATGCTCCTTGAGAGCGAGAAGACTGATCCGAAGGGAAGCTGCGCAGTGCTGGCGCAGCTGAAGCGGGCGTTGATCCTGGCGAAGAGCGACAGCAAGGCGGACAGGCGCGAGGCCACAGGACTGTTCCTCGAGCTTTCCATGTCACAGAGGAAGTCCGTCGCGGAGGAGGCGACGTACGTCGCCGCGCTGCTTGCGTATGGAGACAGGCGATGGAAGGAGGCGGCAATCCTTTTCGGACGTCTTGTGAAAGAGCATCCGGACGGCAAGCGCGCCGCAGAAGCCCGCGTACCGTTCGCCTGGAGCGCATTCCTTTCGGGCAGATACTCTGACTGCCTTGAGGCCTGCGGCGATTCCACGGCAGACGATCTTGCATATCTGCGCGGTGCGGCGCTTATGGCGACGGATCGGCGCGAACAGGGGCTTGCGGAGTTCGCGAAGTACGTCGAGGCGCATCCGCAGGGGAAGCACCGCGCCGCTGCGGAGCTTCCCGTACAGCGGGCGCGGTTCGACGCCGCAGTGAAAGGCGGCGACTGGGCTGCCGCAGTGCAGGCTGCGAAGCAGGCCGCGGCGCTGTCGGACAAGCCGGCGGACGCCTTGCGCCTCGCGTGGGCGCACGAGAGGGCGGGTGCGGCGGACGAGGCGCGGGCTGAGTACGCCCGCATCGCGAAGCGGTGGCCGGACGATCCGTCGACCGGCGAAGCGCTTTTCGCGAATGCGCTTGCCGACCTCAGGCGGGAGAACTGGGCGGCGGGCGAGCTGGCGCTTGATGAGACGCTGAAGCGGTTTCCGAACCTGCCTCGCCGGAACGAAGCGCTCTACTGGCGCGGAATCGCGGCCGTCCGTCTCGGACATGGAGAAGAGGGCGTCGCGAGGCTGAAGGAGGCGCTTGCGCTCGGTCTGTCGCTCGATCAGGCCCGCGAGGCGAATCTCATCATAGCGGATTCGGATGCGCAGGCGGGGCGCACGGACGCGGCGGCAAAGCGGTACGTGGATCTGCTGTCGAAGGGGGCTTCCGAACGTATGTCCGCCGTGCACCTCGCCGCAGTCGTGAAACTGCTTGCCGGATGCGGCGAGTGGCAGGCGGCGCTCACCGGCGCCCGGGCGCTTGCGGTGCGCTCCGGAGATCCGTCATTCGTGCAGATTGCCGCCGCGTATGAGGGGCAGTCGCTTGAAGGTCTGGCGAGGTACGATGAGGCGATGGCTGCGTACCGCCGTGCATTCTCCGTGAAGGCAGACACTGCGGAGGGCGCGGCGGCGGCGCTTGCGCTCGGTCTGCTTGAAAGCCGGAAGGGCGAGTATGATGCGGCGGAAAGGACGCTTGCCGACGCCGTTTCGAGGAATTCCGGCCCGGACGGCATGAAGGCGCGGGCAAAGGCCTACCGTGCGCTTGCTGACGTGTGCCGTGCAAAGGGGGAGGCGTTGAAGGCCAAGGGCTACGAAACCGTCCTGAAGGAGCTGTTTGGAGATGAAGAGTAGTTCCGACCATGGCGATCTCATACTTGCCGCGATTGCGGTGTCGCTCGTGCTGCATGGAGCGCTGATGTTCTTCGTGGCGCCTCGCGTGATGAGCCACACCGGCTCGGCGGACATGGAGGCCCGGCGTGCGCATCGCCCGCCGATGTCCGTAAGGCGCTTCGAGGGCGATCCGTTCAGGGAAAGGACGAGAACAGAGCCCGCAGCGGACGTGGCGGCGCCGCGTGAAGCCCCGAAGGTGGGGCGCGTGGGAACGGAGGCCGCTCCCTCGGCGATATCTGTCTCCGAGATTCCTGCTTCTGTGCCGGCAGTGGCGATGCCTGAGGTGATCAGCGGTCCGGTAGACGCTCCGGCGGAGCTTCCGCGTCCGTCCATTCCTGATGCGGCGGCTGTCCGCGATACCGGGTTCACCGTTTCGCCGGATGCATTTCCGCGAGCGCCAACGGTGCCTGCGGCGGCGCTCGCCGTTCCCGTCGCCGCGCCTGTCGAGATGGATTCGTTCATTCCTGCGCCGGGGATCGCTGCGCCTGAGCCGATGTTTTCCCTTTCCGATGTCAGTGGCGAAGGCTCGGGCGTGAAGACGATGGCCGGGCTTGGATCGGCGGGAGACGCCCCGAAGGTCGAGTTCAAGTTCGACAATCGCGTGATGGAGGAGGTCAGCGAGAGCTTTGTCGAGAAGGAGAAGGCTGCGGTGCGGCAGCTCCTTTCCGTACCGGACGCCGCCCCTGCGGAAAATGCGGTAAGCTGCGGCATTGCAACGTATGTTGATCCGGCGGACACCGCATGGCGCTACTTCAAGGTGACGTTCGCCCCCAAGATCGGGATGGACGCCCTGCCCGTCGTTCCGAAGGATGCCGTGATACTGATCGACGCCTCCGGCTCCATCGGGAAGGATCGCCTCAAGAACTGCCGTGAAGTGGCGAAATCGATCCTGCGCTCCTGCCTGAACTCAGGCGACAGGTTCAACCTCGTTGCGTTCCGCAACCGCTTCTCGTACGCATTCCGCGAATGGCGCGAGTGCGATGCACCCTCGTTCGAGGCGGCGGACAGATGGCTTTCGCGGCTTACGGCGCACGGAAGGACGGATGTGTTCTCCGTGATCCGCTCCGTCCTCACACTTCCCCGTGATCCGTCGCGTCCTCTCATCGCGCTTGTCGTGACGGACGGCGACGCCAACTCCGGAGTGAGCGACACGGCAGAGATCCTGTCCCGCTTCACGAAACTCAACGACGGTCTCGTTTCGGTCTACATGTACGGCGTGAAGAAGGAGGCCAACAAGGAGCTGATTGAAATCCTCACACGCGGCAATCGTGGCGAATCGTTCATCCACAGCGGGTTCAGGTTCAATTCGGGGCGCAACCTTGAAGCTCTCGCCACGGCTTTCCGCGATCCCGTGCTTACCGACATCCGGGTGACGTTCGCGGCAGACACCAAGGCGGAGACGTATCCGCATCTCCTGAAGAACCTCTATCGCGGCAGGACTGTCGAACTGCGTGGACGCTGTCCGGCGTCAGTCGGGAAACTTGTGTTCACTCTTCAAGGTCTTTCCGGCAAAAAGGCATTCGAGTCGCTGTATCAGTTCGACCTCACCGCCGTGCCGTCGGCGGATGTGACGCTTCGCGATGAGTGGCTTGAAGACCGCACCATCGCCCGGCGTCTGCAGCATTGAGCATTGCTGAACCCTCATTCCTGAACCTGTTCCGCTTTGCGTTGCGCCGCAAATGCCGTTGCGTTCCTGACGGCGTTTTCATATTTGCATTTTGTGCTTGAAAAAAAAAATGCTTTTGGTATCTTACTTCTCCTGTTGGCGCTAATAGCGCCTTGATGAGAGGAGATTGCCGAAATGAAAGCATTGTCATGTCTTGCCGCTGCGGCGTTTGGCGGAATGTCGCTGAACGCAGATGTCGCCATCTGGACAAACGAGGTTGCGTCCCAGACCGGAGTATGGGGAAGGGATGGGCATTGGGGAGTGTCCGCAAACTGGGTTGATGAGAACGGAAATGCGCTTGAGGTTGCGCCGACAAACGGTACTCACGACGTAAAGTTCCCGGCTCTGGCGTATGACGGCCGTCGCCGTTCCGTGTTCACCGGTATGCTTTCAGGTGGCGGTGCGGACACATATCTGGAGTACCCGGCCGTCAGTCCCTCAATCCTGAGCATCGGACCGACGGGCGGCGTATGGGATACGTACCGGTGGACGATCAAGCATTCCAACTTTAGCACGCAATACAGACAGCCACGCTTCCGGCGTGTTTTCTCGATGGCCGACGCCTCTGCGTTCGACGGCTACTGGGAGACTGATGAAGCGCAGGCAATCTACGAATTGAGGGCGACTGAAGAAAACGTTCCGCGCATGAGCACACTTGGCGCCAAGTGCCGTCCATATGTGCGTGTTCCTGATGCAGGGACATCCGCCGAACTCGGTGCAATCCACCAGGCTGGCACCGTGTCCAAGCTTGGCGACGGAGAATTGAAGGTCGGCACAACCATGGGTGACGAGACGCGCTTCACGGTTTCCGCCGGCACTCTGACGATCGAGGGGCAGAGCGATGATGCGCTTGAGGATCTGCTGAAGACCGCCGCGCTCCGCCTTGACGCAACCCGTGCCGACACGCTTGTGACGTATGGAAAGACTACGGATGGCGTCGCCTATCAGGTCGTAACCAACTGGCATGACGCGAACGGCAACGGCAACGGCGGCTACCAGGAGAGATATTCCTCTACAAGCGTATATTTCCATTCATATTCGCACGGTGCCTTCATCAGCCCGGTACAGTCGCCGACAGGGTTGCCTCTTGTCGATTTCGGGTCGCACACGACTGACGGCGGGAGGTTCGGGCCGTCCAACTGCTGGCTTAGACTGACGCAGGAGATATCGGATCCTCGTGCGGTGTTCTATGCCGTGCAGACGCCTGGCGGCGCTCCGGGCTGCACAATCCTTGGCACAATTGGCGAGACTGGTCTTGCGTTCCTCACAGAACGCGGCGATGACGGTCTTTTCTGCACATATTGGCCAGCGGATGTCGCCAGGAACGGAGACATAATGGTCAATGGGCTTCCTGTCTCCTACGAGGAGACGAAGACGATTGCGCGTACGTCGCTAACCAACCTCAACGTGATATCCGTAGCGGTGAAGCCGGGCGGCAAGATCGGTCTGATAGCGTCGGAAAGGCATTACGTGTCGCGTTCAGGCGGGTCGCGCCTTGGCGAGGTTCTTGTGTTCACGAACGAGTTGACGAGAGCGGAAAGGGTGCGCATTGCGCAGTACCTCACCCGCAAGTGGGTGACTGGCGGCGCCGTTGAGGACGCCAATGCGGTTATTGTGAACTCTTCCGCCGCCGCCGTGTCTGTCCCAGCCGGTCGCACTGCGCGTGTCGGCATGGTGTCGGCGAAAGGTGGACTTCTCAAGAAGGCTGGCGGAGGTACGCTTGAGGTTGGAGTGCCGTCGACCTTGAGCGACACGGCCATCGACATCGAAGACGGTGCGATTGCGTTCGCCGCCGCACAGCCGGTCTCCGTGAATGCGCCTGCCGACGGCGCCTATGTGTGGATGGACGCAAACGACGCCGGGAAGTTCACCACCGAAACGTTTGAAGGCGATGGACGGACATTTGTCACGCATTGGAGGGATCATCGTGACGACATCGACGTCACGGCGGTCGCAATCTCAAATGCGCCGCCGCGAATGCCGTGGATTGTGGACGATATCGGCAACGGACGCGGGCCGGGCGTAAATCTCGGCAGCAGAAACGACGGTACGCAGAGCTTCTTCGCGCTGCCGACGTGGGGCGACGACGGCGAATATAAAACGGGCGGAACCCGCACAGATTCGGACACCTATGCCGGGTTCATCGCATTCAGGTTCAACCTGCTTTCGGGCAACAACCTTTTCGGTTCGTCTGACATGGCGATGATGAGGGCTCTCGGCATTCTCCTCAGCAACAGCTACGCGCATCCGCAGTCGCCGTCGGCGTTCTGGTCGGTCAACGGCGTTGCCGCCGATCCGTTCGAGCAGATCGACGTTCTCAGGCAGACCAACGACGTGATCGTCGTGGCGTTCCGTTCGTCAGTTCCGCTCACGGTGAACTCAATCGCCAAGGATCGCAAGGGGGAAGGACAGGATGCCTCCGCCGGCGGAATCGTTGTGGGAGAGTTCATTACGTATCACCGTCCGCTGTCCGACGAGGAGTTCCGCAACACGGAGGCGTACCTCATGGACAAGTGGCTTGGCGTCGCCCATCCTGCGGCGGCGACGGAGGTGACAGTACGCTCCCTGACTTTTGCTGAGGGCGCCAACGCCATCCTTGACAGTGACGTTCCTCTCGCCGTCTCCAGCATGTCCGGCGGCAACGGGACGCTCGTCAAGCGTGGCGGCGGCGATGTCACGGCGGCGGCCGCGCCTGACCGCATAGAGGTTGCGGAAGGATCGCTTTCGCTTTCCGATTCGTTCGAGACCAGGGCGATCTTCCACTTCGACGCATCCCGTGCCGACGCCTTCGATAGCTACACCGGCGACGACGGAAAGACATATGTCACTTGCTGGAAGGACGCAAGCACAAACGGCATTGTCGCCAGCTCGATGAAGCTGCATCCGTGGCTGCATTACGATACGTTTGTGATGACCAACCCGACACTCGTGCAGGCATCGATGCCTGACGGCCAGTTGCGCCAGGTGGTCGACTTCGGCGGCTACCGCAACACTGAAACGCAGCAGGAGTCCGGCATGGATGCTTCGTCGTTCTACTTTGCGCGTGAAGAGGGCGGCGGAGACCTTGCCGTACGCAACGTGCGCGAGATATACGTCATACAGAAATGCAATGAAGACGGGCCTGCCGCCCACTTCATAGGCAATCTCAACGGCGGCGCCACCAACAACGGTTCAGTGGTATATATGCGCGGCAGCAGCGCCGTGTTTGACTGCACGTACACGTCGCGCTCTGTGCAGGACGGCTACCTCGCCATTGACCGGGAAACGGTCAAGGCATCCGACAGGATGCCGATGGGTTGGCATCTGATGTCCGTTGGCGCCACTGCCGACACGCGGGTGGACGCAATCATGCAGGACAGAAACTGCAACGCCGGCGGCGGATGCGTCGCGGAGATGATTGCGTTCGCATTTGAGCTTACGCCCGAGGAGCGCTCGGAGCTTGAGAGACGGCTGATGCGCAAGTGGGGAATCGGGGATGAGACTGCGCCGGAGAAGTCGATGGAATCGGTGAACGTGGCGGCCGGTGCGTCGCTTACGCTCACCGCCGACCAGCGTACGTCGGTGTCTTCGATAGGCGGAGGCGGAACGCTCTCCGCAAAAGACCTGTCCCTTGCCGAGAATGGCGTGATGACATTCGGATGGCGTTCCGCCGACGACGTGGACTGCCTTTCCGTGATCGGCAGCCTGACGTTCTCCGGCGCTGTGGCTGTGAAGGTCGAGGTTGCGGAAGGTGCGCAGATTACGGCCGGCGAATGGCCGCTTCTCACGGCGACGGGCGGCGTGGATGGACTTGACACAGCGTCGCTCTCGCTCGAAATGAATATCCCGGCGAAATGGAGCGCGGGGCTTTCCGTCAAGGGCGGCGTTCTCTATCTGAGGCTCGCTCCGCGTGGCACGGTTGTCGTTGTGCGCTGACGGCGAATTGCGGCTCCGTCTCCTCACGTGTGGTATAATGCGCGGCGTTGATCATGATGCCGCAGGCGCAATAGAGGAGACGGGACGCAATGAACATTCTGCAGACATTTCTTGAAGGGCTGATATCCTTCGCATCCCCGTGTATGCTGCCGATGATACCGGTGTACGTTGCGTACTTCTCCGCAGGTGAGGCTGGAAGGGGGAACGTGTTCGCGCGGGCGCTGTCGTTCACGTTTGGCTTCACGATCGTTTTTGTGGCGCTTGGCGTGTTCGCCGGAACTCTCGGTGCTGCGCTTGCGGCGCACCGCGTTGCCGTGAACGCCGTCTGTGGGGCTATGGTTGTCCTGTTTGGGCTTGGATACCTTGGGCTGTTCCGTTTGCCGTTCACCGGAATGAAGGGTGGGCGCACACCGACTGGCGTATGCTCCGCGTTCGTTTTCGGGCTGACGTATTCCGTGTGTCTCACGCCGTGCGTCGGTGCGTTCCTCGGAGCGGCGCTCATGCAGGCTGCCGCCGAGGGGGGAGCCGCCCGGGGGGCGGTGCTGCTTCTCGCCTACTCGCTTGGTCTTGGTGTCCCGTTTGTCGCATCTGCAGTGCTTCTTGACCGCTTCAAGTCGGTGTTCGGCTTCATCAAAAGCCGCTACTCCATCATCAATCCGGTGTGCGGAGTTCTGCTTGTCGCGTTCGGCGCATGGATGGCTGCATCTCCGTGGATGAGCGCAGTTGCGGGCGAAAAAGACGGAAAGACGGAGGCTGCCGCAGAGGCGTCAGTGTCGCAGTCCGCCAAGGCGGACAGAATGGAAAAGGAGAGTAAAGTCATGGAGATTGAACTTACGTCGGCCAACTTTGAGGCCGAAGTGCTGAAGTCCGAAAAGCCCGTGCTTGTGGACTTCTGGGCGCCGTGGTGCGGCCCTTGCCGCATGCTTGGCCCGATAGTCGCCGAGATTGCGCAGGAGAAGGCCGGAACGCTCAAGGTCGGCAAGGTCAACGTCGATGATGCCGCCGACCTTGCCGCCAAGTACGGCATCAACAGCATCCCGGCCCTGTTCCTGTTCAAGGACGGAAAGGTTGCTGCGCAGGCTGTCGGCTTCATGAAGAAGCCGGATCTTGAGAGATTCGTTTCGCAGTGAGCCTTACGGATGCGCGAGAGGCCAAGTCTTTTCGCGCGGCGACTTTGCCGTAGGAAAGGTGCAGATTGGGGATTCGCCGTCCATGAGGGTGGCGAATCCGTTGATTGTGCGGATTTCGGTTCCGCCTACGGCGTTGGCCGCAAGCAGACACTTCTCAAGGCCGTCGCCTGTTCCGAAATTCCATGCTTCGTCCGGCTGGGCGAGGCGTGATGTGCCGTCGTATATCGATTCGTCCCCAAGTTGCGCGATGCGGTTGATGATGCAAGCGGTCGAGGCGGCGGAGCTTTGTCCGTCACCGCCGCGCAGTGCAAGGCGTGATACCGGACAGCGTTCGAGAGCGGCGCGGATGAACGGAGCAGGTTCGGTCTTGCCGAGTTCGTGGCCCGCATACGGGGCGAGTGCGGCGGCGCGGTTTGCGCCGCGCATGGCTTCGAGCCGTTCAGCGATCTCCGCGTGGCCCATGTCCGTCGTAAGGCCTATCGGTGCGTCATCGTGCGAGAACTTCACGCGAGAGGGGTCGGGCAGACGCGGAATCACGACAGACTGGTCGGCGGCTCCCTCAGGCGGCACAAGGAAATCTCGGAGTCTCTTTGAGAAATGTCCGTAGACATCCGGATTGATTGTGGCATCAGGGTGCAGTATGTGGATGTATCCGCTCACGTGCGAAACGATCGTCACGCGCTCATGTTCGAGTGCGCGTCGAGCCTGCTGCGAGATGACCGTTCCGTTGGCCCACATCGCCTTTGTCACGAGACGGCGGTTGTTTGTGAGTATGCCGGTATCGGCATCGATGAAGTTCTGTGAATGCAGCGGCGTCGCCATGAGGTAGACGCTTTCGAGTGGCAGCCCGCACACGATGAACGCGGCGGCCGCGTACAGTCCTGCGAGAGACACGCACTCGCCGGCGCCGACGGCATGGCCTGGCTTGCGTCGAAAGGCGTCCATCGCCTCCACCGTCTCGGTCTTCCAGTACGGAATGGTGTCGATGGAATATTTGTCCAGTCCGAAATGCCGGCGTATGTCGATGTCGTAGTAGTAGGAATCGCCGTGGTAGCCGAAGAGGGCGTTGGACTCGGCGATCTTCTCTGGCGGAAGGAACTCCGCGAAGCGCCGGAGTTCGCGCTGCTGCGTGGTCAATCCCCATGTTTCGAGGTCGAGATTGAACGTGTAGTTGTCCATTATGTGCTGACGAAGCCGTTGCAGGCGCTTCTTGGGGCGCATTTCGCGTATTCCGTCGAACCATTTGAGTTCGCGCCAGGCCCATATGCGCGGCGACAGTATGTTTGCCAGCACAAGCGAGTACATCAGCTCCGGAAATATGAATATTTCCATGTCCGAGAGCGTTGCGGCCGATGACTTTTCCTCTACCGATATGTCTTTCATATGTATGGCCGCCGATTATATCAAAAATGCATGAAGATTGCCCTTGCGTCAGAAGACCGTTTTTGGTATAATACGCGCCGTTTTGTTTTGGGCTATTAGCTCAGTTGGTTAGAGCGCTTCCTTGACATGGAAGAGGTCAGTGGTTCGAATCCACTATAGCCCACCATTTTGTGTGCGGTTTCCTTGCCCCTGTAGCTCATTAGGACAGAGCATTAGTTTCCTAAACTGAGGGTAGCAGGTTCGAATCCTGCCAGGGGCGCCAATCTCTTCAGACCAGTTCGGCGAGTATCGTATCGCATACTTCGGTTCCGCGTTTCGTCAGACGGTATGCAGTCGTTGCCGGACTGTCGTCGGTTGGTGCAGATGTCAGCAATCCCTCCGACACGAAATTGTCGAGCGACCTTCTCCACTCCTCGACGCGGGGCGCGAGTTCGGGAAAGTCCATGGCGGCTTTATCCGGCGAAAATCCCTCCTTCAGAAGCCGGAGGCGGAATATCACCCGCGAAACGGCGTTCCCCTCCCGGCTGCAGGCGCCTTCACCGATGCCGGTGTAGTCCTCTCCGCGCCATGTCGCAAGGTTGTGGCGGCATTCCATGCCCGGTTTTGCGAAGCTCGATATCTCGTACCGTTCAAGCCCTGCGCCGGAAAGTGCACGTTCGGCCGCCTCAAGCTCCGAAAGGGCGACGTCGTCCGGCGGCAGCGTGAGGTGTCCGCCGTCGATGTTCGCCGCGAGCCTTGTGCCAGGTTCAAGTATCAGGGTATAGACGCTGCAGTGGTCAGGGGCGATGTCGGGTATGGCGTCCAATGTGCGCATCCACGCATCGGATGGCGCATTCCCGTTGCGCGTCCCAGGCCAGCCGCATATCAGGTCAATCCCTGCGTTGCGGAAGCCGGCGTCGCGGATTCTGCGCCAGGCGGACATCGCCTCGGCGGACGTATGCGGGCGGCCCATTTCGCGAAGCACGGCGTCGTCAAGGCTCTGCACACCCATGGATATGCGGTTTACGCCGCCGGCCTTGAGCATCCGCAGCGTGTCGGGCGTTGCGTCGAGCGGATTAAGTTCGACGGTGAACTCGATGCCGTCCGATCGCTCTATCGTCGGCTTGAGACGGTCGAGAATCGGTCTGAGATCGCACAATGCCGGCGTTCCGCCGCCGAAGTACAAGGTTGAAACGCTGCGGTTGCGGTTTGCGTCCATCAGTTCGCCGAGCTTTCTGACGACATCATCGACGTATGCGCGGCGTTCCTCCCCCGAGTGCCGGGTGCGGGAATGCAGTGCGCAGTAGGCGCACTTGCTTCTGCAGAACGGAAAGTGAACGTAGATGTTCACTCTGCGTCCGGCGACGGCGCCGCCGCGTTTCCGTCCTGTCGGTTTTCGTTCGTCTCCGCTTCAGACGAGACTTCGCCGAGCGTCTTGGTTCCGGAAAGCAGGGCGACGACTTCGTTCTGGACGTCGCCGAGGTTTTCGAGCCTGATGCGCGGGTCAAGGACGATGAACGACTCTCCCGTGCGGCGATGTTCGTAGATGCGGATTATCGTGCGGTCGGGCTGTTCCTTGGCGTCGCGCTCGACGAGGATCTTTGAGCGTTCAAGCATGACCGCGAGAACGTAGACGACGTTTTTCATCGTCGGATCGTCGAGCGATATGAGATGCCGCAGAAGTTCGTCCGCCGTCTCCTTCTTGAGCGTCTCCTTCCTGTCTGGCGGCGGTGGCGCTGCGTACACCCCCTCCCAGGAGCTGAACGGCTCCCATGAGCGCGGAGCGGTCTTCCAGCATTCGGGATGGCAGTCGAGCCGTTCATATCCGTCCTGAAGCTCATGAAGCGCACTGACCACCGGAGCCTTGTCGACAAGCCCCTTACCGCAGATGGAGCACACGTGTCCGCGGCTCCTTATGTTCCATTCCTGTGACATGGCGCGGATTATACCATACTGCCACATCCCCGTTCATCCGCGTGTCATTTCCGGTGGAAGGCGGGCTGGCGGAATGCTTGCTTGCGCAGACTGCCTTTGTTATAATATGACCATTTAAGGGAAACAGAGAGATGTCCGAAGAAAACGCAACGGAAACCGATCAGAACGCCGCCGCAGGTGCAGAGCCGTCCAACTACAATGCCGCCAACATCCAGGTGCTTGAGGGCATGGAGGCCGTGCGGAAGCGTCCGGCGATGTACATCGGCGACACGGGCGAGCGCGGATATCACCATCTTGTGTACGAAGTGGTGGACAACTCGATCGACGAGGCCCTTGCCGGCTACTGCTCGATGATTGACGTGTCGATCAATCCGGATGGGTCCCTTACGGTGCAGGATAACGGGCGCGGCATACCTGTGGATATGCATCCGACGCAGCACCGTCCGGCGATCGAGGTGGTGCTTACGGTTCTTCACGCCGGCGGCAAGTTCGACGGCTCCAACTACAAGGTCTCCGGCGGCCTGCACGGCGTAGGCGTATCCTGCGTGAACGCCCTTTCCGACTGGATGAAGGTCGAAGTCAAGCGCGGCGGCAAGATACACCACATCGAGTTCTCCCGCGGGCACGTCACGAAGCCGCTGGAGGTTGTAGGCGAATGCGGGGACGAGACGGGCACGAAGGTCACGTTCTTCCCGGATCACACGATCTTCACGTGCCGTGCGTTCAAGTGGGAGATCCTCTGTGCGCGTCTGCGCGAGCTTGCCTTCCTCAACAAGGGCGTGAAGATACACTTCAAGGACAACGAAGGCGAGGCCGGGCACGAGGAGACGTTCCACTACGAGGGCGGCATCGACGAGTTTGTCGGCTACCTTAACACGAACAAGAAGCCGCTTTCGCCGATCATCCACTTCGAGGGCGAAAAGCCCAACCTGTCCGGAGTGCCGATCGCCGCCGAGGTGTCTATGCAGTACACCGAGACGTATTCCACGATCGAGCAGACGTACTGCAACAACATCCACACTGTTGAGGGCGGAACGCACCTTTCAGGCTTCCGTGCGGCGCTCACGCGCACAATAAACAAGTACGGTGCGGACGCGAAGCTCATCAAGGAGAAGGATAGCCTGACCGGCGACGATATGCGCGAGGGCCTGACCGTCATCGTGAGCGTGAAGGTGCCGCAGCCGCAGTTCGAGGGCCAGACAAAGACGAAGCTCGGCAACGGTGAGGTGGAGGGCATTGTCGGGTCGATCGTGAGCGACAGGCTCATGACGTTCTTCGAGGAGAACCCGGCTGTCGCGAAGACCATAATCGAGAAGACGCTCCTCGCCGCCCGCGCCCGCGAAGCGGCCCGCGCCGCCCGCGAATCCACCCGCCGCAAGGGCGTGATGGACGGCCTCTCGCTTCCGGGGAAGCTGCGCGACTGCTCCGAGCGCGACCCCGCCAAGACAGAACTTTTCCTCGTGGAGGGCGATTCCGCAGGCGGCTCCGCCCAGACGGGACGCGACCGCAGGACGCAGGCGATCCTTCCGCTGCGCGGCAAGGTGCTCAATGTGGAGAAGGCACGAGTGGACAGGATGCTCGCGAACGCCGAGATACGCACACTCATCACCGCCATAGGCTGCGGATTCGCCGAGGAGTGGAACATCGCCAAGGCACGCTACCACAAGATTGTGATCATGACGGATGCCGATGTCGACGGCGCACACATCCGCACGCTCCTGCTCACCTTCTTCTACCGCAAGATGCCGGAGCTGATCGAGAAGGGCTACCTGTATCTCGCACAGCCGCCGCTCTACAAGGTCGAGCGCAAGAAGCGGTGCGAATACGTGCTCACCGACGGCGAACTCACCGAGAAGCTTCTCACGCTTGGGCTTGACGACTTCGAGGTGAAGGGCAAGGACGGCCAGCCGCTTCCCAAGGAGGCCGCCGCCGCGCTGATGCATCTTCTCGCCGAGATAGAGCTTACGTCCAAGGCGGTGGAGGAGCGCGGCTTCAACCCGCAGGAGCTGCTTGACAGCCCGTCTGCCGTCGGATCCGGTGCGTCGATGCTCCACAAGCAGTTCCAGTCGCTTGAGGGCATGGGCTTCACGAAGGAGGACTATTTCGGCGGCACTCTGCCGGGTCTTCTCGACCAGGTTCGCGCACACGGCAGGCAGGGACTTTCGATCTACCGCTTCAAGGGTCTTGGCGAAATGGACGCCCCTGAGCTGTTCGACACGACCATGAACCCCGAAAAGCGCCATATGCTTCGCGTCACGCTGAACGACGCCGTTAAGGCCGACCAGATGTTCACCCTGCTGATGGGGGATGAGGTTGAGCCGCGCCGCAAGTTCATCGAGAGCAACGCGCTGAACGTCCGCAACCTCGATTTCTGACGGAAAGGAGCCGCCGCATGAGCCGCAGTCTGCTTCTCATCGCAAGATCGGTGCTGTATGTGGCGCCATTCGCGGCGGCAT
Source organism: uncultured Lentisphaeraceae bacterium (assembly GCA_964440985.1). Lineage (GTDB taxonomy): Bacteria > Verrucomicrobiota > Kiritimatiellia > RFP12 > UBA1067 > UBA1731. The sequence goes on along the minus strand of CAYTWE010000003.1, from coordinate 17,355 downwards.
TCCTTGCAGCGGCCTGCGGAACCGTGCGGAACGCCGAGATGGCGAAGTCGGAGGTGTCCGATGCCGCCCAGCCCTGTGGCGCACCGTCGCTGCCCCGCGTGAACCTTGCCGGATTCGAGCTTCCGGATTTCGTGGACTTCGCCATGACCAACCGTCCGGAGGTCGTCTCTGCGCTGCTGGCGGTCGAGGAGCGGATGATGGCGATCAGGACTGTGGAGAGCGCCAAGCCGTTCATGCCGAACCTCACCGCGTCCGCCGGCTACGGACAGTCCACCGCCAATGGAGGCTCACACTTCTCATGGCACAATTCCGGACGCTTCAAAGGGAGCGTGGGACTTGAGATGCTTCTTGTGGACTTCGGACGCTACGATGCAAGCTTCAAGGCGGCGTGCGAGGATCTGGTCGCCGCCGAGACGTCCCTCGCTGAGACGCGGCTTGGGGTTTTCGAGGATGTCGCGACATCGTATTTCACTCTGCTCATGGACGATGCTCTCCTTGACGTTGCCCGCACGAACGAGTGGGGGTGTGCACAGCATCTCACGCAGGCGACAAACAGGTACGCCAACGGCGAGGCGAAGCTGCTTGACGTCCTTCGGGCGCGTCTTGACCTCTCCGAGGCGGTGCAGACGCGCATCGCCGCCTCGAACAGTGCGGTGACCGCCGCTGCGGAGTTCCTTCGGGCGCTTGGGCTTCCGGTCGACCGTGCATCACGCGAAGAGGTGCTGGAAGTCGCTGAGTCCGGGCTTGACGCCACACTCATGGAGTTCGAGCCGACGGCGTTCACCTCCGCTGACGCGCTTGTCTACGCCCGCACAAACTCGCCTGCCCTCATGGCGAAGCGGGCGCAGCTCAGGGCTGCGATAAACGACGTCGATTGGGCTGTCGCCGACCTCTTCCCGGAGCTGAAGCTTTCGAGTTCGTTCAACTTCGCCGATCCTGCGTGGAACTGGAGCTGGGCGTTCGATGCGGCGCAGAGCCTGTTTCTCGGATGGCGCAAGACGACGGCCGTGGATGCCGCCGTTGTGCGGATGCGTTCGGCGGCCATGGACGTGGAGACGGCGGAACTTTCCCTGTCGCGGGATCTATCCGTCGCGATTGCGGAGCGGGACAACTCCGCCGCATCGCTCGCCGCCGCCCGCACATCTGTCCGCCAGTCGCGTGAAAACCTTCGCGTCGCCGACGAGCAGTACCGGGTGGGCGATGCGTCTCGCATAGACTACGCCGACGCGGTGGCGGACTACGCGGAGGCTCTCGGCCAGCGTGTTAAGGCGTTCTACGAGGGGCAGCTTGCGGAGGTGCGCATCCTGCGCCTTGTCGGCGGTGCGCCAATGTACTGCCATCAGACGGTGCAGGAGCGTGATGAATGATGTCATGGAGGGCAAGATGAGGATTTTGGTTGCATTGGCCTTGGTGGCGATCGCCGGTTGCGGCGAACAGTTCGCGAAGAAGGAGGGGCCGAAGTACAGGCTCTCGCCGATAACGCGCACGGACATCGTGAAGACGGTCGAGGCGACGGGGACGGTCGAGCCGGTCAAGAAGGTTGAGGTCGGTGCGCAGGTGAACGGAAAGATCATCAAGCTTTTCGTGGACTACAACTCGCTCGTGACCAACGGCCAGGTTGTCGCGCTCATCGACCCGCAGGTCTACGATGCGCAGTACAAGAGCGCACTCGCCCAGCTGCACGCGAACGAGGCGAACGTCAAGAAGTGCGAGGCCGCACTCAGCCTTGCGGAGAAGACGCTTGCGAGAAAGGAGGCTCTGTCCAAAAAGCAGCTCGCCTCCGTCGCCGACTACGACAGTGCGCTTGAGGCGCGTGACACGGCGGTCGCCGCGCTCGACCAGGCCAGGGCGCAGGTGGAGCAGAGCCGCGCAAGCGTGAGCCAGACGAAGGCGAACCTCGACTACTGCACAATCGTGTCGCCGGTCGACGGCACAGTGATCGAGCGCAGCGTGGATGAAGGGCAGACCGTCGTGTCGTCGATGAACGCAGTGCCGCTCTTGACGATTGCGGAGGATCTGAGCCGCATCCAGGTGGAGGCCACTGTGCCTGAGGCGGATGTCGGGATGATACGTGAAGGGCAGGAGGTGACCTTCACCGCCGACGCATACCGAAAGAAGTTTCGCGGCAAGGTGCGCCAGGTACGCCTTGCTGCGGCGACCGAGAACAACGTCGTAACGTATCCGATAATAATCGATGCGGCGAACGACGATCCGGAGTCGATGCTTTTTCCCGGCATGACGGCGAACATATCCGTCGAGACGGCGCGGGCGGAGGATGTGGTGGCCGTCAGCTCGGCCGCCCTGCGGTTCCGGCCGAACGAATCCGACTTCCAGGCGGCGAAGGCAGCCGCCGGCGGCGAGCTGCCGCGTGGCCGGAAGATCTGGCTGCCTGACGGCGAGAGCGGCATGAAGTTCCATCTCGTGAAGGAGGGCATATCGGATGCGTCGTTCACGCAGCTTGTCGGTCTCGACGAGCTTGACGGCAAGGAGGCGATCATCGGCTATGCGACATCCCGCACGGCTGCGGCGGGCGGCAACGGGGCGGTCAATCCGTTCAAGCCCAAGATGCCGCAGCGCAACAAGAACAAGGGTACAGCCCCCGAGCCGAAGAAATAGCGGTTTGTGGTATAATCCAACCTCATTAAAACAACAGGCAACAGATTCAACATGAGCGAAGAGAAGTTCGATTTCGGCGCAATGGTCAGCGACCAGATGAAGACGTTTCGTCCGGGGTTCAAGTTCCCCGGTTCCTTCAACGATTTCAAGAGCGTGGAGTCCGATCCGGAGAAGCGTCGTGCGGCGCTCAAGACGGCTGCCGGTGAGATTGAGGAGACGGCGGCTGAGGATGAAGTGAAGAAGAGTCCGCTTGAGGCGTCCATCAAAGCGGCGTTCGAGGCCGGCGACCCTGTTGAGGGAAAGGTCGAGAAGGAGGTCAAGGGCGGTTACGAGGTGACGGTCAAGGGGCAGCGTGCGTTCTGTCCGTTCAGCCAGATCGACCGCTACCGCAAGCCAGGCGCAGTGTATGTCGGCGAGACGCTGCTCTTTCAGGTGCAGGAGTACAGTGCGGACGACCGCGGCGTCAATCTTGTCGTCAGCCGGCGCGCCGAGCTTGAGCTTGAGCAGCAGGCTCTGAAGGACGAACTGCGTGGCACCCTTGAGGAGGGGCAGACGCTCAACGGGCTTGTGACGAAGGTGCTGCCGTTCGGCGCGTTCGTCAATATCGGCGGCATGGAGGGGCTTGTGCCGGTGCGTGAGATTTCGTGGGACAAGGTGATGTCTCCGGAGAATTACGTGAAGCCGGGCGATTATGTGACCGTGAAGGTCCTCTCCGTGGATTGGGAACGCGACAGGATATCGCTTTCCATCCGCGAGTGCCAGGCGAAGCCGTTGAAGCCGCGCAAGGGCGATGCCGCCGAGCCGGAGGCCCCTGCGATAGACCTTGCCGCCGAGATGGCCAAGGTGAATGCCGCAGGCGAACGGTTCACGTCCGGTGCGTTCGACGCGCTCTGACCGGGGAGGTTGAGATGGCGGCGAAGCGAGTGTTGTGGTGGGGAAGGTTCGATCCGGGATATTCCCGCAACCGGGTGTACATCTCGCTTTTCCGGAAACTTGGCTGGGAGGTCGATTTCTTCTTCGTCAAGGTGTGGCCGCGCTTCGGCGACGTCGAGGCGTTTTTCAGGGGGCTCCAGTTCAGGGCGAATCCCGACCTCGTGTGGGTGCCGGTGGCTCGGCAGCGCGACGTGCTTGCGGCGTGCCGGTGGGCGCACAGGCGCGGGATACCCGTCATATTCGATCCCATGATATCGGCGTGGGACAAGAAGGTGCTTGAGCAGATGAAGTGGAGCGCGGACGAGCCGCGTGCGAAGAGGCTTCTCGCCCGCGAACGCAGAATGATGGCCGCCCCGGATCTTGTCTGCTGGGACACCAGCTGCCATGTGGATTTCTGCGCCGAAAACCTTGGCGTTCCGCGTGAACGCCTGCGTGTGCTTCTCACCGGCACAGACGAGACCGTGTTCAGGCCGCAGACGGATGTCCCGGTCGCAACGCCGCCGTTCCGCGTTCTCTATCATGGCGCGTACCTGCCGCTGCACGGGACGGAATACATAGTCGAGGCCGCCCGCATGACGCAGGATGACGGCATTCAGTGGGATTTTCTCGGATGGGGCGCGTACAAGGCCGCCACAGAGGCGAAGGCCGCCGGAATAAGAAACGTAAGGTTTCTCGACAAGGTGCCGTATGTTGAGGTGCCGAAGGTGATTGCGGCGCATGATGTGGTGCTGGGCGTGTTCGGCACAACGGCAAAGGCGGCACGCGTCATCGGCAACAAGGTGTACGAGTGCATGGCGTGCTGTCGGCCTACGGTGAACGAATACTGCACCGGCTATCCGCAGGCGGCCAGGGATTGCAAGGCCATCAAGTTCGTTCCGCCCGGAGATGCACAGGCGATAGCCGATGCCGTCCGTGCATACCGTGACGACTGGGCGAACCGCGATTCGTATTTCGCGGCTGCGCGGGACTTCTTCGAAAGGCATCTTTCAATGCCGGTGATAGAGCGTCAGCTCGCCGGCATACTCTCTGATGTCGTCGGTCGTGAGGTATGATCAGAGCCATGAAGCGGAAGTATGTGTGGATATACTCGGCATATGCGCTGGCGGCGGTGGCCGTCGGGCTGTGCTTTCTCTTCAACCGCATGACTACCGGTAAGCGCCATGCGTACGTGCCGGAGGATCTTTCGTCCGAATATGCCGGATGGGGCATCGATGTCGCCGGCGCCAAGGAGTTCGTTCAGCTTCCGTCGCGTGTGCCGTACGACATCTCCGCCGCCGGAGTTGGGTCGGCCATGTTCAACTGCACCAGGATGGGGCGGGACGGCCGTTCGTGCGGCGTATGCCACCCGCTTACCGAAGGCGGGGCGGATGGGATGCTGCACGGCGGCGTGTTCACGCGCCCTGCGATGAACGCCCTGTTCGGCAGGTTCTATCTGCATGACGGCTCCGTGTCCAACTTCCCGCTGCTTGTGCAGAGGATGATTGAGGATGACAGGTTCCTGGGCGCAAAGACGCTTTCCAACGCCGTGGCGCGTCTTGCGGAGGATGGACGCATCCGCAAGAGGTTCGAGAACTGCTACGGTGAGGGTGGGCTTGCCGGGACTAACCTTGTGGACGCGATCGTGAACTATTCGCGCACGCTCATGACGGGCAACAGTCCGTTCGACCGGTTCTGCAGCGGACGCGACGCTCTTTCCGCAGAGCAGCTTCAGGGCTTCGGGCACTTCAAGGCGCGGAACTGCGCAAGATGCCATTCCGGTCCGTCGCTCGGCACCCGCGTAATCACGGACGACGGCATGAGGGTGCCGTCGCTGCGCGGTCTTTCCCGGCGGCGCGTCTACCAGGCGAACGGTCGCCTCTACACCGATCTTGCGGCGGCAGTTGCCATGATGCCGGATAGCGATTTCGAGGAAGACGAAAAAGCCCGGCTTTCGCTGTTGGCGTTTTTGCGTTGTTTGTGATAAACTCCGCCAGTTTTTTCACACGGAAAGGAGGGCTTGAAGGATGATGACCATCTACAGATGGGAGAACGGAGGTCTCAAGGAGACGGATGGCTTTTCGTCCTCTTGCTGGGTTAACCTTTCCGAGCCCACGACCGCCGAACTTGAGCAGGTTCTCTCCTTTTCCAAGATTCCGAGGGACTTCCTGACCGACCCTCTTGACCGGGAGGAGCGTCCGCGCTTCGAGAACGAAGACGGCGTGTCGCTCGTGATCGTCCATGTTCCGTATCCGGTGAGGGGGGATGAGGATGACGAGACGGTGCTTCCGTACGAGACGATACCGCTTGGCGTCGTTCTCTTCGGCCAGTCGGTGATAACGATCTGCTCTCAGCCGACGCCCGTCACGGCGGCGTTTCTCGACCAGATAAGGCGAATATGTCCGCCGAGCGACAGCAACCGCTTCCTTTTCAGGCTTCTGTGGCACGCTGCGGTGCTGTTCCTGCGGTATCTCCGCGATATGCACGCCAAGACGGAGAACCTTGAGGACGATCTTCACGAATCGATATCGAACGAGGCCCTGTTGAAGTTGCTCACCTATCAGAAGGCCCTGGTCTACTTCTCCACATCGCTGAAGGCGGACAACATTCTCATCAACCGCCTCGACCACGCCCGGCAGCTCAACATGACTGAGGATGACCGGGATATGCTTGACGATGCGGAGGTCGAGTACCAGCAGGCGCTTGAGACGGCGACGATACATGCGGCGGTCTTGAACGGCACGATGGATACGTTCGCATCGGTCATAAACAACAACCTGAACCGTGTGATGAAGTGGTTGGCGGTGGCGACGATATTCCTCGCGGTGCCGACCGTCATAACGTCGGCGTTCGGCATGAACGTCAATCTGCCGTTTGTGCACGATCCGCAGCAGGGCGGGGAATGGGTGTTCTGGGTGCTGTCCGGAATATGCGCGGCGGTGCTTGTGGCGATAAGCGCCCTGCTCGTGTATCTGAGGAAGCGGCGCATATTCTGATGGCTGCGCCGCTGATGCGGCGGCGAAAGGAGACTTGCATGAAATTGGACAGAAGGGGTTTCATCGGAACCATGGCGATGGCGGCGGCGGGCTGTGCCGTGCGTACCGTTCCGGATCTTGGAGTGACGAAGCCTGAGTATCATGTGTTCTCGCGCGTGTTCCAGTTCCTGAAGGACTATGACCGTGCGGCGGATCTGATAAGGGGGTGCGGCTACGACGGTGTGGAGTGGACGGCGCGTCCGAAGGGCTTCATCGAGCCGGCAAACGCGGTGCGCGACCTGAAGCGCGCGAAGCTTGCCGCCGAACGCGCCGGGCTGAAGGCCGAGTCGCTCGTGGTTTCGTTCATGCGCGGTGACGAGCCTGGCGCGGCGGACATGGTCAGTGCGGCGGCGGACGCCGGCTACAGGAGCTTCCGCGGTGCGTACTTCCGGTACGACCCTGCAAAGACGATGCAGGCGAACCTTGACGACATCAGGCGCGGATTCGAGTCTCTTGAACGTCTTGCCCGGAGAACCGGAATCAAGGCCTGCTACCAGAACCACAGCACATACAGCCCGAAGGTAGAGCTTTTCGGCAGTGTGGTGTGGGATCTCGCGCAGATACTCCGTGACTTTGATCCTAAGTACGTCGGAGTGCAGTATGACGTGATGCACGCGCAGGCGGAGACGGGGCCTTCGTGGATGCACTCCGTCGGAATTGTCGCACCGTGGATCGACATTCTCTGTCTCAAGGATTTCTGGTTCGAGCCGTCGCCGGACAATCCGAAGATGTGGCGCAGACACCTCTGCATGGCGGGAGAGGGGATTGTGCCGTGGGGCCGGTATCGTGAAATACTCAAGCAGTATTCGCTTCCGCCGCGCTACACCGTCCACTTCGACTACAGTTTCCCGTCGGACGAGGCAGGTGCGATTCGCTGCGCGACGGCTGACCTGAAGTTCTACCGTTCGCAGCTTGGATAGGTCGGATGCCAAGAAAGGACAGAACCCTTCCGGAGTACGACCTGCACCCACGCGGCGCCCATGTGGACGATGCCATCGCCCGGTTGGACAGGATCGTGTCTGCGGCGCGTGGCAGCGGGGAGAGCCTGTTTGCGGTGATAACGGGCTACGGCTCGTCCGGCGGCACTGCGCTCATCAAGGGTGCCGTGCTTGCGGCCTGCAGAAAGTACAAAAGCCAGTGCCACATCCGGGGATTCCTTGATGGCGAATTTGCCGGTGACATGTTCTCGCCGCAGTATCTTGCGTTTCCCGAGGCGTATCGCATTCCGAACTTCTACAAGCGGTTCCCCAATCCCGGAATCGTGTTCATATGCGTGTGACGGGGGACCATTTGCGGATGCCGCCTGCCCGGCATCTCCCGCGTTGTGCGCAGGTGTTGCGCTTGCGGCTCAAATACTGTATAATCGCGCCTGTTTTTGATTGAGAAGACTTTACGGAGAAATGTTCCAAATGGAAAACGTTAATGATGTGCTGGCGGACGCCAATGCGAAGATCGCCAAGAGTTTCGATACGCTCAAGAGCCAGTTTGCAGGCTTGCGCACCGGCAAGGCGTCTCCGTCGCTCGTCGATGGCGTGAAGGTCGACTACTACGGCGCGCCTACGCCCATCAAGAATCTCGCCACAATATCTACGCCGGAGCCGCGTCAGATCAAGATCGCCCCGTTCGATCCGAGCGTTCTCGGTGAGATGAACAAGGCAATCCTCGCCGCCAATCTCGGCATCACCCCGCAGACCGACGGCCGCGTGCTTCGCATCACGATCCCTGAGCTGAACGAAGAGCGCAGAAAGGAGATCGTCAAGGTTGCGAAGAAGCAGGCGGAGGATCAGAAGATTGTGATGCGCAACGTGCGCCGCGACGCAAACGATGCCGTCAAGAAGCTTGAGAAGGACAAGAAGATAACGGAAGATGAACGCGATCAGGGCCTTGAGAAGATCCAGAAGGCGACTGATGACGGCATCGCCAAGATTGACGCCGAGCTTAAGGTCAAGGAAGCAGAAGTGATGGCCGTGTAACCGGTCTGTTTGTCATCAGCAGCAATCTCTGTACGGATGGGCAAAGGAGGAGTAGATGAGCGAAGAAGTTGATATGAAGCCGATCACGCCTGAAGAGGGCGGTGCAGTTCCGCCGAAAGTGGATCCGGCTGCGGCGGCGTCCGCCGCTCCGACCGTCAAGCTCAAACCGATAATTCGCAAGCCCATGATCCGCAAACCTGTGATCGGCGGCGCGAAGCCGGTCACGCTGAAGCCCGCCTCCGGAACGCCGCCGCCACCGGCCGCCGTTCCCGAAGCTGCCGCCGAGGCTCCGAAGCCTTCGCCAATCCCACCGGTGCAGGATGCGATGCCCGCGAAGGCGGTTCTTCACAAGACGGGGATAATCGCCGAGGGAATCCTTACCCCTGCTCAGGCGCAGGCCGCGAAGACGAAGACGTCACGCATTTCTCTCGAATCCGCCATTGGTGTGGCGCCGGCCATGAAAAGCTCCGCGCCGATGAAGACGATCAAACTGCGTCGTCCGACGGATATTCCGCCGCCACCTGGCGCCGTGAAGCCCGCCCCTGCAATCGTCCCCGCCGCTCCGAAGCCGGAGACGGATGCCGCTCCCGCAGCCGCGCAGCCCGCGTCTGCGCCTGTCGAGCCGGCGTCCACCGCAGCCAAGCCGGAGGAGACCGCAGAACAGGCTGCTGCGCCGCAGGCCGAAAAGCCCGTCACGGTTACGCAAAAGAAGACGCTCAAGCTTCACCGTCCTGGATTCAAGCGTCCGACGGTCAGCGGGATAAAGCGTCCTGGCGCACCTGAATCCGCCAATGCCGCTTCACCTGATGCTGCGGCTGGTGCTTCGGGCGAGGTCGCCGATCTTTCGTCCGTCTCGGACATTCCGGATATTAAGCCGCTTCCGTCTGCCGTTGAAGCGGCGGATGAGGAGGTCAAGACCGTCGCAGGCGCACCGGCATGGCTGAACACGGCGACGGCGGTGGCCGGTCTTGCCGCGCTGATCGTCATGGGGCTGTGCACGTGGACGCTCTTCCGTGAGGCGGTCGGTCCGGCTGCAGGCCCGAACGATCTTGCGACGTTCCATTCGGACACAGACTACCGCCGGTAAGGCGCTTATGCGGCGTTTCGCGGCAATTGCCCGGACGGCGGCGATCGAGACGATGTCGCAGCCGCTGTCCGCGATTCTTTTTCCTGTTGCCGCGCTGGCGGTTCATGTGCTGCCGGCGTTCCAGTACCACAGATTCGGGTTGCCGGGAAGGCTGGCGAGAGAGACGGGGCTTTCCTCCCTGTTTATGTTTGGGCTTCTTTTCTCCGTGCCGGCGATAGTCCGCACTGTTGGACGTGAACTCGATACCGGAATAGCCGCCTCCACGCTGGCTCTTGGCGTGTCGCGCTCGCTGTATTTTGTCGCGCATTTCGCCGGGACGCTGCTTGTGTTCCTGATGTTCTTCGTTTCCGTCTTCGCCGCAACAGCCCTTTCGTCTTTTTCGTGCGCAAAGGCAGATACGATATTCGTCGCCGAAGGCGTAGTCCGCGTGTGGGGGCCGGCATTCGCCGTTGGCGTATGCAGCTCCCTTGCGCCGTTTGTGTGCGCGGCGCTTCTCAACCGTTTCTGGAATCGCAGATTTTGCCTGTGGACCTGCCTTCTCACCGTGCTGTTCCAGCTGCCTGGAATCGTACTTGTCGACGATGCCCACTCCGCTGTGGCCGCAGCGCCGTCGTTCTGCTCGCTGGCGGTGGCCTGTGCGGTGTACGTCGCGATGGCAGGTGCGCTTTCGGTCTGCATGAAGGCAAACGGCGTCGCCGCCTGCGTGTCGGCGGCGGTTGTCGCCGGCTTCGCGTTCCCCATCGGGTTCATTGCGCCTGACATGGGCGTGTTCTGGCTTGCGGAAGGGGAGATGTCGGCGTTCGCTCCGCTCTGCGCGGGATTTGCGCTTTCGGTTCTGTGGCTTGTCGCAGGATGCGCTTTGCTCGAAAGAAAGGAACTGGGATGACCAAGGACGAGACCGTCGTTGAGCTGAATGGCGTCGAGAAGACGTTCCGGGACTTCTGGCTGCGTCCACTTGCGCAGGCGGTGCGCGGACTCGACCTTGACGTGCGGAGGGGGGATGTGTTTGGCCTGATAGGGCCGAACGGATCCGGCAAGTCGACGACCATCAAGATGATTCTTGGTCTGATACGTCCATCAAAGGGGACGGTGCGTCTGTTCGGCGCAGATCCGAGATCAAAGGCGGCACGTGCGCGGATCGGGTATCTTCCGGAGCTTTCCCATCTGCATCCGTTCCTCACCGCCGAGGAGACGGTGATGTATTACGCGGGGCTGTCCGGAATGAAGAGGGCCGTCGCAAGGGAACGGATGCTTGCGCTTCTTGAGGAGTTGAAGCTTTCCGGTGTGCGTCGCCGTACGGTGGGCGGATTCTCAAAGGGAATGGCGCGTCGTGTAGCGATTGCGGCGGCACTCGTCGCGTCGCCAGAACTGCTGATACTTGATGAGCCGACCTCTGGGCTGGATCCGATAGGCACTCGCGAGGTGAAGGAGCTGATTGCGCGGCTCGCCGGGGATGGGATGACCGTCCTGCTCACGTCGCATCAGCTTTTCGACGTGCAGGACGTCTGCAACCGAGTCGCGGTGATTTCTGAGGGACGTCAGGTGGGCGGAGGAAGCGTCGCGGAGATAGTCGCGAACGCCAGGGACAAGCGCCATGCCCTTGAGGAGTACTTCGAGGAGCGGCTGAACATGCGGAAGGGATGTCCGTGAGGGCTGCGTTTGCGACTGCATGGCGCGGCCTGTGGCGCGGGAAGACGCTTTGGGTGCTTCTTGTCGCTGTGGCTGCCGTCCAGTTTCTGCTCCCCGGTCTTGTGCGGTCGGATGGAACGGCGGCCGGTCGGCTTGAGATGCATGTGCGCATGGTGTTTGGCGCAATCGCCGCCGTTGCGTATGTGTCATCGTTGGCTCTTTCGTGCGGTTCGTTTTCTCGTGACCGCGAGGACAACCTTCTTCATCTCTCGCTTGTGCGTCCAGCATCTGCGTTTTCGATCGCCGCGGGAAGATGGCTTGCGGTCGTTGCGCTCATGGCGATTGTGCTTGCCTTCAACGCATTGTTGCTTAACGTGAAACTTTTTGTCTCGCAGTATGCGCCGGGGGATTGCCGTATGCATCATGCGCCGTCTCTCCCGCCGGTGGAGGTTTCGGCGGCTCGCATGATGGATGAATTTCTCAGGAGCGACAGGACTCCCGAAGCGGTAAAAAAGGCGCCGCGTGCCGCTGTGCTGGCACTGCTTGCGTCCAAGGAGAACGAACGCTACGAAGTGGTTGCTCCGGGAAAGACCGTCTCTCTTCCGTTTTCCGTATCCGCCCGTGAGCCGGTCGAGGTCAGGGTGCGTTTTTCCACGTTGTACAACATCAAGGAATCTCTCAGTGGCGAATTCCGGTACCGTGGATGCACAGGGGCGGTGAGCAACAGCACTCAGGCTGTGCTCGACGTGCCGCTGTCCCGCATGGCATTCGGCGATATGCGGTTTGGTGAAATGCCGTCGATCAATCCGGAGGATCTTGAACTGACGTTCAGGAATGACGGCAGAACGGATGTCATGTTCCGTCCAAGGCGTGATGTCGAGCTGCTTACGCCTGGCGATTCGTTCGCCGCAAACAGCGCAAGGGCCACGGCTGAGATGATTGCGCTGGCGGGGCTTCTTGCGGCCTTTGGGCTTTTCCTCTCCGCTGCGCTCTCACGTCCCGTCGCTCTGTTCGTCGCCGCAGTGCTTCTTGCTGCATCGTTGATGGCGCCTGACGCCGTCTCGCAGTTTCCGGACGAATTCAACGCAACGCTCGGCGAACGGACAGGGCTTGCGGTTTCGCGCATCGTGACACGGTTTACGTCTGCGTTCTCCGAGATGTCGCCAGTCTCCAACCTTGCATCCGGCCGCGCAATACCCGTGGCAGAAGTGGCTAAGACTGCGCTTTGGGATCTTGTCGTGTGGCCTGCCGCGTTTCTCGCTCTTGCCGCTTTCATTCTGCGCCGCAAGGCGTAAACCGCCGCCTCATCGCCGCCGGTCATCTCCATGGGGGAGGATTTCGTTCTTCCTTTTCTCGTCGCATCATAAGTTTCACCTTGTTGTTTGCCACCCCACGAAATGTCGCAACTTCTACCGGTTCTCGCCCATGATGTCAGTAAAGGTGATATAATGGACGGCAACCTATGAGCGGAATTCATTGCCGCCGTCAAGGAAATCAAGTCCGCAATCGTCCGGACGCAGGCTCGCGTGGCGGCAGACGCCAATGCCGAAATGCTTGCGTTGAATTTCTGGGTCGGGTGCTACGCCTCGCATAAAACCAAGTCCGAGAAATGGGGTTCCGGCGTCGTTGACGCCATCAGTGTGCGACTTCAGAAAGAAATGCCCGGCTTGCGAGGGCTTAGCGGCAAAAGCATACGGAAAATACGACAGTTCTTTGAGACATTGCGGGGCGATGTAATTTTGCCGCCAGTGGCGTCAAAATTAGAGCCTGACATTATCGACGCTGAAATTTGCTCGCCAGCGTCCGCAGACAAGCCGTATGTCGAATATGCGACAAGGGACTGCAACAAGCCGCTTGGCGTGGCGACCTGCAGGACGGCGGACGAGATGCCGGAGAACCTCAGACGCGCACTTCCGCCGATTGATGAACTGCGAAAGCAATTGGAGATTGGCGGTTAACGGCAGAGGGGGCTCTTTCATTTCATCGTTCTCCATGGCCTTCCTCCATTCTTGCTGGCTCATTATATATTGCCATTTGCGTTACAACTTTCCGAAACTGCACTTTGCAGATGGGTACTTGCGCCGAAGGGCGCGATATGATATCCTACACGGCCATCTGCGACCGACAATAGGATTCGTTCCCTCTCGCGGGTTTCTTTCACCATGGGTGGAATGCGCCTTCGTCTGTCGCGGCACAGTATCGCCGGTATGCGCAGCGAAGGAAGCGGCCGCACGTATCGGCGTCCACATGGAAAACAGCTTACCAAGACAGAAAGAAAAAGGAAAAGAAAATGATAGACAAGGCAGCAGTCCGCAGTGAATTCGGACGTCACGACCGTGACACTGGATCTTCGGAGGTTCAGATTGCAACGTTGACGAAGGAGATTCTGGCGCTCACGGAGCACCTCAAGCAGAACAAGAAGGATCATTCGTCCCGCTATGGTCTTCTCCGCAAGGTGAACAACCGCCGCAAACTCCTCAACTACCTCAAGCGCGAGGATGAGGCTAAGTACAAGGATCTCATCAAGAAGCTTGGCCTGCGCCGCTAACTGGGGTGGTGATCGATGGAAGGTACAAAGCAGTTTAAGGTTTCGATCGGCGGGCAGGATCTCGTCATCGAGACCGGGCTTCTGGCGCAGCAGGCGGCAGGGGCGGTCACCGTCTCGTACGGCGACAGCACGGTCTTCACGGCCGTGACCAACACGGATACGCCGCGTGAAGGCATAGACTTCTTCCCGCTCCAGTGTGAGTATCGCGAGAAGTTCTACGCAGCCGGAAAGTTCCCCGGCGGCTTCTTCAAGCGCGAGGCGCGTCCCACTTCGAAGGAAATCCTTACGGCTCGCATGTGCGACCGTCCGATCCGTCCGCTCTTTCCCGACGGCTACTACAACGATGTGCAGGTCAACTCCATGCTCATCCAGTCCGATGGGACGCGCGAGGCGGACTTCCTCGCCGTGAACGCGGCTTCGGCGGCGCTCCACATCAGCGAGATTCCGTTCATGGGACCTATCGGATGCGTCCGTATCGGCCGCATCGACGGACAGTGGGTCATCAACCCCACGCATGAGCAGAAGGCGAAGAGCGACATAGACCTGCTTTACGCGGGCATTCGCGGCAAGTTCCTCATGATGGAGGGATCCGCAAGCGAAGTTTCCGACGAGGATTTTGTCGCAGCCCTCAAGCGCGCCCACGAAGAGGTTGAGAAGATCATCGATCTCCAGATCGAGATGCGCCGTGCGCTCGGCAAGCCGGACAAGGACATCAAGGATGTTCCGCAGCCTGCCGACAAGATGGACTTCATGCGCGCCGAAGGAGGCGAGGCCCTTTCTGCGGCACTGCTCATCAAGGGCAAGCTGGAGCGTCAGGGCAAGGTCAGCGCCATCAAGGAAGACCTCCTCAAGAAGGTTTCCGAGAAGTGGCCGGAGATCGATGCCGTCGGTTTCGTGCATCTGTTCGATGCGCTCGAGATCGAGACTGTGCGCCGGAACGTGCTTGAGAAGGGACTTCGCATCGACGGACGCGCCCAGCACGAGATTCGTCCGCTCGCGGCCCAGGTCGGGGTGCTGCCCCGCGTTCATGGTTCGGCGGTGTTCTCGCGCGGTGAGACGCAGTCCTTTGCGACAGTCACGCTCGGCACGAAGAAGGATGCTCAGGAGCTTGATTCCGTGACGGGCGGTCCGCTCTCCAAGCGTTTCATGCTCCACTACAACTTCCCTCCGTACTGCACGGGTGAGGTTGGCCGTCTCGGCTCCACTGGCCGCCGCGAAATCGGCCATGGCGCCCTTGCTGAGCGTTCCATCGCTGAGGTGCTGCCTGATGAGTTCCCGTATTCGATCCGCGTGGTCTCGGAGATCATGGGATCCAACGGCTCGTCCTCAATGGCTTCGATCTGCAACGGCTGCCTCGCGCTCATGGATGCGGGTGTGCCGCTGAAGCGCACGGTCGCCGGCATTTCGATCGGTCTCTTCACGAACGCCGACCAGAGCCAGAAGGTGCTCGTCACCGACATTCTCGGCGCAGAGGATCACTGCGGCGATATGGACTTCAAGGTCGGCGGCACGAAGAAGGGCATCACCGGCTTCCAGGTTGACCTGAAGCTTCGTGGTCTCACATGGGATCTCGTCGAGGGTGCGGTGAAGGCCGCGCACGACGCCCGCATGAAGATCATCGACTACATGGAGAGCGTGATTCCTGCACCGCGCGCGGAACTCAACAAGTACGCGCCGCGCATGGAGGTCGTCAAGATTCCTGCGGACAAGATCGGTGCCTTGATCGGCAAGGGCGGCGAGACGATTCGCGGCATCTGCGAAAAGACCGGCGCACAGATTGACATCGAGGAGGAAGGCGACTACGGAGTGGTCTCCATCTTCGCGACGTCCGGCGACATGATGGAGAGCGCAAAGGCCGAAGTCAATGCCGTCACCGCCGAAGCGGAGCCCGGCAAGATCTACGACGGAACAGTCACCGGCATCAAGGAGTTCGGTGCGTTTGTGGAGATCCTTCCCGGAAAGGACGGCCTCTGTCACATATCCGAGCTTTCCGACAAGCGTGTGCACTCCGTCGAGGACGTGTGCAAGGTTGGCGACAAGATGCGCGTGAAGTGCCTTGGCGTTGACGATCGCGGTCGCATCAAGCTGAGCCGTCGCGCCGCAATGGCGGAAGCAGACGCACAGGCGTAACCGCAGCATACGCAATGCTGAAGCAGACGCGCTGTCCCACAGGATGGCGCGTCTGTCTTTTTGGAAAAGTATGTTCCGTTAACATTCCGTTAACACCATCGTGGTATATTTCGCGGCGTTCAAGGGAAATAACAAACTGAAAGGAACATACGACATGAAGGCAAGAAGCAAACTGACGGTTGCGGTTGCAGGTGTTGTGCTTGCGGCGGCGGCGTTCTGCGCCAAGGCGGCTGCGGACAAGCCAAAGTCCAAGGACATGACGTCAAAGACCGCAGAATCATCGGTGACGACCAACGACAATGGAAGCATTTCGCGGGTGTTCACCGAATCGACGGTGACGACCAACGGAAATATGGTTACCGAACGTCGCCGTGAAACCCGCACAAACATGGACATGGAAGGCAATGTGCTTGAGACAAGCACCAGCGAATACGCCCAGAGCTATCCTGCCGGTCAGGACGGCGTTGCGCCGCTCTCATCGCTGAATGTCGGCACCGGAGAAAGGGCCGAGAAATGCAATGCGGACTCCTTCCTTGGGTTGAAGTTCGGAGAGGTCTTCAAGGCTGACAAGTTTGAGGAGGATGCCGGCGACGCCGATTTTGTCAGGGCCGTGTTCAAGCCGAAGAAGCCCCTTGACGGCTTTGACGAGTATTACGTCTATGTGACGCCGAAAACGCACAAGGTCGCAAAGATATATGCCTGTGCGAAGGAGGCTGTGGATGCAGGCGCCAACTGGAGAAGGCATTATCTCGTTGAGGCGCTTGAAAAACGCTACGGCACATGGGCGCGTCTCTGCAGCTGGTGGAAACCGTGCTACCAGTTCGAAATCGGTCCCTACCGTCATGTGAGGGCGTGTCTGAGCGGTGCTACGCAGGATTACGAGACAGTGGTCGTCGCTTGGGATGACGCCGTTGCGTCGCAGGCCGTCCAGGAGCGCGAGGAGCTTCGCGAGGCGGCCCGCAAGACGGCTGCAGAGAAGCGCGGCAAGCGCGTAGATGCGGCTGCGGACGCATTCTGATTTCACATATGGCGCAAATGCGCAGACGTTACATATCCTTTCGCGCCTGCGCTGCGCACTGGGCGGCTATGCCTTAAACGGCATAGCCGCCTTTTTGTGGCCTGCAATTGAGGGATTTGCTGCAATTCATGCGCGGTTGGGGGCAGCTGTGCGCAGATGTTTCCGCAGATAGCGTACGCAGACCGGCAGATGGCGGTGCATTGCCATCATATATTTTGCATTTATTTCTCGGCTTAGTTGTGCATCATGGGTGTGTTTGATACAATGGCGGCATATGAGCAGTTACGCGAAGTTCAACTTTTTGGTTGTGTCGGCATTCCTTGTCGGCATTCTGGCATTCCGCACGGAAGCACGTGTGGAAATGGCTCAGAAGGTGTCGCTCGTCCAAGGCTGGAACGCCGTCTATCTTC
>CAYTWE010000002.1:51905-85268 GCA_964440985.1 uncultured Lentisphaeraceae bacterium | reverse complement strand
GCCGCCGCAGAGGGCATCGTCAAGGGCGGGAAGGCAAAAGCCGCGCTTGAACGCGCATGGGATGCCGCGATCGCCGGCAGATGGTGGCGCACGAGGATGGAACTTGCGTCTGCCCCTGTCATGGCAGACTTTGCTGAAGCTGGACGAATGCCGCGGCTTCTCGACCGTTCGCCGTTCCCGAATCGCATGGATGCCGGCGTACGGCATGGACATTGGACGCTCTGCACACCGTTGCTGTCGCTTGCGTCGCTCGCTGAAAGAACATTGCCGTCGGAATCGGTCAATGTCCAGTGGAAAGGAGATCGCGTGATATGGGGCGAGAATGGAGCGGTGACGCTGCGCTTCAGCCTGAAGGCCGCCGGGCGGTGCGATCTGCATATCGGCCATGTCGCCGCAAAGTCCGGATATGCGACTGTCGAAGTCAACGGAAAGCGGGTTGACCGCGTCTTGACGTTCGTGGAGGCGCGAATGCCCGGAACGGACATCCTGCGCGGAGTCGAGATGCCGGCCGGCGAGGTCGCGGTGCGCATCGTCGGTACATCTCCGCTTGGCGTGTATGCCGTCAGATGTCTGCCGAGCCTGAAGCCGATTCCGGGACGCAAGTGGGAACTCAGCGGATCTATCGACTCCCCGTGCCGACAGGGGGAGTTCACGCCGAAGAGCATCTCCGAGTCGTTTGCGAACCTTTACAGGACGTATGCGGAGAAAAGGGATTCGCTTAAATGGCATTCGCAGGTGAAGGGATTGGAGGATGGACTTTCAGACCGGGGACTGTATGTGCCTCTCCGTTCGCCGGGAATGCGCGCAAAGGATTCATGGATAGCCCGAACGGAAATCCGGTCGGACAGCGCGAAGCGCGTCATCCTTGTCTGTGCGATAGACTGGTGGTGCAAGGTTCTGGTGAACGGCAAGGAGGTTGAAACGGACTGCAAGGACGCAAGCGGGGCGAACTTTAATACGCATTTTCCGTACTACACGGGAATTGTCGATCTTCGCGAGGGCGTCAACGAGGTGGTGGTTCTCGGACAGTCCGGTTCGTTCGGCGCGGCGTTCGCGATGTGGATTTCGGACGACAATGCCTTGAAATACTGAAGGGAGGGGGCAGAACATGGAAAAAATCGATAGAAAGGTCTTGTCTCCGTCCGCAGCGTTTGCTGTCGGACTTTTGCTCATGGCATCGCCTGCGATGTCAGCGCAGAGCAGCCCCTGTGGAGATGGCGCGTGTCCTGCGGTCGAGACCCTGACGCTTGAGAATGGATTTCTCAAGGTGGTGGTCGTTCCGGCCTGGGGCGGACGCATGATGTTCTTTGGCCGTCCAGGCGGAAAGAATGCTCTTTGGACAGACTGCGCCGCCGCACATAACACCGTGGACGCGAAGGGGAATGCGGTCTGGAAGAATGTCGGCGGCGAAAAGACATGGGTAGGCGCGATGCCTGTCTGGAGTGGGTTTGCGGATTCTGGGGCGATGTGGCCACCCTGCAAGTGGTTCGATTCCGGAGTGCCTGAGGTTGTACGGGCGAACGGGACGAACATCCTGCTGAAGACGGCGGCGCACCGGAGCGGGACGTGGATGGTGGCTCTGGAGCGCGAGTTTACTCTCGTCGGAGACCGGCTTCTCCTGCGGGAGACGCTTGTCTCCCCGGATGGCGGCGAGCCGGTCGAGGACGATCCGCGTCGTGTGTGGAGCGTGACGCAGATACCGCTTGTCGATCGGGTCTCCGTCCGCATGGCCGGTCAGGGGCGCGCAATCCGTCATTGCGACTCCGTGGCGCTTCCTGCGGCGCGGGACGGCTGGGCTGTAGCCGACCTGACAGAGGCGGAGCGGCATGGACGGTGCGCATTCGACGGGGATGCACTCGCGGCGGACATCCCCGGCGTGGGGCGGCTTGTCATCGAGCAGCGGGCGGCGGAACGCCACATCAAGAAGCTGTTCAATGAACCGAGCCGCGCCATCGTCTACACGACGGGACGCGACTTCAAGCCATCGACATGGTCCGGGTTCGGCGCTCATCCATACGTGGAGCTTGAGTTCGTCGCGCTCGGTCCGGACGCGGAGCAGACGCTGACCTTCAGGATCGAGGAAGCATCGACACCAGTCCATACACTTTAAGCCGCAGCGAATTGCCGCGTTCGATTGTTCAATTTTCACGACTTTTGCGGGTGCTTCCGTTTGCATCGGCTATGTGGTATAATTCCCGTCCTTATGGAGAGATTGGATTTGGCGATGCAGAAGGCGGCGGTTCTCACCGAGGCGCTGCCGTACATACAGGATTTCTGCGGATCCACGGTGCTTGTCAAGGTCGGCGGCAGCGTCATGGAAAGCGACGCGAACCTTGATTCGCTCTTGGCGGACATTGCGTTCATGGATGCCGTGGGCATCAAGGTCGTGCTTGTGCATGGAGGCGGAAAGGCGATATCGGCGGCGCTCAAGGCGTCGGGGATCGCCCCCGTGTTCGTGGACGGATTGCGTTTCACGGATGCGCCTTCCATGGAGATCGTAAGGCGTACGCTGAACAACGTGGTGAACGCGGATCTCGTGAAAAGGCTTCAGCGCGTCAAGGCCAATGCGCGTCCGGTGCACGGGAACTGGATGTTCACGGCCGAGAAGATCGCCTCGCCGGATCGCGGCTTTGTAGGCGAGCCTGTGGCGGCGGATCTCCGCATCGTGAGTGAGATGATGGATGCCGGCATACTTCCGGTCGTCACTCCGATCGCCACTGGCGTTGACGGTCAGCTGTACAACGTGAACGCCGACAGCGCGGCGGCGTTTCTTGCGAAGGAGCTGAAGGTGCGCAAGTTCGCGGTCGTGTCCGATGTGCCGGGGCTTCTGCGCGATCCGAACGACCCTGCCAGCCTGATGTCCACTGTCCATCTTGCGGATGTCGCGGCGCTGAAGGCGGACGGAACAATTTCTGGGGGGATGCTCCCCAAGATCGAAGGTTGCGAGAGTGCGATCAGGGCGGGTGTGAAGAAGGTGCACCTTGTCGATGGCCGCATGCCGCATTCGCTGTTGTTGGAAATATTCACGCGGGAAGGCGTGGGAACGGAGATCACGGAATGAACACAGAAGAGGTGAAGAAACTTTACGAGCGGTATCTTATGCCGACATACAGGCCCTCGATCGTAATCGAGAAGGCGAAGGGGTCCCGCGTATACGAAACGGGCGGCAAGCAGTACTACGACATGACGAGCGGCATCGGGGTGCACAACGTCGGGCACTGCACCGATGGCGTCGTCGCCGCCGTGCAGGAGCAGGTGGCCAAGCTCGGCCACTGCTCAAACCTTTTCATCAACGAGCCGCAGGCGCTTCTTGCGAAGAAGCTTGTGGAGATATCGGGGCTTGACGGCAAGGTGTTCTTCTGCAACTCCGGCGCGGAGGCGAACGAGGCTGCGATAAAGCTCGCCCGCAAATGGGGAGCCGCCAACGGCGGACGCTACGAGGTCGTCACGATGCGCAACTCGTTCCATGGGCGTACGCTTGCGACGCTTACGGCGACGGGTCAGGCGTGGTGCCAGGAGGGGTATGAGCCTCTGCCCGTCGGCTTCAACTATGCGGACTACAACGACCTTGATTCTCTCAGGGCCGCAGTCTCCGACAAGACCGTCGCCATCATGCTTGAGGCGGTTCAGGGCGAGGGCGGCGTGAATCCTGCGACGGAGGAGTTCATGGCCGGTGTGCGTGCGATATGCGACGAGAAGAACATCATCATGATCTGCGATGAGGTTCAGTGCGGAATGGGACGCACGGGCAAGTGGTGGGGCTGGCAGAACTATTCGGTCAAGCCCGATCTCTTCACCGTGGCGAAGTCGCTGGCGGACGGCGTTCCGATGGGTGCGCTCGTCTCCAACGCAAAGTTTGCCGACGTGTTCACCCCCGGCGCCCACGCCTCCACGTTCGGCGGCAATCCGCTTGCGTCCGCCGCCGCGCTGGCCGTGATCAAGATAATCGAGGACGAGGATCTTCTTGGCGCGGCAGTGCGCAAAGGCGAGCTTCTCCGCGAAGGGCTGAAGTGCTTCGTGGAGAAGTACGACAAGATTCTTGACGTGCGCGGTCTTGGCTGCATGGTCGGCATGGTCGTTGACGGCGATCCGCAGGAGATTGTGTCGGCGTTCCGCGACATGGGCATTCTCGTGCTTACTGCGCACGGAAACGTTGTCAGGTTCCTGCCGACGCTTTCGATGAGCGAAAAGCATCTTGAGGAGGCCGTGGAGATGATGGCGGATGCCCTTGACGGCCTTTACGGCGCCGACGAGTGACGTTCGGCAATTGCGGAAACCGGATGCGATTCGGTTTCCGCACGGTTCGCCGCCGTCTGCGAGGTTTCGCTGCGGCGGCTCGTCTTTTCGCGGACTGCAAGTCTGCAGATGTCTGCAATGGAGCGTCTGAGATGGAAACGATAACAGAGATACTTGAGCGCAATGCGCGTGAGTGGCCGAACGATGTCGCTCTTGTAGAGATAAATCCGCAGGAGCTGGAGAAGCGGAACACGACATGGCGGGAGTATTCGCTGATAGAGTCGAGTCCGCTTGAGGCGTTCCGCAGCGAAATGACATGGGCCGAGTTCGACGAGAAGGCGAACAGGTTTGCGAACTTCCTGCTGAGCCGGGGGCTGAAGCGCGGGGACAAGGTGGCGATCCTGCTCATGAACTGCATCGAATGGCTGCCGATATACTTCGGCGTCCTGAAAGCCGGGTGCATGGCGGTGCCGCTCAACTTCCGATACACCGCTGACGAGATACGGTACTGCCTTGAGCTCTCCGATGCGGATGTGCTGGTGCACGGACCCGAGTTCACCGGACGCGTGGAGCAGATCATCGACCGTCTCCCGAAGGTCAAGTTCGGCATTTACGTAGGGGACGACTGCCCCAGCTTCGACGTAAGCTACAAGACCATGGTCGGATACTGTTCGTCGAAGGCGCCGGACGTGACGCTGCACGAAGATGACGATGCGGCAATATACTTTTCGTCCGGCACGACTGGATTCCCGAAGGCGATAATCCTCCGGCATCGCTGCCTGATGCATTCCTGCAAGGTTGAGCAGAACCACCATGGGCAGACGCGGGACGATGTGTTCCTGTGCATCCCGCCGCTCTACCATACGGGCGCGAAGATGCACTGGTTCGGAAGCTTCCTCGTGGGCGGCAAGGCCGTGCTTCTGAAGGGTGTAAAGCCGGAATGGATAATCCGCTGCGTCAGCGAGGAGCGGTGCACAATCGTGTGGCTTCTCGTTCCGTGGGCGCAGGACATACTTGACGCCGTGGAGCGCGGGGAGGTGAAGCTGTCCGACTACAGGCTCGACCAGTGGCGGCTGATGCACATCGGTGCGCAGCCCGTGCCGCCGGCTCTGATAAAGCGCTGGAAGACGGTTTTCCCGCACCATGACTACGACACGAACTACGGGCTTTCGGAGTCAACCGGGCCGGGCGCCGTACATCTCGGAATAGAGAACATCGACCATGTGGGTGCGATAGGCGTCGCCGGATATGGTTGGCAGACGAAGATACTGCGTCCTGACGGCACCGAGGTGACGCCCGGCGAAGTTGGTGAGCTGGCGCTCAGAGGTCCGGGCGTCATGAAGGAGTACTACAAGAACCCTGAGGCCACGCGGGAGATACTTTCAGATGACGGCTGGCTGCGCACCGGCGACATGGCCGAGGTGCGCGACGGATTCATCTATCTTGTGGACAGGGCCAAGGATGTGATAATCACCGGAGGCGAAAACCTGTACCCTGTCCAGATCGAGGATTTCCTGCGGGCGAATCCGAAGATCAAGGACGTGGCCGTGATTGGTCTTGCCGACGAGCGGCTTGGGGAGATCGCCGCCGCCATCATCGAGGTAAAGGACGGCATGGCGCTCACGGAGGACGAGGTGAACCGCTTCTGTCTCGACCTGCCGCGCTACAAGCGGCCGAGAAGGATAATATTTGCGCCTGTTCCGCGCAACCCCACCGGCAAGATAGAGAAGCCGAAGCTCCGCAAGATGTACGGAGCGGACTCCCTCGTTGCGCACCAGAACGGGATAGACGAATGAGCATCGCCGCGCATCGGCATCTTGCACGAGGCTGACGATGGCGGGCGAGACGGTAAAGACACGCGGCATCGTTCTTGATATTCGCCCCTGGTCGCGCACGAGCCACGTCACGACCTGGCTTACGCCGGATCGCGGCCCCGTCGTCACCGTGGTCAAGGGGGCTGTGCGCCCGAAAAGCATGTTCCTGGGACAGTACGACCTGTTCTACACGTGCGAACTCGTCTATTACGCACGGGCGCGGGGCGAACTTCACGCGATACGCGAGGCGTCCTGCATTGATATGCGCGAACACATCAGGGGCGATTACCGTGCGACGGCTCTTGCGGCGTACGCCGCCCATCTCGTTCGCGAGCATTGTCCGCACGGCCCGGAGGCGGAAGGGTGGTTCGAATTCCTCGAACGGACGCTTGACGGCCTTGCCGACAATCCGGCGGCGGTGCAGTCGCTCATAGGCCTTGAACGCGAATTCCTTGCCCTTGCCGGGCTTGCTCCAGACTTTTCCGGCGTCGATCCGGCAATGGAGACCGTGCCGTTCGCGATTGATCGGGGTCATGTCGGGACCGGGACGAAGACCGTGCGGCTTTCGCATGGGGCTGTGCTTGCGCTTTCCGGCGAGGGCGGAGCGCTTCATGACGGAGACGTTTCGGCCGCAGTGCGCTTCCTTGGGCTTTTCATGAGATACCATCTTGAAATGCCGCCAGAGATACGCAGGAACACGCTTCTGCTTCTTGCAAATGCCGGCCGGAAATGATATACTTCGTCCCCATTGTTTTTACAACTCAGAAGGGACGAGAAGCCATGGCGGATAGGAAGATGGAAGACCTTGCGACGGAACTCCAGCTGAAGACGGAGGCGCAGGACTTTGCCGGCGCGTTGAACATCGTCAATGCAAACAAGGATGTGCTCACCACAAACCTCCAGTCCGCCGGTGTGCGGGAGATATTGAAGAAGGCGACAAAAGACCGCCTTCTTCTTTCTTTTGTGGATTCGGTGGGATTCGGGACGCGTCCGCTCACTGAATCTCTCGCCCGTCTTGAGCGTCTCATCTCCTTCACTCCAGGCACACGTGTGCTGAACGCGACATGGGGACTTGGGGAGGTCAAGCGCCTTGACTACTTCTATCGCAGGATTACGGTGGACTTCAAGGTGCGCAAAGGTCATCAGCTGACGTTCGACGCCGCCTGCGAAATGCTTGTCGTTGCGCCGGAGGATCACATCCTCGTTGTGGCCGCAGCGGATCCTGCACGTGTCGATGCCATGATAAGGGAGCAGCCTGGCGAGTTTGTGAAGGAGATGCTCAGGAGCTTCGGCGATATGCCTGTCACGCGCCTTGAGGAGGAGTGCGCAAAGCAGGGCTTCATCAAGAGCGCAAACTGGAAGGCGTTCTGGGAGCGGGCGCGTACAGACCTCAAGAAGGAGCGCGTCGTGGAGATTCCGGTGCGCCGTGCCGAGCCGATCCACCTTAAGGCGTCCGCCGAGACGTACGGGGACAGCTGGTTCATCGCGTTTTCGCAGATGAAGGATCCGAAGTCGATCCTCTCCGCCATCAAGGAGCTTGAGGGAACTGGTCGCATGAAGTCGCTTGACGATTCGGCCAAGGAGAAGTTCTCCAACAGGCTTGAGTTTGCCCTCAAGGGTGCACGTGGCGTCGATGATGCCCTCTACGCAAGGCTTGCGTTCTGCGTGGACGCCCTGAAGCTCGAGACGCCGCCGACGTCGAAATGCCGCAACTACCTGTGGGAGGGCGGCAGATACCTCGCCGCCGCCCGTGACCTTCCTTCGCGTGACGTCGGCAACCTTGTGGTCTTCCTCACCGCTGAAAACCGTGAGGAGACGAAGCACCGGCTTTTTGAGGCGCTGCCGAAGATGTGCTTCTCTCTTTTGGTTGAGACGCTCAAGTTCTTCTCCAACGACGCCGACTGCGAGGAGGCTGTCGTCGCTCTTCTCAACATGCCGCATCCACCGGCAACGCTTGTGACCTGTGTGCTTGGCCGCTATGACGACTTCAAGAAGTGGGGCAAGCTGCCGGCCCTTTCGGCAATTCTTCAGCACGCAATCGCCCTTGGCGAAGGACGCCAGGCGGGTGAGACGCTGAAGATGCAGAATGTGATCCGTCGCCTGTTTGCGGACAAGGCGTGGCTTGAGGACATATTCGGGCGGCTTTCGACAAACGAGAAGATTCAGGTGTTCGAGCGTTTCCAGGCCTCCACGGCGTGGAGTCCCGCGACGCACCGCACAATCACGGTGCGCATGACGAAGCTTGATCCGGCTCTTGCGTCCCATGTCGTGAAGAAAGTGGAGAAGAAGACCATCGAGCGTGTGACGTCTCAGCGCAGCTACAACGAGAGAAAGGCCGCGTACGAGAAGCTTGTAACCGTCGATATGCCGGAGAACACGAAGCGCATCGAGTTCGCTCGCGGCTACGGCGACCTCAGTGAAAACGCCGAGTACCAGTACGCAAAGGACGAGCAGCGCGCACTTCTCCAGAAGCAGTCGCTCATGCAGAAGGATCTCGACGAAGTTGCTCCCACGCTGTTCGAGAACGTTGAGGCGGACGAGGTTCGCATGGGTACGGTGGCGATCCTTTCGGTCGGCGAGGAGGAGCGCAGGTATGTCGTGCTTGGCGAGTGGGACAACGAGCCTACGCTCGGCATCATATCCTCCGGCACGAGGCTTGCCGCCAATCTGCTTGGACGCAAGCCGGGCGATGACGTTGAGCTTTCTGACTCGGACGGCAACGCAATTGCGGCGAAGGTTCTGCGCGTAGAGCCGCTTTCGCCAGAGTTGAAGGATTGGATCAAGGGATAAGGGAGAATTTCAGAATGGCAACGAGCAAGAAGACCGTGGCGAAGAAGGGCGCCGCAAAGCCTGTGGCGAAAAAGCCTGCCGTGGCGGAGACTGAGCCGAAGAAGTCCAAAAAGGCTCCTTCAAAGATGAAGAAGATGGTCGTGAAGTCCGCTCCGCCGCCACAGCAGGATGAACTGTTCGAGAACAACGCGAAGGATTTTGCGTTTGCGTTCGCCGAGTCCATAAAGGACGAGCAGTTTGCGGCGGATGTCAAGAAGGCTGAACAGGCGACAGACGGCGCGGTGAAGCTTTCCAAACGTCCGACGTCCCGTGCGAAGGGCGGCACCACCCTGAAGTTCTCGGATGCGGATCTTGCGCAGTTCCGCAAGACGCTCATCGCGCACCGTCAGCAGATCGTCGGTGCGGCGGCTACGCTCAAGACCAATGCGCTGGAGCAGACGATTGACCGCGCAGGCGAGGACGAGGATGGCAGCGACAGCTTCATGCGTCTGCAGAACCTCGGCCAGGTCGGCGAGCAGAACAAGACGCTTCAGAAGATTGATGAGGCTTTGCACAAGATCGACGATGGCACATACGGAATCTGCAGCATCTGCGGACAGCTCATCCGCAAGGCGCGTCTCCAGCACCTTCCGTTTGCGCACACGTGCATGGAGTGCCAGAGCGAGATGGAGTCCAAGGTTGAATAAGGCCGGCATCTGATGCGTCGGCTTGTCTTCTCCTGCGCCGCTGTCGCGAATCTCCTGCTGGTCGATCAGGTCGTCAAGGCTTGGGCGTTGCAGCGGCTTCGCGGCGGGTCGCCGATAGAGGTGTGCTCCTTCCTCAATCTGGCGTATGTCGAGAACCGTGGATGCGCATGGGGGATGCTTCAGGGGCAGGTGTGGCCGTTGGCGGTGTTCGCAGCGGTTGCGCTTGCGCTGCTTCTCTGGAAGCGCAGGAGCGTATTCACTTCAGGTTTGACGGGATTCGTCACAGAGAACCTTCTCTATGCAGGCATCATAGGGAATCTCATTGATCGGGTTCGCCTTGGTTTTGTGGTGGACATGTTCGATTTCCATTGGGGAGTCCATCATTTCCCCTGCTTCAACGTAGCGGATTCGTGCATAACGGTCGCTGCGGTTCTTCTTGTTGCGGCATCGCTGTTCGCCTCGCGCAGGGGTTCATCTCCGGCTCTGCCGAACTGAAAAGACGTTCTGCGGTTTCGCTGCCGGTTTCGGCGCGGCGGTGATGCGCCGACGTTTCCCGCATCTTTCCGTGTCGGATTGGCGTTCCTTTGCCGTGAAAAGTTGCAGACATAAAACAATCGTTCTTTTTTGATTGATGTAATGGGGGGAATTTGATAAACTGCGCACAAATGAATTAAGGAGGTTTGTATTTAGATGGCTGACACGAATAAATATTTGAAGATAGGGATGATTGGCGGAGGAATGAAGTCCTTCATGGGGAACATACACCGCAAGGCAATCGACAAGGTCGGCAACATAAAGATAGTCGGCGGATCCTTCGGCACCTCGAAGCAGGCTTCGTATGACTTCATCAAGCCGCTCAACCTGAAGGTTGACGACCTGTACTCATCGTATCGGGACTTTCTGCGCAGCCAGAAGAGCCGCAAGGGCGCAGACAAGCTGCTGTTCGTCTCCGCTGTGCTTCCGAACACCATGCACTATCCGATCGCCATGACGGCGATGGACTGCGGCATCCCGATTCTCGGAGAAAAACCGTTCACGTCGAATCTTGACGAAGCGGCAAACCTTGTGCGCAAACAGAGGGCGACGAAGGTTCCGTACAGGATTGCCATGGTGTATCCGGCGTATTCGCAGCTTGTCCGCGCCAAAGAGCTTCTGAAGAAGGGGGCAGTCGGCACGATAAGGAGATTCTACATCTCGATGCAGTCCGGCTGGATGGCGCGTCGCGTGGAGAACCAGGGGAACACTCAGGCCCTGTGGCGTGTGGACGGCAGGCGCAACGGCGTCGGTGGCGTTCTCAACGACTGCGGATGCCACTGCCAGTTCGTTCTGGAATGGCTTACCGGTTTTGAGATAACGGAAGTGTGCGTAGGTGCGCACGCCTGCGTCCCCGGACGGCTGATTCCCGACGATGCGACGGTGCTTGTGCGCACGAAGCAGGGCATCGGCGGCACGTTCATGATGTCGCAGATTGCGACCGGGCACAACGAGGGTCTCACGCTTGAGATAACCGGCGACAAGGGCGCCCTCATCTGGAGACAGTGCGACCCCGGCGTTCTCACCGTGATCGACAACGCGGGCAAGCGCAAGGAGATGAAGGACGACACCGCGTCCGGCGAATCAGAGGTGGCGGAGACGCCGTACGGCGCAAACGATGCGTATGTGGATGCGCTCGCCCGTGTCTACGAGGATTTCGCCGAATCGCTTCAGGGCGGCAAGTCGAAGAAGTCACGCGCCAAGGGCGGTGACATTCTCGGCATGACGGCGGAGGACGGGCTGCGCTCCGTCGCCGTGATAACGGCCATGGAGAAGTCTGTGCAGTTCGTGCCGCAGGATGCGCCGCCGGCGATCAAGTGGCAGCCGGTCGTGATGCCGAAGCTTGAATTCCCGCGGGTTGCGGAGATTCCGCGCTCCCTGCTGGAAGTGTGACGCGGAACGGGCAGGTGAACTGGATTGATCGCCATGCGTACGGTTTAGGGAGCGCGTTCGCCCGCGCTCTCTATCCGCTGTTCAGGAGACGCCGCAGAATCGCGGTTGACAACATCCTGAAAGCCGGCATAACGGACGATCCGCACGAGGCTGACCGCATAGCCCGCATGGCATGGGGTCATCTTGCCGGACACGTCTGCGAGGCGTTGCGCGTCCCGCACGTCATCAACGCAGGAAACTGGCGCAGCCATCTTGACGTGACTTGCTGCAGTCCAGATGCCGCGCAGATGCTGCTTGACACTCCGGACACTCCGATACTTCTCGTTTCTGCCCATCATGGCGTGTGGGAGGCTGCAACGAACCTTCTTTCGTTCGCCCGCCCCATGATCGCCATTGCGCGGGTGATGAACAACAGGTTTGTCGCAGGCTGGATGAAGAAGCACCATTTCCGCGGCCCAGTGACGATAATCGACAAGAACCGAGGCTTCACGTCGGCGGTGATCAGGAAGTGGATTGGAGAGAAGTCCGCAATGACGATCCTGATGGATCAGCACACAGCGCGCGGAATCCAGGCCAAGTTCCTGGGACGCGACGCCAGGACGTTCACCACCGCCACTCGGCTCGCAATGCGCTACCGCTATCCTGTCGTTGTCGGATCGTTCGTGCGGATCGCCCCGTTCACGTACCGCCTTGTCGGCGGTTCGCCGCTTCGCTACACGGACGGAGACAGCGTCGCCGAATTCACGCAGAAGCTGAACGACCGGCTTGGAGAGGCGATAAGGCAGTATCCGGAACAGTATCTTTGGAGTCACCGCCGGTGGCGGTAACGGAAAACGGAAGCAGAACCAACCGAAAGGATGCGACAATGCTCAACATCATGATGGCGGCCATACAGTTCTTGACGGTAGATCCGGGACATTTCCATGCGGCGCTTGTCCAGAACAGGACATACGACGGCGTATCTCCGGAGGCGCTTGTCTACGCCCCTGACGGCGCAGACCTCAAAAGCCACCTTGCGCTCATCGGACAGTTCAATTCGCGCAAGGAGAATCCTACTGCATGGAAGGAGACTGTGTACGCAGGCGCGGACTTCCTTGAGAGGTTCACGGCCGATGCGGCGAAGAGAGGCGCTGCGCAGAACGCATCGAACGTGGTGGTTCTCGCCGGACGCAACAACGTGAAGCCGGACTACTACCTCGCCGCAGTGGAGGCGGGGATGAACGTCCTGTCCGACAAGCCTATGGCGATCACGTCGGAGGACTACATGAAGCTCTGCGAGGCGGCGACCATTGCGGAGGAGGCCGGGCTTCTCTTCGCAGACATAATGACTGAGCGTCACGAGATCACGACGATCCTTCAGCGCGAACTATCTCTCCGCAGGGATGTGTACGGTACGCAGGAGATGGGGACGCCCGACGATCCCGCCGTCACGAAGATATCGGTCCACCACTTCTGCAAGCTTGTGAACGGGAAACCTCTCCGCCGCCCTGCGTGGTACTATGACACGAAGCAGCAGGGAGAGGCCATCGTGGACGTGACTACGCATCTCACGGATCTCGTGCAGTGGGAACTGTTCCCCGGTGTTGCGCTGAAGCGCTCCGACGTGAAGATGCTTTCCGCCCGCACATGGCCTACGCCCATCACTGCGGCGGACTACGAGAAGTCCACCGGACTGAAGGAGTGGCCTGCATATCTCAGGAAATCCGTAGACGGCGACAATGTGCTTCAGTGCAAGGCGAACGGCGAGTTCACGTACACGCTTCGCGGCGTACATGCGAAGGTTGCGGTGGAGTGGCACTTCATGCCGCCCGCCGGCGGCGGCGATACGCACTACTCGCTGATGCGCGGCTCGAACGCGGAACTGGTGATCCGTCAGGGAGCCAGGCAGGGCTTCAAGCCGGTTCTGTACGTCAAGCTTCGCGACGGTTCGGATGCGACGAAGACGGGGGCGGCCCTTGATGCGGCTCTCGCTGAGATCGGCAAGACGTATCCCGGCGTCAAAGCGGTGCCGGCGGCGGACGAGGAGGCGGGTGCAATGTGGAAGATCGATGTGCCCAAGGTGTATGACGTCGGACATGAAGCGCATTTTTCGCAGGTGATGAGGCAGTTCCTCGAATGGCTCAGGGAAGGCTCGATGCCTGCGGCAGAAAGAAGGAATCTGCTTGTGAAGTACCATACGCTCGCAGAGGCGTGGAAGAAGAGCCGTTGAAATGAAAGGTGTGACGGAAATGGAACTTGAATCACTTACGGCGGTTTCGCCGATTGACGGAAGGTATGCCGGGAAATGCGCCGAGCTGCGCGAAGTGTTCTCCGAGTACGGCCTTGTGAAGCGCCGGGTGCTCGTCGAGTGCGTGTGGCTTGAGGCGCTGTGCGACGCAAAGGCGATACGCGAGTGCAAGGCGCTCACCGCCGCAGAGCGCAAGGCTCTCCGTGCCATTGCGGCCGGATTTTCCGTGGACGACGCCCGCCGCGTGAAGGAGATCGAGAAGACCACGAACCACGATGTGAAGGCGGTCGAGTACTTCCTGAAGGAGAAGGTGGCCGGAACGTCTCTCGAAAAGAGATCCGAGTTCATCCATTTCGCCTGCACGTCGGAGGACATCAACAACATGAGCCATGCGCTCATGCTCAGGGACGGCAAGGCTGTGCTTCGGGCGGAGATGGACGCCGTGGAGGCGAAGCTGTCGGACATGGCGCATGACTACGCGAAGGTGCCGATGCTCGCACATACGCACGGACAGCCCGCATCGCCTACGACCGTCGGAAAGGAGCTTGCCGTGGTTGCGGCCCGTCTGCGGCGGCAGACTGCGGAGATCGACAGGCTTGTGATGCCGGCGAAGATGAACGGCGCCGTCGGCAACTTCAACGCGCACATGTCCGCATATCCGGACGTGGACTGGGAGAAGCTGTCGCGCAAGGTCATAGAGTCTCTTGGTCTGCGCCAGAACCGCCTCACCACGCAGATCGAGTCGCACGACGGCATTGCGGAGCTGTTCGACGCCGTCTGTCGCTGGAACTCGGTGCTGCTTGACTTCGACCGCGACGTGTGGATGTACGTGTCGATGGGATACTTCAAGCAGAGGACGGTGAAGGGCGAGATAGGCTCCTCCACCATGCCGCACAAGGTGAATCCGATAGATTTCGAGAATTCGGAGGGGAACATTGGCCTCGCAAACGCCGTAATGGGGTTCATGGCGCGGAAGCTGCCGATTTCGAGGATGCAGCGCGACCTCACCGATTCGACCACTCTCCGCAACATGGGCGTAGGTTTCGGCTACACGCTGATCGCGATACGCTCCACCTTGAAGGGTCTTGGCAAGCTTGAACTGAACGAGCAGCGGCTCGCCGCCGATCTTGACGCAAACTGGGAGGTGCTTGCCGAGCCGATACAAACCGTCATGCGGAAGGTCGGCATGGATCATCCCTACGAACGCCTGAAGGAGCTGACCCGTGGCCGCCGCGTCACGGCCGCGATAATGAAGGAGTTCGTGCAGGGGCTTGAACTGCCGAAGGCGGACAAGGCCAGGCTTCTCAAGCTCACTCCTGCGACATACACCGGAATCGCTGACGTGCTGGCCAAAATCCGTTGACCGGTTTGCGCTTATGCCGTCGGCGTCAGGAGGGCGCACTTATGAAAGAGAGACTGTATTCGCTTGACCTGCTCAGAGGTCTGGACATGATTCTGCTGGTCGTAATCGGTCCGCTCGTCAAGGCGGCCGATTCCGTGTGGCATCTGCCGCCGGCGTTCATTGGACAGTTCCGCCACGGCTGGGAATGCTTCACCCTGTGGGACATCATCATGCCGCTCTTCATATTCATGTGCGGCGCGGCCGTTCCGTATGCGCTTGGCAGACGGCTTGAAGGCGGAAAGGCCGGTGCGGCCTACTGGAAACATGTGATTGTGCGTGTGGCTTTGCTTTGGATTCTCGGCATGGTTGTGCAGGGCGGCCTCCTCACATTCGATTGGCACCGGATGTCGCCGTATTCCAACACCCTCCAGTCGATTGCAGCCGGATATCTCATCGCCGCCTGTGTGGCGCTGATTCCGTCTGCATGGCTGCGCATCGCAGTTCCGGTGGCGCTCGCATCCGTCTACACGCTGATGCTTGCCGTTGGCGGCGACTACACGGAGTTCGGAAACTTCGCATTCAAGGTTGACCATGCAATCCTTTCCGCGCTGCTTCCTGCGGACAATCCGTTCGTCGCGAAACCGAGCTGCTACACATGGTTTGCCACATCGCTCATGTTCGGCGCCATGACGCTTTGCGGAAGTTTTGCCGCCGAGATTCTGCGCGGAGAGGGCGAGAAGCGGACCAAGGCTGTGCGGTTGTTCGCCTACGGGGCGGCGCTTGAGGCGACAGGCTGGATCGCTGCGGTGTGGATTCCTGTCATCAAGCCGATATTTACGCTCTCGTTCACGGCGCAGGCGATGGGGTGGTGCGTCATATCGCTTGCAGTCCTGTATGTGCTGACTGATGTCATGCGGTTCCGCAGAGGCCTCGGCATCGTTATCCTCTTCGGGCAGTGCGCCCTCGCCGCATATCTGATAGGCGGCTTTTTCCGTCCAGTGTCGGCTTGTCTCGCGGATATGCTCACGCAGGGCTTCCCGTGCGCTTTCGGGGTGAAGGACGCAATGCCGTTTGTAAATGCGCTTGCGGTGTCCGTGGTGATCGCCGCCGCGCTTGCAATCTGGCGCACGGTTCGCAGAAAGTGACGAGCGGTGCGGCGATTCCGCCGCACTCTTGAGTTGGATGCCGTTTTCTGATATGCTACCACATAAACAACGAAAGGGAGACAGAGATGATTCTTGAGAAGTTCAAGTTGGATGGCAAGGTCGCGATCGTGACCGGCGGTGGGCGTGGCATCGGGCAGGCCTATGCAGTCGGACTTGCAGAGGCGGGCGCGGATGTCGCAATCGTGGACGTTATACCGATGGACGAGACGATCGCCGCGATCAAGAGTCTCGGACGCAGGGCGATCGGCGTCAAAGCAGACCTCTCGAAGGGCGAGAAGGAGGCTCCGAAGATCGTTGCGAAGGTCGTGCGCAGCCTTGGCTCGGTGGACATCCTCGTGAACAACGCCGGAATCATCCGCCGCGAACCGTTCCTTGAGCACAGCGCGAAGAACTGGAACGACGTCATATCGATAAACCTCTCCACGCCGTTCTTCCTTTCGCAGGCTGCCGCCGCACAGATGGTGAAGCAGGGCAATGGCGGCAAGATCATAAACATCGGTTCGATGCTGTCGTTCCAGGGCGGCATACTGATACCCGGCTATGCGGCGGCGAAGGGTGGAATCAAGTCGCTCACGATGCTGATGGCCAACGAGCTTTCAAAGTACGGCATCTGCGTGAACGCGATCGCCCCCGGCTACATCGCCACGGAGAATACACGTCCGATCCGTGAGGACAAGAAGCGCAACAAGGCGATTCTCGACCGCATTCCGGCCGGGCGCTGGGGTACACCTGAAGACCTGAAGGGGCTGTGCGTGTTCCTCGCTTCGCCTGCATCTGACTACGTGACCGGCTTCATGTACGCTTGCGACGGCGGCTGGCTTGCCCGCTGATTCACCTTCCGCTGAACGACAATTGAGGAGACTGCTGTGGATTCTGTGCTTGGCATGTTGATTTTCTGTGCCGGTGGACTTGCCGGCGCGACATTCCTTCTTCCCGCTCGCGGCGTTAAGGGGTGGGCATACGAAAGCTGGTGGCTCGTCTATGTGTTCATTGGCCTTATAGTGTGTCCGCCGGTGATCTGCTACTTCACCGTTCCTGATTTCTGGAACGTTGCCATGTCCGCCCCTGCCTCCACGCTCATCCGTTGCGCCGGATTCGGCGCGATGTGGGGAGTCGGTGCGCTTGCATGGGGGCTGATGGTGCGCTACCTCGGAATCGGACTTGGCCTGGCCATCGGGTGCGGACTCTGCGCCGCCACCGGTACGCTCATTCCGCCGATTGCCGCGGGACACGCCGGCGATCTTGTGAAGGATGCCGCTGCGCTCACCGTTCTCGGCGGCGTGGTCGGTTCCCTTGTGGGAATCGTGTTCGTGGGCCTTGCCGGTAAATCGAAGGAGGCGGAGATGCCGGATGAGGTCAAGCGCAAGGCCGTCGCCGAGTTCGACTTCCGGAAAGGGGTGATCACGGCGGTTGTCGCCGGCGTGTTCTCCGCCGGGATGAACTTTGGGCTGCAGGGAGCCGAATCGATCGAAAACGCCGCCGTGGCCGCCGGTGCGAAGGCCTGCTGGCGCGGCATGCCGGTCATCATGGTTGTTCTGTGGGGCGGCTTTGCGGTGGAGCTGCTGTGGTGCATTCAGCAGAACTTCAAGAACAGGACGTTCGGCGACTATCTCAAGCTCTCTCCGCGCAATTTCGTTCTCAGCGCGGCGGTCGGCGTGATATGGGTTCTGCAGTTCGTATGCACAAAGGCGGGCGAGCCGCTGATGGGCGATCTCAAGTACATATCGTTCGCCGTCATGATGGCGTCCACAATATTCTTCTCCACCGTCATCGGCATCATGCTTGGCGAGTGGAAGGGTGTCGGCGCCAGGACGAAGGCGTTTCTTGCTCTCGGCACAGCCATACTTGTCGCGAGTTTCTGCGTAATTTCAATCGGGTCAAAGTGACCTTTCATCATGCACACCATATAGAAGGAGACTGTCAATGGATACGAATCGCAGAGATTTTCTGAAGGGAACCGCATGGATGGGGGCTGCGGCGGTCGCGGCCGGATGCATGAGCGCAAAGAACGCTCCGTGCTTTGGCGCGGGCGGCTCCATGTTCGGGTTCTGCGCAAAGCCCATGAAGAGGATCCGCGTGGGCTTGGTCGGTCTCGGTTGCCGTGGCAACCAAGCCCTGCTGCGCATAGCGAGCATCCCCGGCGTCACCGTCGCGGCGCTTTGCGACATCGATCAGTGGCGCGTGGACAAGCAGCAGAAGAGGCTTGTTGACAGCGGAAGGCAGAAGGCGAAGGAGTTCGTCGGCGAGGATGCATACCGCAGGATGTGCGACTGGGACGGAATCGACTGCGTCTACAACACCACTCCGTGGCATCTGCACGTCCCGGTGGCGCTTGCCGCCATGCGCGGCGGGAAGCACGCATTCGTGGAGGTGCCGAGCGCGTTCACGGTGGAGGAGTGCTGGGAGCTTGTGGAGACCTCCGAGAAGACGCGTCTCAACTGCATGCAGCTTGAGAACTGCTGCTATGGTGAGGCGGAGATGCTTGCGCTCAATCTCTGCCGCCAGGGGCTGCTTGGCGACATCGTTCATGGCGAAGGCGCGTACATCCACGATCTCCGCACCTACAACTACAACGACGGCAACGACGACAGCGCATACTGGAACCATTGGCGTCTGCGCTGGAACAGGGAGCACAAGGGCAACCAGTACGTCACGCACGGTCTCATTCCGTTGATGGAGTGCATGGGAATCAATCGTGGCGACCGCTTCGACTATCTTGTGTCGCTCGAATCGAACCAGTTCAACTTTGAGGCGTACGCCAAGGCCAAGTATCCCGCAGGTGACTGGCATCACGATCTCAAGGTCGAGATGGGCGACATGAACACCACGCTCGTGAAGACGGTAAAGGGCCGTTCCATCATGATTCAGCATGATGTCTCCTCTCCGCGTCCGTATTCGCGCATCAACAAGATCACCGGCACAAAAGGCATCTTCGCCGGCGGCGATTTTCAGTACGGCGACATGGCCGTCACGACGGAATGGCCTGTCCGCTTCGGCTGGGAGACGAAGTCCGGCGAGGGCGTGCACTCGTACTTCTCCGAGGCAAGGCAGAAAGAGCTTCGCGAGACGTATAGGCATCCGTACTGGAAGCAGGCCGGTGAGATCGCCAAGAAGGTCGGCGGGCATGGCGGCATGGACTTCCTCATGGATCTCCGCTGGGCCTACTGTCTCCAGAACGGAATCCCGCTTGACACGAACGTCTACGATCTTGCGGCCTCCTGCTGCATCGGGGAGCTTTCCGAAAAGTCGGTGCGCAACCGCTCATGTTCGATGGACATTCCGGACTTTACGCGGGGTGAGTGGATGAACCGGAAGCCTTGTGGCATCAACGAGGTTGACCTCTCGAAGATGGGCAACCTTGCCGTTGCGGGCGTCACGAAGGACAAAACGGCGCTGAATGCCTGACATGGATGCCGTTGAGTTGCTGGCGCCGGCGGGTTCGTTCGACACGGCATTGGCCGCGTTCGACGCCGGCGCCGATGCCGTGTATCTCGGCCTGGATGCGTTTTCAGCGCGCGCCCAGGCCGTCAACTTCACAACCGGTCAGCTTTCGGACTTGCTTTCCTTTGCCCGCGCCAAGGGACGCAAGGTGTATGTGACGTTCAACACGCTGCTTGACGAGAGCGAATTGCCGGAGGCGGTCGAACGGCTCGCAGCGCTTGAGGAGCTGGCTCCTGACGCGCTCATTGTGCAGGATCTCGGCGTGGCCCGTCTTGTGAGATCGCATTTCCCCTCACTCGCCATCCATGCATCCACGCAGCTTGTGGCGCACAACCTTGAAGGTGTGCTTGCGATGCGTGAGCTTGGCTTCAGCCGCGTTGTCCTTGCCCGCGAACTGCCGCTTGCCGACATACGCTCCATAGCGCAGCGGTGCGGATGCGAACTTGAGGTGTTTGTGCATGGCGCACTCTGCTATTCGATATCCGGACTTTGCCTATTTTCGGCGATGGAGCGCGGAAGGAGCGGGAACAGAGGACGCTGCGCATACTGCTGCAGGCTGCCGTACACCGATTCGTCCGGAAACAGGTCACTCCCGTTCTCCATGCGGGATCTTCGCCTGGACGACCGCTTGGAGGATCTGCGCGATGCCGGAGTCGCCTCGCTCAAGATCGAGGGACGGATGAAGTCCAGCCTTTATGTCGCGTCCGTCGTCAAGAGATACCGTGAACTTCTTGATTCCGGGAAGTCCGGCACATCCCGTGCCGATCTTGAGACGGTCTTTTCGAGACAGACTACGCATCTGTACGTGGATGGGTGGCGGCAGGACGGTTCACAGCTGATTGATCCTGAAAACCTTGGACATCAAGGTACGCCGATCGGTGTTGTGAAGCGCCTTACGAAAGACCGCAACGGGCGCACTTGGCTGCGTATGCACACATCCCGTGCGCTTGAGAAGCACGATGGGCTTCAGTTCGCGATTGCCGAAACGGATGCATCCGGCGATCACGGCCGCCCATTGGGCATGGGCATAGGGGAGATGCGCCTGGCAATCTCCCGCAAGCCGGTGTTTGAGGCTCCTGCCGGAAGCGATGTCGAGATAGAGGTTTCTGATCCGCAGCTTCTCGATGCGCTTTCGTCGACATTCAGCGATGCCTGCCGTAAGGGCGGCAGACGCTCGGACGGGTGCGCCGTCGAGGTGCGATGCGCAATGTCCAACGCCGTCAAACGTCGGTTCCCGACTCCATCGTTCAGGGCTTCGGACTATCCGGGCGCGAAGGCATTGGACGTCACCGTGCGCATCTCCGCCGGTTCTGTGGAGGCAAGCGCGAATGATGAGACGGTTGTGGAGACGATTGCCGCCGCACAGAAGGCGCAGCATCCTGAATCTACGCCTGCCGCCGTCCGCAGATGCTTTGAGAGACTTGGCGGAACTGGATGGACGCTTGCTTCACTCGCCGTTGATGATGCCGATGGCATCTTTGTTCCGGCATCGACGTTGAACTCGCTTCGTCGTGAGCTTGTGGCAAAACTTGACGCCGCTGCGGCACGTCGCAGGGCGGAGAAGATCGAAGCCGTCAGGACGGTTTTGCGCATGGACGCAGAGACATCTGCCGCAGACGGGAATCCGTCTCCGCTCAATGTCGTGAAGATTCGGCTTGGGCAGCCTGTGCCTGACGGCTTGTGGAGTGAGGTCGTAGTCGCCATAGGACATGACGGCGACGTTTCAGGATATGGCGTCGATGCGCGTCTTGCTCTTCCGGTGTTTACGAGGGAGGATGCGTTCAACAGGCTTCGCGGAAGGGTGAAGACCTTGCTTCGCGCCGGCTTCCGCAAATGGGAGGCGGCGGATCTTGCAGGGTTGAGGATGCTCAAGGCTTTGGGGATAGAGGACGTCACGGCGGATTGGACGCTCTACGCATTCAATTCGCAGTCCGCGCTGGCTCTCTCGGAGCTTGGCGTCAGGCGCTGCGTGATGTCTCCTGAGGGCGGGCAAAGAGCTGCATACACTTCCCGCGCAGTGGATGTGGAGCATCTTACGCGACAGTCGACGCCGTTGTTCATCAGCGTGACACGGCCAGCGTCTGATGATCTGTCTGTGCTCACGGGTGTGGATGGACAGAGGTTCACGACGTTCAGGCTTGATGGCCTGTGGGTTACGACGAATGTGCAGCCTCGGGCGTTTCATGTGCCGTCCGGCGCATCATCGCGGCTTGATCTCAGCTGGGATCCGTAAATCTTGCGGTACGGGTGCGAACATTGCGTTCAAAGGCGCTTCAAGCCGATGCAATGCGTCCTGCCGACATGGAATCGTGATTGGTGCGACTGACTGGGATCGAACCAGCAACCTTCGGCTTCGGAGGCCAACGCTCTATCCAATTGAGCTACAGTCGCAATCCATTCGCAGCGGGCAGGTGCGTCATCATGAAGCAAGCCTATGCCGCCGAGCGGAAAAAACAGGGGCGTACTATACAATATCCGGCAATCCAAGTCAATGGGTTTTGGTATAATCAAGGCATTTGGATAACTGCGAAAGGGGTGTCGCGACGCAGGGAGGCATGACTTATTGCGTCTGCGGCCGCTGATTGATATGCCGGAAGGATCAGACATCAGGAAGATATACGGAGTAAGCGAGCTTACGGCCGTCATAAAAGGGCTTTTCAAGCCATTTGACAAGATATACGTTGAGGGCGAGATATCGGGCTGGAAACTTTACGCAAGCGGCCATGCGTACTTCACGCTCAAGGACGCCGAGGCGCAGATCTCCTGCGTGATGTTCGCCAGTTCGATTGAACGTTGCAGGGCGGCGTCGCGGCTCAAGGATGGTGCAAAGGTCTGTCTCTACGGCAGGCTTGACGTCTATGCGCCGCGCGGCACCTACCAGCTGGTTGTCCTGGCCGCAAAGATTGCCGGCGAGGGCGATTTGATGGCAAAGTTCAACGAGTTGAAGGAGCGGTTGGAGAAGGAGGGGCTGTTCGACCGTTCGCGCAAACGTCGGCTGCCGTTTCTTCCGCACAGGATTGCCATTGTGACGTCGCCCGCCGGGGCTGTCATACACGACATGTGCACTGTGCTTACGCGGCGCTTTCCGAATGTCGAGATAAGGCTCTATCCCGTAAAGGTGCAGGGGGCAGGTGCGAAGGAGGAGATAGTTGAGGGCATTGAGTTCTTCAACCGCTCGTCTGTCTGGGTTCCGGATTTGCTGATAGTGGGACGCGGCGGCGGTTCGATAGAGGATCTGTGGCCGTTCAACGAAGAGTGCGTCGTGCGTGCGGTGTCAGCCTCGCGCATACCGACAGTCAGCGCAGTGGGACATGAGACGGATTTCACGCTGTGCGACTTTGCCGCCGACGTTCGCGCCGGAACGCCGTCGATTGCTGCGGAGATTGCGGTGCCGGACAAGATGAAACTTCTCAAGCAGGTTGAGGATCTGGCTTCGCGCCTCAGACGTGCGCCGCTGCACATGGGTGAAACGCTCGCGCAGAGGATGGATCATCTGTCGATGCGTCTTGCCGCCGCACTCAAGGATTGTTCCGTACGCACAGGCAACCGCATAGACATCCTTTCCCGTCGGCTCATCCCATCGCTCAAAGAGGCGCTGCTCAGATCCGAGTCGCGCATCGTTCAGGCGGATCAGCGGCTTGCATCCTCCATGAACGCCGCCGTTGCGGCGGCAGGACAGCGTCTTGCCGCCGAGCAGGCGAAGCTTGCCCTGCTCGATCCCGGCAATCCGCTCAAGCGTGGGTATTCCCTGACAATTGACGGCGCAGGACGCATTGTGCGAAGCGTACGCGACGTGCGTCCGGGCGATGGGCTGGTGACGCGCCTTTTCGACGGAGAAATCGCAAGTGTCGTCAAATGACGGCAGCGGCACACGTTGTTGTTTTTTTTTGGTGAACGGCGCCTTTCTGATTGTCGATCCCTCGGCCTTCCTCTCTTTTGCCGACCCATTGGATATTGCCATTTGCAGGGACATGATTGGTGCTTGCCTTTCTGTGCGGGATTTGAGACAATAGCGGACAAATGCAACCAAACGCAACAACTGACGCCGGTGTGAAGCCGAAGATCGTGATCTGCATGGGAAGCTCGTGCTTTGCCAGGGGGAACGAGAAGAACCTTGAGTACTGCGAGAGCTACCTTGAGGAGCGTGGACTTCGCGACGAGGTGGACTGTGAACTTTCTGGCAGCCTCTGCACGGGGAACTGTCCGAACGGCCCCGTCGTGATCGCAAACGGAAAGACCTACACCAACGTCGACAACGGGGTGATGAGGGACATACTGGAGTCGCTGTTCAAATGAACGGGCCAGTCTACACAATCGAAAATGTGTGCCAGGACTGCTACAAGTGCGTCCGGCACTGTCACGTCAAGGCCATCCGCATAGTAGGCGGGAAGGCCAGCGTGATACCGGATGCCTGCGTCGCCTGCGGCGAATGCGTGAAGGTGTGTCCGTCCCACGCGAAGAAGGTGCGCATAGACCTGCCGCGCCTCCGCCAGCTCCTGACTTCCGGCGCGAGGGTGTACGCATCTGTCGCTCCGAGCTTTGCGGGATACTTCAAGGGCGTCTCCATCGGACGGCTCGCCGCCGCACTCAAGTCCGTCGGGTTCGCGGGCGTTTCGGAGACGGCGCACGGTGCGGAGTCCGTCAGTGCGCACGTCACAAAGCTCTACGAAGTGGCGCCTCGCACATCTGTCATGATTTCAAGTGCGTGTCCCGCCTGCGTAGACTTCATCAGAAAGTACATGCCGCAGTGGGCGCGGTACATATCGCCGCTTCCGTCCCCCGTGCGCGCACACGTGAGGCTTTTGAGGGAGAAGCTCGGCGAGGACATAAAGGTCGTGTTCTTCGGTCCATGCGCCGCAAAGAAGAGCGAGGCAGACCGCCATCCCGACCAGCTTGCGCTTGCGGTGGTGTTCCCGGCTCTTGAG
Source organism: uncultured Lentisphaeraceae bacterium (assembly GCA_964440985.1). Taxonomy (GTDB): domain Bacteria; phylum Verrucomicrobiota; class Kiritimatiellia; order RFP12; family UBA1067; genus UBA1731. The sequence continues at coordinate 60,715 of CAYTWE010000002.1, read as the reverse complement.
CAGTTCCTCATTGAGCAGGGCATAGACATTTCGGCGGACGGTGAAGAGGCGGAACTTGAACTTGGCCCGGCTGAAGAGGGGCGCTTCTACTGCGTCGAAGGCGGAATGAACGACACGATCCGCGACGGAACCGACAAGGTGCGCTACGTCTCCATCTCCGGTCTCGACAACCTGCACCGTCTGCTTTCAGTTCCGCCGCCTCCGCCGGAGACGGATGCCCGCCCGATCTTCATCGAGGCTCTGGCCTGCCATGGCGGGTGCGTTAACGGCCCCGCGATGCGTCCGGACGCGGGCGGAACTCTCGATGTGCTTCTGCGGACCGACGCGATCTCTCCGATAAGGCCGTCAGGGACGCGATGCTTCACCCATTGCGGAGGCGCGAACTATCCGGCGGATCCCGTCAAGGTCGATACGCCCGACGAAGCCACGATGGCCGCCGCGCTTGCGCGTGTGGGCAAGACCACGAAGGCGGACGAACACAACTGCGGCGCCTGCGGATACTCAACGTGCCGTGAGTTCGCGCGCGCACTCATCGCCGGCAAAGCCGAGGAGGCCATGTGCCACACGTTCCTGAAGCGGAACTTCGAGAGAACGTCCAACGCCCTCATCAAGTACATTCCAGCCGGTGTCGTACTCGTTGACGGAGCGGGGCGCATACTGGAGTGCAACAGGATATTCGCCGAGCTCGTGGATGCCACTGTGGAGTACGATGCGCTCGGCGGGCTTGGCGGTCTGCCGTGCGACTCATGTCTCCCTGAGTTCTCTGATTTGTTTGCGGGTGCGCTTGAGCACGGTAGCGAAATCGAGAAGTTCCGCCAGCCGCTCAGAGGACGGCTCGTCAACATATCCGTGTTTTCGATTGCGAAGGGCGAGTCGGCCGGTGCCGTCATACAGGATGTGACCGGAAACGAACTCCACCGTGAGCAGATAGCGTCGAAGGCCCGCGAAGTCATCAAGAAGAACGTCTACACCGTGCAGCAGGTGGCGCGTCTTTTCGGCGAACACATCGCCGAGACGGAGATCATGCTGAACGAGATCGCCGGCGCATACGAGAGCGATACGCAGGGGCGGCGTCTCAACGGCGGAAACAGCGACAGTTACCTGAACGGATAGATGGCTGAAGACCTCTTCATAGAGATGGAGTACGCGCAGTACACCAAGACCGGGCAGGCGGCCTGCGGTGACGATGTGCGCTTCCTTGCGGTCGAGCGCGAGAACCGCCACATCGCGGCGCTCTCCGACGGCCTTGGGTCGGGCGTCAAGGCGAACGTCCTCGCCACCATGACCACTACGATGGCGATAAACTTCCTGAAGTCCAATCTGCCTACGCTGGAGGCGGTCGAAATAATAATGGACTCCCTTCCGGTGTGCGAAGTCAGGAAGATCAGCTACGCAACGTTCTCGCTCTTCGATTTCCGTCTCGGCGGCCGCGCCAGGATTGTCGAAATGGGCAATCCGGGGTACATACACCTCAGAGGCACGGAGGAGGTGCAGCCACTGAAGGAGGATCGGCTTGCGAGCCAGCATTGGCCGGATCGCGATATGCGCGAGTGCGAAGTCGATTTCCGCGCAGGAGACCGCATCGTGATGTGTTCCGACGGCGTGACGCAGGCCGGGCTTGGACAGCGCAAGGACATGAAGTTCGGCTGGCGGCGTTCAGGGGTGCTGAGCTTCGCCCGTGAACGGATTGCCGCCGATCCGGAGATATCCGCCCGCGACCTTTCCGCCGCGATTGCGGCAGAGGCGAGGGCGATAACGCCGGGGTTCTGCAAGGATGACATAAGCTGTCTTGTAGTGTATTTGAGGCATCCCCGCGTGATGCGTGTGCTCACCGGGCCGCCGTTCCACCGCGAACACGACACCGAGTACGCGCATCAGGCTCTGCTCGGTCCCGAACACACCGTGATATGCGGTGGCACATCGGCCAACATAATCGAGCGGGAGCTTGGCACCACCATCAGCATTCCGCTGTCCGCAATGCGCAACGCCGGCGGATTGCCGCCGGTCGGCACGGTGAGGGGGATTGGCATCGCAACGGAGGGCATCCTCACGCTCGACCGGGTTCTTTCGGCGCTTGAGCAGCGTCGTCCGCCGGCGAACGAACCCGCCGCCGCCCGCGCAATCCTCGAACGCATGATGAGCCACGACCGCATCGAGTTCATCATCGGGACGAAGGTCAACGACTGCCACCAGGATCCCAACCTCCCGCAGGATCTGGAGCTTCGCCGCTCGGTGATACGCCGCATGGCGGCGGTGCTGGAGAAGACGTACCGCAAGGACGTCACGCTTAATTTCTACTGACGACAACGCAACTGGGCGACAAATCCGAACTCAATCTGAAAGGTGCAACGATGGAAAAGGTTAAAGTTGAGATATGCTGCGGAACGGCCTGCTATCTGCTCGGCGCAGCCACTCTGATGGACATAGAGGCGCAGTTGCCGGAGAGCGTCAAGGACAAGGTCGCAATCGAGGCGCGTCCGTGTCTTGACCTATGCGAGCGCGAGAACCTTGAAGGGGCGCCGTTCGTGCGTTTCAACGGCTCTGAGGTAATGGGCAAGGCATCGCCTGAAAAGGTGATTGCCCGCATCGTTGAACTTGCATCGGAGGTTTGCTGACCATGCTGAACGGCGCAATGTACATCCGGCGCGAGCTGATGATCAGGCTCGTGCGCGCTTTCGACTCCGGCGAACTCCGCAGCGAGATCGATCGCATACCGATCAAGCTTCGCCCTAAGGGCACGGAATCGTCGAGATGCTGCCTGTATCACGACAGGGCGGTTCTCAAGTACCGTCTCATGGCTCTTCTTGGCTTCTCCACGGAGGATGAATCGGACGAGGCGATGACGCTTGCGGAATACCTGGATCGGCTCGTGTCGATGATAGAACGCGGCGAGGATCCGTTTAAGGAGTCCCCGAACCGCTTTTCGCCTCTTTCAGTGTGCGGTCCGGCCTGCTCTGGATGTCCGGATTCGAAGGTCGTCTCCACGTCGAACTGCCGTGGATGCTTTGCGCGTCCGTGTGTATACAGCTGCCCGAAGGGGGCCATCTCGGTCGTGAACGGGCAGTCGGTGATTGATCCCGCGAAGTGCGTGAAGTGCGGACGTTGCATCACGGTATGCCCGTACCATGCCATCGTCAAGACCACGGTGCCGTGCGAGGAGTCGTGTCCCGTAGGCGCGATACGCAAGAACGCGAGAGGCGTTGCGGAGATAGATTTCAAGAAGTGCATATACTGCGGCAAGTGCTTCAACGCATGTCCGTTCAGCGCCGTCATGGAGCGGTCGCAGCTTCTTGAGGTGCTGCTTGCGATGAAACGCGGCGAAAGGCTTGTGGCCATGGTTGCGCCGGCGGCGGACAGGCAGTTCCCTGGAACGATCGAGCAGCTTCTTGCGGCCTGCGCCAAGGCCGGCTTCTCTGATGTCATGGAGGTGGCTCTCGGCGCTGAGATGACCACTGCGCACGAGACGGCGGAGTTCATAGAGCGGATGGAGAAGGATCCGAAGTCGCTGATGACGACATCCTGCTGCCCCGCCTACGTGAATCTCGTTGCAAAGCATTTCCCAGACTTCATAGACCATGTTTCGCTTACGCCAAGCCCGATGGTGTTCGCCCGCGAGATAGTCAAGCAGCGCGATCCGTCGGCAAAGACCGTGTTCGTAGGCCCGTGCGTCGCAAAACGCAGCGAGGCGCGTCGCAAGGCGGTAGATTATGTGCTTTCGTTTGAGGAGCTTGGTGCGCTTCTTGCGGGACGCAGGATCGACATCCTCGCCTGCGAACCGCACAAGCTTGAGCGTCCGGCGCACAGCACGGCGCGGAACTACGCCCGCAGCTGCGGCGTCACCGAGGCGGTGCTTGCGGAGGCTGCGGCGAAGATCCCGGGATTCAAGCTGAATTCCCAGCAGGTCAACGGAATCGACCGGAAGACGTGCGGTGTGCTCAAGCTGCACGCCACCGGCAGGACGGGCGTGAATTTCCTTGAAGTCATGGCCTGCCCCGGCGGATGCGTGAACGGCCCCTGCTCGCTCACGAAGTAGCCTTGCCGATGCGCGAGACGGGCAGCCGCACGGTGAAGGTCGTGCGGTCTCCTGGCGATGACTCGACCGACACCTGTCCGCCGTGCAGGATTGCGATGTGCTTGACGATGGCAAGGCCGAGTCCTGTGCCGCCGAGAGATCGGCTTCTTGCCCTGTCCACCCTGTAGAATCTGTTGAAAAGGTGCGGCAGATGCTCCGCCGGAATGCCGATTCCGTAGTCCGTGACGGAGATCTCCGCCATGTTGCCCGTCACGCGGGAGTCTATGTCGATGCGCTCCGCGCCGGAGTACCTGAATGCGTTTTCCACAAGGTTGACGATTGCCTGCTCTATGAGATGAGGATCGCCGATCACGGTTGCCGGATCGTTTTTCTTCACCTTCAGCTGGATGTTCGACCGCCTGGCGCGTCCCGATTCGAGCGTCGCAACGGTGTCTATGATCTTCTCCAGCGGAATCGGCACAAAATCGGGATGTGATTCCGTCTGTTCGCGCTCTATCTGGGCGAGGGCAAGGACATCCCGGACGAGTGCGTTCAGCCGTTTCGCCTGATCGTGTATGATGTCCATCAGTTCATGCCGCTCGTCCGCGTCAAGCATCGTGCCGTCGCCGATCATCTCCACAGCCCCTGCGATCGCCGTTATCGGAGTCTTCAGCTCGTGCGTGACGTTTGCCGTGAACTCACGCCGGAAACGTTCATTTGCCTCTGCCGTCTTCAGCGCCTGCGTCTGTTCGTCAAGCCGTCCCGAAAGGCTGCGGGTCAGAATGAATATCAGCGAGACGACCATCGCACCGACGATGCCGGCGGTCATGAAGCCGTGCTTTGCAAGCCTGACGGGTTCAAGCACACCGTTGTACGGGACGGCGAGCCGCACCACCCTGTTGCCGGATTTTCTTGCGCAGTAGAGCTGGTACGAGCCGAGCGTTTCCGATTTGCGGCGCACAACGCCAACCTCTCCGGTGAACGCCCTGTGGATTTCGTCGCGTGTCAGATGGTTGCCGGTGATTGCGTCCGTATCGTATGCGACAGATCCGTCCGGCTCTACGATCGTCACCCTTATGCCCTGCCTGTGGCGGTCGTCGCAGAACCGCCTGACGGCGGCCATGTCGCCATCTTTCAACGGTTTGGCAAGCATGGTGGCGGCGAATGCGGTGCGTTCGCGGATGTCGCTTTCCGCAAGCGACTCCACCACGTCGGTGAAGCTGAGCGTCTGGACGAGCAGCACAGCGCCGAACACGACGATTCCGATGATGGCCATCACGGTGACGGCCCAGCTTTTGCCGGCGTGTTTCATCAGTTTATGCGGTATCCTACGCCGCGGATCGTCTCAATGTGCCTTGCCCAATCGCCGAGCTTTTTCCTGAGGCCCACCATCTGCACGTCGATGGTTCGCTCGGTCACGATCTTCTGTCCGTCGGAGATCCGGTCGATGATCATCAGCCGCGTGAATACGCGGTTGCGGTTCGCAACGAGAAGTTCAAGTATCCTGTACTCGCTCAGCGTGAGCGAAAGGTCAGCGCCTTCCACCCGCACCGTGTGCGTCGTGTCGTCGATGACCAGGCCGTCAAGCTCAAGCGTTTCGGTTTGGCTGCTGTCCGGACGGCGCAGGACGGCGCGTATGCGGGCGAGCAGAATCTCCTTGGAGAACGGTTTTGTGACGTAGTCGCTTGCACCGGCGTCGAGACCGGCTACCACGTCGCGCTCGTCGCTTTTTGCGGTGAGCATGATTATCGGGACGCTTCGCGTATCGTGGTTTGCACGGATGCGTCTGCACACCTCCATGCCGTCCATTCCGGGAAGCATGACGTCGAGAAGCACGAGTTGCGGATGCTCATGCTCGACCAGTTCGCATCCCGTGCGGCCGTTGTCCGCCTCGATTACGTTCACGTATCCCGCAGAGCGCAGGGCGAGCACGATCACGCGGCGGATTGCCGCCTCGTCCTCTATTACCGCTATCTTGATGTCGTTCCTCAAAGCGATTCGATATTGTATCACAATCCGGCAATGCGCTGGAGTGCATACAGAAGAACTATCAGGATGAAGCCGACGATTACGCTTGGCTTGATTTTTCTTGTCTTTTTCCCTTTCATGCGATATGTGCCGTTTGGTGTTGGAATCAGAAAGAAAATGCGACATCGAATCCGTACACGTTTGTCGCTCTCCACGATGACGTGGAGGCGTCCTTGTCGTGCTGAACCATGAAGTAGAGGTTGCAGGAGAGGCTGTCCATCGAAGGTATTGGCCTGAACGACAGGCCGATCTCTGCGCGATTTCGGTTGAAGAGGTCGGAATCGCCTGATTTCGGCTTGTCCGACAGGAACACCTCATTCGAGACGTACGGTGAGATGCGAAAGTCGGTTGCGCTCCATGACGTTCTGAGCCTGAGGCGTTCGCGGTAGCGCATGTAGGCCTGCGCATTGTGCTTGTCGCACAGTTCAAAACGCGACCTGAAATCGAACTTGAGGGTCCAGAATTCCGGTGCGGTGAAGCAGAGATCGGTCGTCTGCCGCTGTTCAGAGAGAAGATGCCTTTCGTCCGGATTGCGTTCCCGCACGATGCGATGCCCGATCGCCGCCTTGAAATAAGGTGAGAACCTGTAGCCGACAAGCATCAGCGTCTCCTCATCGAGGAACCTGATGCTGTCGAACTTCAGCCGCTCCTCAACGGACAGGTGCAATCCGTTCTCGAACGGCGAACATTCCGCGCTGAATTTGAGCCATGCCTGATTGTCGTCCGCAGATGCCGCCAAGGTGAGAGCGCCGGCGACCGCAAATGTTGCGGCCGCCAGCAATCCTGCGGAGTGTGGGCGCAGCCTGCGCATCACCGGACGAACGAGTTTGCGCGTGTTGCGATGTTCCCGAGGTGGCGCGAAATGTCCCGGAGACCGGAAAGCACGGAGAGGAACGCAATTCCGTTTGTCGCCGTGCCCTCTGTCGACTGAAGCCGGGCGGCAAACGTGCGGGACAGCGCCTTTGCCATCGCGTGGATGCTGCGCTCCGTCTCTTCCGGATCGCCGGCGGACTGCTTGGCGCCGCGCATGGTGTTCACCGTTTCATGGGCGAACTCTCTGACCTTGGAGATGATGTCCTGCAGCTGATCGGTTAGCTCGGCCGGAATGCTCTCCTTCTTGATGCGCGACGTCTTTCGGTATATGTGCAGCGCAAGGTCTGAGATGCGCTCCGCGTCGCCGATGCAGTGAATCATCTCCGGTATCATCTGCGACTGGCTGTCCGTCAGCTTGTGCTGGGAGATGCGGATCAGGTAGTCGCGGATCCGGCTGTGCGTCTCGTCGATCTCGTTCTCTGCCTTCTGAACGGACTCTTCGTCCACATTGGCCTTTCCGAGGCAGTTGTTGAGGGACGCGGATGCGACAGTCCATGCGCGGCGCGTCATGTCCGCCATTGCGACGGTCACTGCGCTGAGCGCCATCTCAGGCGCCGCGAGAAGGTGCGGCTCAAGCGTGACGGTGCGCTGCGCCTTGCCGTCGGGGATGATTTTCCTGCAGAGGCTTGCGAGAAGCGGGATGAAGGACGTAAGCACGATCACATTGGTGACGTTGAAGATCGTGTGGGCCATCGCCACGTAGCGGCCGGGGGTGCAGCCGTTGATGCCCTCGCCCTCGGTGAACATCGCGACGAGGTGGAAGTACGCAGGTGCGCTTACGCCGTCAGAACCGGTGAACACGAACATGAACGACGTCACGACAAGCGTCACGCCTATTATGTTGAAGAGCGCGTGGGCGAGCGCAGTCCTTCTTGCGTTGGCGTTGGTGCCGATGGCCGCGAGGGCGGCGGTGATCGTCGTTCCGATGTTGTCGCCGAGTACGATCGGCACAGCGGTCCAGACGTTGATAAGTCCAGAGCTGGCCAACGCGATGGTGATGCCGATCGTGGCGGACGAGCTTTGCACGACCATTGTGCAGAGGGTGCCGATGGCGACGGCGCCCATCACGTTCATGAACGGGAGACGCCCTGCAGCGGACGGGGAACAGTCGAACTTGGAGAAGAACGCGACGAATTCGGGGAGATTGGCCACGGCTTTCAGTTCGTGTGACATCATGCCCATTCCGAAGAAGAGGAGGCCGAATCCGAGGACGGTGCGCCACGCGCCACGGGACATGGTGCGCTTTGCGAACATCAGTCCCGCAACGCCGATGATTACCGATGGAAGGGCGATGTCGTCAAGGTTGAACGATACGAGCTGTCCGGTGACGGTGGTTCCGATGTTTGCCCCGAATATCACGCCGATCGCCTGCTGGAGCGAGAGAAGCCCGGCGTTGACGAATCCGACCGTCATCACGCTTGTGGCGGACGAGCTTTGTATTATCATCGTGACCACGCCGCCCGCGAGAATCGCCGCCACGCGGTTCCGGGTGATGTAGGCGAGAACGGTCTTCATCTTGTCGCCGGCGATCTGGGTGAGTCCTTCCGACATCAGCCCCATGCCGTATACGAATATGGCGAGACCGCCAAGTACCGATATCGTGAATTGCGTTATGTCCATTTCTTTTTACCTCTTTTTGTATGGCGCGGATTCTACGAAAAGAAGATGAGGCATCCGTTAGGATTGCGTTAGGATTCCGTTAAAATCGACACGCGGTCACGTGTCAGAGTGGAAACGGGTCATGTGTCAGAGTGGAAACGGGTCACTTGTCAGAGTAAATGCGACTAAATTTGTGCCATGATGACCCATGGCCGCATTTAGTTGTTCCGAATGTGCATTCAGTTGTTCCGGAAACGCCCTCACAAGGGCGACATGTGCAGCGGAATTCATGCCTGGA
>CAYTWE010000002.1:0-51805 GCA_964440985.1 uncultured Lentisphaeraceae bacterium | reverse complement strand
CCACTACCCACTGTTTTTTTAACGCAAAGAACTCATAGAACGCGGGGGCGAGATGCTTCATTGAAATTTCTACTTGAAAAAAAAAACGATAATGGTATTATTCGGGTATCTTTTTATTTTCAAGAGGCAGGAGGTTTTGCATGGATGCGAAGAGACTTCTCACGGTTGCGTCTGTTCTGGCGGCTTTGGCAATGCCAACGCTGGCGGCGTCACCTGATGACCCGATGCTGCCGATCTATGTCGATCCGGTGAACGGCGACGACGAGGCGAACGACGGCAAGACGTGGGAGACGGCGCTTAAGACGATTGCCGCCGCTTCAAAAAAAACCGAACTGCCCGTCTACTACAACGAGCGGCGCTGCCAGATCATCCTGAAGAAAGGTACGTACGTTTCCGATTCGTCGATACCCGTGATGCCACGCGTCTCTATCATGGGTGATCCGTCCTGCGACCGGAGCGAGATTGTGCTTACCGCGCCAGAAGGCGCAACTGTTAACGGCGGGTATCTCACGTTCCAAGGCGGCCGAAACAGCGCCTTTGTCTCGACAATCGCGAATCTCACGATCTCAAACGTCACGCTTTCCGGCGCGGCTGCGATCAACTGCAACGGAAGCACGGAGCATGACCGGTGGGCCAAGGTCGTCTCCAATGTCGTCTTCACGCTGTGCCGTCAGACGAACGGAAGTGCAATCAGCGCAGCTGCGCTGTATACCGACGGACAGACATTCGTGACAGACTGTCTCTTCACAGGTCTTACGAACACGACTGCATACGGCACCGTCGCGGTCTGCCGCAACGGTGGCTGGTTCAGGAACTGCACCATCGAGAACTGCAGCAACGGTGGATATGGGCAGATATATGTGTGGACCAGCGCAGCGTGGGACAAGGCAACGGAATACAGCGGAATCGAGAACTGCACCTTCACGAACAACTACGCCAAGAACTCCGGTGGGTGCTTCATGAATATGCCGACAGTCCTGAACAGCCGTTTCTACGACAATGTGTGCGGCAATGACGGATCGGTCGGATACTGGGGAGACTCCCCTCAGGGGTGCTTCACGAACAGGTCGCCGCGCATCGAGGGATGCACGTTTGAGCGGAATGCATCAATTGGACTCAACCATAAAGGCGGAACGCTTTCGTTTATGTGCGGCGGCATCGTCTCCAACTGCACGTTTGTCGGGAACGTATCTACCGGGGCATGCGGTGCCGTCTGCAATGCGATGGACATAATCGACTGCACGTTCACGAACAATGTCGGCACACGCGCATCATATGGTGGCGGTGCAGTCTATTTTGACGGCAACGCCTACACCGGATGGCGGTTGCCACGCATCTCCGGCTGTACCTTCTCCGGCAATGCAGCGAAAAACGCGGTGGGGAATGGCGGCGCGATCTGCGCAAGGTATCCGATGACGGTTGAGAACTGCCTGTTCCTCACCAACTCTGCGTATCTCGGCGGCGCAATCGCGTCCGAAACCGCTGATGCCACGCATGGCATAGCCGGCGGAACGAACTGCACCGTTGTGGTGAGGGACTGTCAATTCATCGGAAACAAGACTTTGATTTCAGCCAATGACGGCGGACCAGGCGGCGGTGCGATCTATGCCGCGACGCCGATGCGTATCGACGCCTGCCAGTTCTTCACAAATGTCGCGAATCAGGGCGGTGCGGTTGCGTCCGCAACGACGAATCGCGAGATGACGGTGCGCTCCTGCCGCTTTGCGGGAAACCTGGCGACTGCCGATACATACGTTTACGGACGCGGCGGTGGAGCCGTCTATGATGTGCCGACGGTTCTCGATTGCGTGTTCGAGGGCAATTCGGCGTCCGATGGCGGCGGGGTGTTCTGGAACAAGGTGGCAGTCGGCACGGTCAGCAACTGCCTGTTCAGCGGAAACGGCAGCGCGTATAGGGGCGGCGGCCTTGCCGCCAGGCGCGAGGGCAAACTTCAGAACGCGCTCATAGCAGATTGCGTGTTCACGAACAACACGGCGGGAGGAACCGGCGACTACTATGGCGGCGCGGGAGTTTGCGTGTGGATTGAGAATGGCGCCGCCGACGTGGGGCTGACGCTGCGCAACAGCCTGTTCGTGGACAACGTGCTCACGAACGAGAGTGAGAAGGGCTGCGGATCGGCGGCAATTCTGATGTCGCGCAAGGGGGCGTCGCGGATACTGGTCGAGAACTGCACGATGGTCGGCAACCGTTCGATGTTCGGCAATCAGGCTGCGCTGTATGTGTGGCCGGACAATGAGGACAATGGAGTTGGGCTGACGTACGTGACGAACACCGTAATCGCCAGCAACCTTGGGGCGGACGGCGTCACGTACGCTGCGCCCTATACCTCGGTATACGGCGTGACGTCGGATATGCCCGGGAAGATCGGATATTCGTATCTGCATCCGACGAGCAGAGGAACGTGGTCGCAGGGGCAGCATGTGACAAACACCGACACTCCTCCCGCGTTCAAGATGGGGAGCTGGATTCCGAAGGATGCCTCTCTTCGCGACGCCGGAATTTGCATGGATTGGATGGCAGGTGCATACGACCTTCGCCGTGACGAGCAGGGACTTCCTGTCGCACCGCGCATATTCGGGGCGTCCGTCGACATCGGCGCATACGAATATTCCCCGTCAAACAAGGGCTTCAACATAGTCATCAGGTGAGGCGCTCCATGAATGTGAATGTAATCGCCGTGATGGCGGCGGTCGCGGCGATCGGATGCGCACACGCCGTCCAGCTGAACGAAATCGTCGTGAACGTCGCGGCAAAGGCGGATGTCTCGCCTGTTTTGGACGGACGGCTTGATGACGACGTGTGGAAGACGGCACCGGTGCATACGCGCTTCTACGAATACTACAAGTCGCACCCCAAGCCTGCGCCGATCAAGTCGGAGATGCGTCTTCTCTACACGGACAAGGCGCTGTGGATCGGGCTGGTTCACTACGAGGATGCGGTTGACAGGCTCAAGGTTGTCGGAACCGCTCGCGACAGCGTGGACTGGTATGAGGACATGGACGAAATCTACATCGATCCGTATGGAGACGCTGTCGGATTCACAAAGCTGCTCGTCAACTCGGCGGGCGTGATCGGCGACATGCGGCGCATTGACGGATCTGTTGTCCTGAAGGAGTGGAGCGGCAATGCGTGGCGGGCGAAGACGAGCGTGGGCGCCGACCGGTGGTGCGTAGAGGTGTGCATCCCGTACTCCGACCTGCAGCGTCCGCCCGTGCCAGGCGGCCCTCTGTGGCGGATATGCGTGACGCGCTATCAGTGGACGAGCGGCAAGTTCGTGGGAAGCGTCTCGTCTCCACGGGGCGCATACAACAACCCGTCCGGCTTCGGTTACCTGTATTTCCTGCCGTCAGGCGAAGCGCCGCACGGCGACGTCCTCGTCGCGGCTTTGAAGGGCAAGGTCGCGCCGCCGTGGTGTCTTGCGCTTGCGGACACGATTTTGTACGATACGGGTGATGGGGTGAAAGTCCGCAGCGGCGACGTCACGGCGTTTCTTGCCGCCGAGGAGAAGGCCGACAGAGACAGGATGGAGTCGTTCAGGAAGAAACTTGAAGAGGAGTTCGGAGGAAAGAAATGAGGAAGGTCAACTTTTTTGTGCTTGCGGCGCTTTCCGCAACGGCGGCCTTTGGCGTGCTGCCGTGCAGGTTTCTGCATGAGATGACCGGGGAGTACGTGACGCCGCACCACGACTTTCGCGGCACGGCGGCGGAGAAGCCGCTCAAGGTCCTGTTCCTGCTCGATCGCGCCGGCGGACGCGATGCCGTGGAGACGGTGCAGCGGTTCAACATCGAGCCGACGTACTTCATGATGGTCAACGGCGACCGCATCGCCGTAGAGGACATGTACGAGTCCGCCTGGGAGGGGACGACCGTATACGAGAAGACCCGCGAGCTGGACGGGAAGCTGAACGCGCATTACGACCTGTACGTGTTCGGGCGCAAGACGTTCACGAGCGTCAACGAGGAGCACCGCTACCGGATCCTCAAGGCCGTACGCGACGGCGGCGCGGGGCTGCTCATGGTGAACGACCTCTCCCCGCACCGGATTCCGTACGGGAAGGTCTACGAGAACCCGCTGCCGACACCCGCGTTTGCAGAGCGTTTTCCGAGCGAGTTCGCGAATACGCAGTTCAGATCCTGGCGGCTCGGCAAGGGGTGCGTGGCGGAACTGGCCTGGCGCGGAGACTCGCAGGCGCAATACTTTGCGCTTGCGCCGAAGTTCCCGATAGACGACCTCTGGTCGGCGAAGTACGAGAACGCAATCGCGTTCGTCGGGCAGGCGATGCGCTACACGGCAGGTCGTGCCGCTGAGCCGTCCGCGCCGCTGCGCGTCCGCTACCGCGACCGCTTCAACCGCATCGCGTCGGGTCTGTCGTGTGCCGGGCGGCATTTCAAGGACACGATCGGCGCAAACGGTGCGGTGCTGGTGGAGAGGGCCGATGTGCCGTCGCCGGTGGGTGGGCTTTCTGTCGAAACGCCTGATGTGGCGAAGGGCGGCACACTGTCGGCGAGGGCGGCGTGGAGAATGCCGGTGGAGCGCGTCAAGTCAGTTATGTTCGAGACGCTGGAATCGCCGTCCATGCGCGTGATGTCGCGCATCCGCAAGGCGGTAGTCACTGGTGCAGTGTCGCAGCGGTGCGACATCCCGGACCCCCGCGTATCGACGAAAGCCGGCTATGTGCGGGCCACGCTTGAGGATGCGAACGGCAGGCCGATCGAGATTGCGGAACGGCTCGTATTCTTTCCGGTGCGGCAGTTAGACGACTATGTCCAGATGGGCTGGGACACGGTCGTCTCGATGCATCCGTTCGCTGGTGCGCCGATGGTCGTGGATCGGCTCGGCTTCACGTGCGGGCTTACGCATCCGACGTTCGGGGGCGCGAACATCGCCGAGATGGCGGTGCTGAACCAAAGCGCCGTTCCGTACGTGACCCGCATCGCCATCGACAAGGCGGAGGACGGTTCGGCCAAGATGAGGTACTGGCACTTTTTGGACAAGGACGCCCAGAAGCGGCAGAAGGCGATCGCAGGCGACGACTGCTTCTACCGTCCGGAGGTGCAGGAATGCTGGCGCGACATGATGCGCTTTCGTCTGCGGAACCTGCCGAAGTGCGCTCCGCCGTTCTACAACCTCGGCGACGAGAACTGCATCGACCTTGAAGCGGGCTTCGGCGGGTACTGCGACAAGTACTTCCGTGAGTTTCTGCGCGGCAAGTACGGCACGATCGAAAACCTCAACCGCAACTGGAAGACCAACTGCGCCGATTTCGCGTCCGTCCCGCACATCCGCCTTGACGAGGCGAAGCGGATCGGCAACCTGGCCGCCTGGGCCGACCATCGTGCCTACATGAACAAGATGTACGCCGACATCCACAGCTTCTGCCGCGAGGAGATACGCAAGATAGATCCCGGTGCGCTCGTCGGCGCGGAAGGCTCTGTTCCCGGCGATCTTGAACGCACGATTGAAAACCTGGAGTTCTGGGGGCCGTATTCCGATCTCGTCGAGGACGAGGCCTTGAGGTCATTCGGCGGCAGCCGCATCCGGATGCTGTGGTGGGGCGGGTATCCGTCGAGCCACGGTGGACGCGGGCTGACGCCGTTCCCGCTGTCGCTGATGAACGATCTCGCGAAGGGCACGGTTATGGGAAACGCGTGGTTCGCGATCAATGTCGGACAGAATCACGGGTTCTTCTATTCCGACCTCAAGATTGCGGATGACGTGGCGCAGTACATCGGCTGGCATGACCGCTTCAAGGACGGACTTGCGCAGCTTCTCATCCGCAATCCCCTCAGGAACGACGGCGTTCTCCTCTATTGGAGCCATCCGTCGCAGGAGGCGTCGGTCGCATCCGAAAAATGCCTCTCTCCGAACGACGGACTTTCCACCATGATAAAGCATTGCTACCGCAGTGGACGCTCCTTCGAGTTCGTCTCGGCCCGTACGCTTGCGCGTCTGAAGGACGCCCGGACGCTTTTCCTGTGCGGGGCGACTGCGCTCTCCGACGCAGAATGCGCAGCGATCCGCGCTTTTGCGAAGCGCGGCGGAACGGTGGTGGCCGATGTCGAACCGGCCGTCATGAACGAGAATCTCGCCTGGCGCGACGGCGGCGCCCTATCGGATCTCTGGGGCAGGGGCCGCTGCGTAAAGCTTGGCCGGAAGCTTTCGCTTGCATATGCGACGGAGAAGACGCCAGGTGAGTTCGACCGCGAAATTTCCGGACATCTGCCGCCTCCCGCTGATGGATCGCCGGTTGGCGTAGTCAGCGAAAACGCCATACTGCGTGTTCGCAAGGGGCGCGGATTCGAGATCGTCACCGCCATGTGGCCGGTTTCGGAACTTGGCGCGAAGACGAAGGTCTCGCTGACGGGGCATAGGTTCGTCTATGCGCCGTGCGAGGGGTTCGTCGGAGAGACTGACGGCTTTCTTGATCTGGACTTTGCGGGCAGTCCGTTCGTGTGCCGCACCGTGTTCGCCAAACGGCAGGCGGCGCCGCAGTTCGACGTCACGGGATGCCGGTTGGGCGGTTCAGTCACGTTCAAGACGCCGCCGCCCGTTTCTGGTCGCGTGTTCAGCCTGACCGTGCGTGACGGCGCTGGGAACGTGCGTATGCGGGCGGTGTTCGACCGTGAGGAGAAACTGCCGAAGCGGCTTTGCGTCGCCTGGAACGACAAGCCCGGCACATGGACGGCGACGCTCGTCGACTGTGCGACCGGACTCAAGGCGGAGAAGAAGTTTGAGGTTGCGGAATGACGAAACGCCCGTGCATCTTCGTTCTGCTCGTGTCCGCCGCCATCCTGTGCGAGGCGCGGATAGACGTCGTGAGAAAGGAGCGTCTTCCTGATTCGCGTCCCGGCTTCAGCAGGGAGAAGTTCATCGGCACGTTTGACGCCTGTTCGCTCTTTGCGGAATACACGCTGCATGATGGCGGCATTGTCCGGAAGCGGTGGGGCGACTACTTCTTTGGGCTGTCGCTCGGCTATTCGCCGAAGAACGGCGGATGGAGCCGCTGGGACTTCCTGCAGGTGATGGCGCGGACGGAGAAGGGGCTGGTGAACGTGCTTTCGGAATCGCGCCCTGCGGTCTTCTTCGGCTATTCGGCGAATGGGGCGGATTTTCTTGCCGCCGAATGGGAGTGTGCTGGCGGACGGCGGGTGAAGCTTCGCTTTGCCGCCTTTCCATCGCACCGGGACTGGCTGTTCCTGAAGGTCGATTTCGGTGGCGTTCCCATCGAGAGCGTGCAGCTCTCCGCCTATCCCGGCAATGCCGCCGTGCCGGAAGGACGCGAACGGCATTTGGCGACGAAGGAGCGTGATTGGATAGTCAATGCCGGGAATGTCGACTTCACCCCCGCTTCGCCGTACATCCTGCTGTATTCGAGGTTTGTCGATGACAGGTTCGGGAACAAGATCGTCTATGACACGACGCCGGTGAAGAGGGTGTTCATGCGCAAAAGCGCATCGGCCCTAACGGCGGAGTTCCGTCCGAACGCAGGGGCGGCGGAGATGACGTTTTCGCTTGGGTATTTTGCGCACCGGCATCCAGACGACCAGCTTGTGCGATTCCTCGGCGAAGACGGGGACGCAATCTGCGGGTTCATGAAATCGATCGACTGGAATGCGCTTCCGGGTGGAGAGGATTTCAGGATGTCGGTGGATATCGCCCGCAGCCTTGGAGTTTCAGACAAAGCGCTGTCGCCGGTTGTCAGACGATTCGCAGCAGCCCGCAAGGCTCGCGACGTGAACGAGATGCACATCTCCGCAGAGGAGATTATGGCGTTGCGTCGGCAGGCCGTGTCAGAAGGGCTTGCCGCGTTCCGCGAATGATCCTCACCGCCTATTTCGCAGAATACGTTCCTATCTCGTTCTCATGCGGAAGCGGCGCGAAGCACGTCTCGCGGGCGAGTTCGTCCAGATCGGGGTGTGCTGCAAAGCGCCAGTTCCGCGCAAGGGTGTCCCATCCGGACGTCTTGAGCATTTGCCCGTCGCCGACGAAGACGTTGCGCGTGAAACTGTTCACCTGGTGCAGTTCGTCCTTCAGCGTCTCGATGCCCGGATAGCGCGTCGTGTAGGGCGGCGCGTAGATGTTTACGTCCTGTTCGCACTTTTTCCGGATGTCCGGCAGGGCGAATCCGTCCCGCCAGCGTTCGCCGTCATATCCGCCGGCGGAGACGGCGAATGCGCAGCGCGTGAACACATTGTTGTCTATGACGTTGCGCCGTCCGCCGTTGATCTGCACCGCACCGAAGTGTTTCCCGTCAGAGCAGTTGTCGAAGCGGTTGCCGTAGACCACCTGCCCCGAGATGCGGTCGTCGAAGCGGATGCCGGCCTGGCCGTGTCCTCCGCAGCCGATGTTGCGCCAGATGTTGAACGAGTAGACGTTGCCCTGGTAGGACGGATTGTTGTAGATGTCCACGCCGCCCTGGTCGCCCGATTCCTTCACCACGTCCTCGACTACGTTCATGCTGACGAGGAAGTCGTTGCCCTCCAGTCGCATGGCGCTGGAGAGGATGTGGTGGAAATGGTTGTAGACGACCTTCGTGCCGCATCCGTGCAGGCGCAGCCCTGGCGTGTACGTGCGCACGTGGCGGGATGAATGGGAGATTTCATTGTTCTCGATTCGGATGCCGCTCGCCGTCAAGGTGCGGCGATCGCCGCCTGAGACGTCCATGGCGGCGCATCCGAATCCGCTGAAGACGTTTCCCCATACGACAACGTCGCGAGCGTTGGAAAGACGGAAGCCCTCGCCGCCGAAGTCCGTCACGCGGTTGCGCACGAACAGGACGTCTGAACAGTCGGTCGCCACCACGGCGCGGCCTCGCCCGCCCGTCAGCTCAAGCCCGCGGATCTGCACGTGCGAGACGTTCCGCATTTTGAGGAAGGGATGCTCAAAGGCCGAAATCTGTCGGCGGCCGGGCTTTGTCCAGGCATACAGCATCCCAGTCGTTCTGTCCAAATGCCACTCTCCCTCGCGATCCACGGCGCGGAGCGCGCTGCAGAGGAAGTAGAACATGTCCGGATTCCATTTGGCGGCCATCGGCCATCGCAGTTTGGGGGCGATCGTGAAGGTGTTCGCGGCGACATCCGGCTTCAGCGCGACAGTGAAGTCCGCCCAGCACCAGACCCAGTAGCCGCATCCCATCAGATCGGGTTCGAGCGCCCAGTCGGCCATGTCGCCGGCGGCGGCGTCCGCCCGGAAGACGCAGTTCGTCCTGTCAAGGACGTTCGTCGCCTGAAGGAACGAGTCGTTCGGATAGCGCGCCGGCAGCTGGCGTTCGCCATCGACATACAGGTCGAGATGCTGAGTTTCGGCGAATCCCCAGCCGTAGGGCTCCGGCTTTGCGGGGAACGGAACGCCGGCCTTGCGCAGGTCGCAGACGCGCACGGCGGCACGAGCGGCCGCGGTCGGCAGGCGGCGCAGCGCCGCAGGGTCGGTGACGGGCTTCCAGTCGTCCAGATCCGCAAGTCCCGTGAACACCGGCCGCTCGTCGCCATACGCCGTGTACACGACGGGGAAGTCCGGGCGTCCGGAATCCGCCTTTTCAAGCCGAACGGTCTCCGTGACGCGGTATTCGCCGCCACGGAAGAAGACGGTCACGCCGCCTGAGGCGGCGGATGCAATCAGTTTGCGGACGCGCCGGACGGCGGCGCTCCACGACTTCAGCGGCGCATCGAGCGTCCCGGCCGCCGCATCGTCGCCGGACGGCGACACGAAAAGCGAATGCGCTGTTGCGGGCGGCGGCGCGACGGGACGGCGCGGTTCGACGTCCATGTACGGCTTCCGCTCCGCCTTCCAGTCGTCAAGGCCGGCGTAGATTTCGCGGGCCTCCGCCCAGCGTCCGCGTTCCGTGAGGGCCGCAGCCTTGCGTTCGGGGAAGCGGTCGATCGCCATCGCCTCGATTTCAGCGGGGGAGAGCGGACGATCCCAGACTTGCAGACATTCCAGCTTCATCGGAAGGGGCGGAACTCCGTGGTCGGCGGGACCGACGACGAAGCGGCCGTTCCGCGGGGGCGTCCAGTTCGGTGGCGTGGCGAACGATATGCGGCGTTCGCCGTTTACGTAGCCGACGAGATTCGTGATGTCCCATGTCCACGCCATGTGCGCCCATTTGCCGCTCGGCAGGGCGAGGTCAAGCGAATAAAGTTTCGGCTTCTTCGCATCGCCGGCCTGAAAGTAGGGGACGTAGCGGGAATCGCCGGTCATGCCGGTGCGGAAGCCGTCGTAGTAGCCGGAGCCGTCGCTCGCGATGACGCGCCGAGACGCGCTTTCCCATCGGGAGGAGCAATTGTGCACATTCCTGTCGAGCGGCATCACCCAGCAGGCGACCGTCAACCGGTTAGTCATGAGCGGCGGAGCGGGGCGCACCGTCTGCGCCGTCGTGCGGATTTCGTCACGCTTGAACTTGAGGTCGACAACCGGCGTATTTGCGCCGGGCGCCGACAGCCACGCCATTGACGTTACAACGGGCATCACCTGCGCCATGCGCCTCACAATGCGCACAGGCAGTGCGCCACAGGACAATCCTGCCATGGACATCATCACCTTTCTTGCTGTCATATGATGGATCTCAGTGTGCAGCCTGACGGAATTTCAACACAGAACGACACCCTCAGGTACGGTCGGCATTATATCAGAAACGTCTGCTCCTTTCACCGTTCTCCGGTCATGACTGCGGACGGGCGACATTTGCCGGGAATGCGCCGGCGACCGGAAATCACCGGCGCATAGATATTCACATGACGTCCGTGAGATCACCGCAAAAACATGTTTATGCTATAATTGCGGGCATTGGGACGATGCCGTCCGGTCGGACGGAGGTTCGGTGAAGGAATTTTAGAACGCACAACGCAAACAAGGAGAACGCAGAATGAAAGCAGTCATCGTGAACGCCCATGTCATCAGCCCCGGCGTGGATATGCCGGATGCCGCCATCGAGATCGTCGACGGCAGGATATCCAAGGTGTCCCGCGTGGCAAGACCCGCCAAGTGCGATTGGGTGTTCGATGCAAAGGGCGCGTACGTTGTGCCTGGATTCATCGACGTGCATCTGCACGGCGCCTGCGGATACGACGTGTGCGACGCCACTCCGGAGGCGATTGAAAAGATCGCCGAGGCGAAACTTGCGGAGGGATGCACATCGTTTCTGCCTACGACCCTCACAGTCGGACACGACAACCTCATCGAAGCGGCGAAGGCCGTTGCCGCATACCGCAAGAACCAGACGTTCTCGAAGGTCATAGGCATACATCTCGAAGGGCCGTTCATCAACGTGAAATGCTGCGGCGCGCAGAATCCGAAGTTCGTGCGCAAGCCGGACATGAAGGAGGTCATGTCCATCGACAGGATCTCCCCGGTGAAGCAGATATCCTTCGCGCCTGAGCAGGAGGGAGGTGCGGCGTTTGCGGCGGCCTGCATCAAGCGCGGCATAGTGCCGAGCTGCGGGCACACCGGCGCGACGATGGCCGAGTTCATGCCGGCCTACAGGAAGGGGCTGCGCCACATGACGCATTTCTGCAACCAGATGACCAAGCTCCATCACCGCGAAATCGGAATGGTGGGCGCCGGATTCCTGATCGAGGATCTTGACACGGAGGTCATCTGCGACAGGATTCACCTCTGCGACGACATGCTCAAGCTCATATTTACGCGCCGCAGCCTTGCCCACATACAGATGATCACTGATTCGCTGCGCTGTTCGCACTGCAAGGACGGATACGAGTTCGAGATGGGCGGACTTAAGGTGCAGCTCAAGGGCGGAGAGGCGCGTCTTGTCGAAGGCGGCAATCTTGCCGGATCCACTCTTTGGATGAACCAGGGCCTCAAGAACCTCCGCGACGTGACCGGCCTCCCTCTCAAGGATCTCATTCGCGTGACTTCGTGGAATCAGGCGATCGAGCAGGGTCTTGGCGACACGCTCGGCAAGGTTGAGAAGGGCTTTAAGGCCGATCTCGCCGTGCTTGACACAAAATCTTTCAAGGTAAAGGCCGTGTTTCTTGACGGAGAGCGTCGTATCTGATATCATTCACGCTTCTTTTTGGAAGTGGAGTAAATTGAATGAACGTTGAACTCTTGAAAGCGGCGCACGAACGCGTCCCGTCGGTGCCGGTTCTCGTAAATCTCGTTTCGAAGCGAGTCAAGCAGCTCATCAACGGCGAGAAGCCGCTGGTGCGTCCGCTTTCGTCCGATGAGGACAAAGTGGATACCGCACTTCGCGAGGTCGCCGGCGGAAAGCTCATTTCCGAAATCGACTTTGATGCGATAGCGCGAGCCGAAGACGCGAAGACGCGGTGGGCGAAGCACTCTCCCATGCGGTCGATATTCGCTGACGACGAATAAGGCGTGGGCGAGAAGAGTCACAATCCGCCGGGCGATCTGGCCGTAAACCGCAAAGCCTGGCACGACTATACCGTACTCGATCGAATCGAGTGCGGTATTCAGTTGACTGGCACGGAGGTCAAGGTTGTCCGGCATGGTGAGGCGTCCCTTTCCGGGGCATACGGAGCCGTGCTTGGCGGAGAGCTTTTCGTCTGTGCGATGCACATTCCTGTATACGAGTTCGGAAACCGCTTCAACCACGATCCGAGGCGAAACCGCAAGCTGCTCGTGCACAGGAAGGAGGTTGAGACCCTCCGGATGAAGACGGAGGCGAAGGGGTTGACCCTGATTCCGCTGAAGCTGTACGTCAAGCGCGGACGCATCAAGCTCGATCTCGGAATATGCCGGGGCAAGGCTCTCCACGACAAGCGCGATGCCCTCAAGAAGAAGGCGCAGCGTCGCGACATGGAGCGCGGCGAGTACTGACGCGCCACCCTCGCGTCGCGCACGGTTCGCCTCATGTGCTATAATGCTCCGACAATGAAGCTGAAACGGATATTGGATTGGATCGACCGGACGCTTGATGTGAAGAAGTTCGACGATGTGTCGAACAACGGACTTCAGGTGGAGGGGCCGGATGACGTCACCAAGGTCGCTTTCGCCGTTGACGCCTCGATGGCGTCCGTGAAATCTGCGGTTGCGTCAGGGGCGCAGCTGCTCGTGGTGCATCACGGCATCTCGTGGGGGGGAGGGATCCGCCGCATAACCGGCGGCACATACGGGGTGGTGAAGGCGGCAATCGAGGGCGGCGTAGCCATCGCCGCATACCATCTGCCGCTTGACGCGAACAGAAAGTACGGCAACAACCATGAACTTGCCCGCTTCCTTGGTCTGAAGGGGTTGAAGCCGGCTTTCGTCTATCACGGCAACACCATAGGGGTGACTGGCCGCAATCCGCAGGGCATCAAGGTCGGCGTATGCAGCGGCGGCGCGGGCGAGTTCGCCGAAGCTGCGAAGAACCTCGGCTGCGGACTGTTCGTCACGGGAGAGGCTTCGTGGGGCGATGTGATCGCCGCCGAGAACTGCGGCATGAAGATGGTCTGTGCGGGACATTACGAGACAGAGACGTTCGGCGTGAAGGCGCTTGCGGCGGCCATGCGGAGAGAACTCGGTGTGGATGCGGAGTTTCTGCCGCGCACTGCACCGGACGACACCATGCGCAATGCATTGTTTGAGCAGAGAGGAAAGGAATCGTGAAGATGGGCGACAGTTCGGATATCAAGGTCGGAATCATCGGCTGCGGATTCGTAGGCGGTGCGCTTAAGGCGTGGTTGGACGAGAACAATCCCGCCGTGAAGGTGTATGTGAGCGATCCGCCGAAGGGCATGAACGACGATCTCTCCGAAATCGACATCGCGTTCCTGCAGATACACGTGCCCACGGAGGATGACGGTACGCAGGATCTTACGCTGATGAAGCGGATCATATGCGGGCTGCCGGACGTCCCGGTGTTTGTTCGCACCACGGTGCTGCCCGGCACGAGCGACATGCTTTCGAGGGAGACCGGGCATCAGGTCTGCTACATGCCGGAGTTCCTTACGGAGAGGACGCACATCGAGGACTTCCGACGCCAGACGATGGTGTTCACCGGCGCGGTGGAGCTTTTGACGCGCATCTTCAAGGGAAAGAACTTCACTACGATGACGCCCCTTGAGGCGGAGATCACCAAGTACGCCCACAACGTGTTCGGCGCGTACAAGGTGACGTACTTCAACGCGGTAAGGGAATACTGCGAAAAGATGGGGGCGGATTGGGCACGGGTGCACAATGGATGCCTGCTGTCCGGATACATCAACGATACGCATACGTACGTTCCAGGTCCCGACGGAAAGCGCGGCTACGGCGGAAAGTGCTTCCCGAAGGACGTGAACGCATTTGCGAAGCTCACCGCCGGACAGCCCCTCGGGCAGCTCCTTGCGCCGCTTCACGAACTGAACGTACACTTCCGTGGCGTAGAGGAGCACATATGACCGTATCGTCAAAGCGGGCGTGGTTCGGTGCGTTCATTCTGCTGACCACTGTATTTCTTGGCTTGAGGTGCGCAGCGGACGCAATGTCGCCGCGTCTCTTCTTCACCGAGGACACAATTGAATCCTTCCGCAGACGTTGCGCTGAAGGCGGCGACCTTGAGCGCAAAGCCAACACAATCGTGCGGTTGAGCCGGCGCTATGTCGGTCAGGAGCTGATGCCGGAGCCGGAAAGGCTTGACGGGCTGAAAGGGCCGGCGTACGGGCTTGCGTACCAGGAGATATTCAGGGCCATCCGCCCGCCGTGCGGTCAGATGGCGGAGTGCGCGTTGGCGTATCTGCTCACCGGCGACGCGGAACTTGGCGCGGAGGCGAAGCGCCGGCTGCTGCATTTCACCGGTTTCGATCCGAAAGGCTCGACATGGACGTTCCACAACGACGAAGCGGCCATGAGCATACTGCGGCGGGGATGCCGCGCATACGACTGGACGCGTCCGCTCTACACCGATGAGGAGCGGGCGAAGGTGGAGAAATGCCTGGTCACCCGCGCCGGAGACGTGTACGCCCTCCTCCAGAAGGCAAAGTTCCACCAGAACCCATACAGTTCCCACCTTGGCCGGCAGATCGGTTTTCTGCTTGAGGCCTGCATCGCGCTTGAGAGGGAGCATCCCGAAATGGAGCTGTGGCGGAACTACGTGCTGGATGTCTTCCGCAACATCTATCCCGCATGGGGCGGCGACGACGGCGGCTGGAACGAAGGTCCGCACTACTGGAGCTGGTACATGGAGTACAATCTCGAATCCCTGCTCGCCTACCGTCTGTCGGGCGGTGAGGACATCATGTCGACAAAGCCGTTTTTCAAGAACACCCCATGGTATCTCATCTACCAGTGTCCGCCCGGCTCGCCGATATCTCCGTTCGGAGACGGACAGCAGGCCGATTCGTGGTATCCGAACATCATCCGTCTACTCGCCGATGCGCAGGACGACCCGGCGCTGAACTGGTTCGCCGACAAGTCCCCCAATTGCGATGCCCGCGGACTGTGGCCGTTCTTCCTCAAGGATCGCGAGCCGCAGTACGATCGCCCGAAGAATCTGCCCGGCACACGCTATTTCCCCTCCGTCGGGCTTGTGTGCTCACACTCGGACGTGACAGATGCGATGGAGGATGTCGCATTCTATTTCAGGGCGTCGCCGTACGGCAGCGTCTCTCACGGACACAACGACCAGAACTGCTTCGCGGTCGCCGCGTGGGGGGAGCCGCTCGCGATTCCGTCCGGATTCTACGACTGCTACAGTTCGCTTCATCACGACAAATGGACAAGGTCTACCCGCGCAAAGTGCGGCATCACGTACGATGACGTTCCGAGCCAGATACGCGGGGAGAAGGCGGCGTCCAGCATATCGGACTTCCGTGACGACGGCGATGTGATCTCCTTCACGGGTGACGCCACTGCGGCGTACGACGGAAAGTTGACGAAGGCCCTGCGTGATGTGGTGCGCCTCGGACGCGACGTGTTCGTGATACGCGATACGCTTGCCGCCAAGACGCCGCATACGTTCAAATACTGGCTTCACGCGACTGACGAGATGCGCATTGACGAAAAACGCAATTGCGTCGAGATCGTACGGCCAAGGGCGTCGATGGAAGTCCATTTCCTGTCGCCTGACAAGCTTGCGTTTTCGCAGACGGACGCCTTCGATCCGCCGTCGCTCGATGCGCGTTTCAAGGATTGCAGGCAGTGGCATCTCTCCGCGGCGACGCCTTCAGGCGTGAAGGCCACGATTGTGACCGTACTTGTGGTGAAGCGGACGGGTGTGCCGTCTCCGTGGAAGATATCGTACAGACAGGGAATCGAAAACACAGTCACGGTGAAGTCCCCATCCGAGACGTATAAGGTCAAGTTTCTGCGAAAGGGCGGAGTGTCCGTGAAGAAGGCGAAGTCCCGCGGCCACGGTGCGCGGTGAGCATATCCGCTGAAGGAGGGTGTGTCATGAAAAGGTTCAGTGCGCTTTCGGCGATTGTTTCGCTTGCCGCGCCGCTTCTGTCCTGCGCTGTCGAGATGACGACCTGTTCGCCGTCGGATGACGGACGTGCGCTTTCCAACCCCGGCATGGGGTGGCAGTGCTACTACTACGACAACATGCCGGCGAACTATGGCCGCTACCTTGAGCCGGGCGATTCGGCGGCATGGTTTCCTGGATGCAATCAGGTGTATCTCCGCTTCCCGTGGAGCATGATCGAGCCGGAGGAGGGCGTGTTCAACTGGGCGGCGGTTGATTCGGTGATGCAGCGGTTCACCGATCGCGGATGCCAGGTGTCCTTCCGCATTACGGCTTCTGAGGGGTGGTGCGAATACGCCACGCCAAAGTGGGTCTTCGATGCGGGTGCGCGTGCGATACGCTGCACTTGGCAGAAAGGCGAAGATCCGAACGGAAAATTCGTGGATCCCGATTTCAACGACCCCATCTTCCTTGCGAAGCTTGATGCGTTCCTCAAGGTCTTCGCGGAACGGTACGACGGCGACGAACGCATCGCGTTCGTTGACATCGGGTCGTTCGGTATGTGGGGCGAGGGGCATACCGCATATTCGGTGAACTTCAACAAAGAGCAGACGGAAAGGGCTGTCCGGGCGCACATCGATCTGCATTGCAAGCATTTCAAAAAGACGTTGCTGGCCATTTCGGACGATGTTGACGGCGCGTGGAACGTAAGCGGCAACTGGCCGCTCACCGACTACGCAAGGTCGAAGGGCGTCACGCTGCGTGACGATTCGATACTTGTAAGCAAAAAGCCAAACCAGTGGAAACACGCCGAGATGGCGGATCGTTTCTGGCGGACGCTTCCGGTGATTGTGGAGTCGGGTCATTTCCGGCAATGCTCAAGGGCAGGTTCGTGGGACAGCGAACTTCTCTATCAGTCAGTCGAGGCGTATCACGCCTCCTTCATGGCGATCCACGGCGATGCACGGGAAATCCTCAAGGATTCGCCGACGTCCGTTGAGCGGATCAACCGGCGTCTCGGCTACCGCTTCAACCTTCGGGATGTTTCGTGGCCGAAGTCCGTCCGCGTGGGCAGATGCATTCCTGACGAGAAGCCGGACTGGTTCGGCAAGACAAACATCGGCATGGACGCAAAGCCGTTCAGCATACGCTGGGCATGGGCCAATGTGGGCGTCGCTCCATGCCATGGCGATGCGTACCCGGCCCTTACGGTCAAAAACGGCAAAGGGAACGTGCTGGCCGTCCTTGTTGATGATGCGTTCAACCTGAAGACGCTCGAAACGGCGGAGCCTGGCAAGGCCGTGGCGAAGGTGTCGTCAAAATCGTTCACGCTCGGGCGTTGGTTCATGCCGAATCTGCCCGCCGGGACGTTTGACGTTTACGTCTCCGTCGGGAAGGTGGACGGAACGCCGGTCTACGAGCTGCCGTACCCGCATGACGACGGACATCGCCGGTACAGGCTTGGCAAGATTGAATTCGCGGTTGACGGGCGGTGACGGCGGCGTTTCGGTTTTATCGGTATGTGGATCTGGTGGATTCTTGCGAGTTCGGTGTTTCTCGCCTTCTACGACCTGACGAAGAAGGCGAGCGTCAGGGAAAACGCCGTGCTGCCTGTGCTGCTTTTCGCTACGGTCGCCGGTGCTATTGCGTATGTGGTAGCCCTTGGCGTCGCCGGCGGCATCGGCGATGCGATAGACGTCTCACCGCGAGAATTTCTGCTCATAGCGATCAAGTGCCTGATAGTTTCGACGTCATGGGTGCTGACGTACTGTGCGCTTCGCACCCTGCCGATCACAATTGCGACGCCGATACGCGCCTCTGCCCCTGCCATGGTGTTCATCGCGGCGTTCTTCCTCTACGGCGAGCGTCCTTCGCCTGTGCAGGGGGCGGGAATGCTCCTCGTCTTCATCGGCTATTGGACGTTCAGCTGGGCCGGGCGGCATGAGGGCATTGATTTTCTGCGCTCCCGCGCCGTATGGTTCGCTGTCGGCGGAATGTGCATGAGTGCGCTGTCGAGCCTTTGGGACAAGTTCATCCTGCAGAGATGCTCAATTCCGGTGGAGAAGGTGCAGTTCTGGTTTCAGATCGGACTCGTTGCAGTTTACGCTTCGATGCTCTGCGTTCAGCGCATGGCGCGGATGAGGCACGACAGGTTTGAGTGGCGATGGACGATCCCCGCCACCGGCATTCTGCTGGCGGCTGCGGACTGGCTGTATTTCCATGGGCTTGCCATACCTGACGTATCGATTTCCGTCGGTTCGCTCCTCCGTCGCTTTTCTGTGGTCATCACGTTCGTGCTTGGAGCGATGGTGTTCCATGAGCGCAACCTGAAGCGCAAGGGTCTTGCGCTCGCCATGATACTTCTTGGAGTTGCGCTTCTGTGCATTCACGCATAGGCTGTGTGCGGTTCAACGAGGAGCGGAATCATGACATATAGAGATAGCACGAGGACGGTGAACGTCGGCTGTGTGCCGGTCGGTGGCGGTGCGCCGGTGAGCGTCCAGACAATGCTTGCCGACAATCCGCATGACGCCGCGGCAATTTTGGCGCATCTCCAGTCGTGCGCCGAAGCCGGCGCAGACATCGTCCGGCTGACAGTCCCCGACATCGCGGCCGCGCAGACGCTTGGCGAGGTTGCAAAGGAAAGTCCGGTCCCGATCGTCGCGGACATCCACTTCGACTACAGGTGTGCGCTTGCTGCGATATCTGCCGGAACCCATGCGCTGCGCCTAAACCCCGGCAACATCGGCGGACGCGACCGTGTGCAGGCGGTTGCGAGGGCGGCAAAGGAGCGCGGCATACCGATTCGCATCGGCGTCAACGGCGGCAGCCTTGAAAAGGGCGAGACGCTTGTGTCGTCGGCGCTCAAGCACGTAAAGCTGCTTGAGGACGAAGGATTCCGCGACATTGTCGTCTCCGTCAAGGCATCCAACGTGGCGGACACGGTCTCCGCATACCGCGAGCTTGCGGAGAGGACTGACCTGCCGCTCCATCTCGGACTGACCGAGGCGGGCACGTTCCTGCGCGGCACGGTTCATTCGTCGGTTGCGCTCGGCATACTGCTTTCGGACGGCATAGGCGACACGGTGCGGGTTTCGCTGACCGACGCCCCGGAGAGGGAGGTGGCTGTCGGACTTGAACTTCTCCGTGCGCTGGGGCTGAGGGAGCCTGGTCCGTCCGTGACAAGCTGTCCGACCTGCGGACGCACGAAATGCGACGTGCGCGGAGTCGCCGAGGCGGTTGAATCGGCGCTTGTCAAGCTGATCGGCGGCAGACGCAATGTCGCACTTCCCCACATCGCCGTAATGGGTTGTGTAGTCAACGGGCCGGGTGAGGCGAAGGGTGCGGACATCGCACTTTGCGGCGGCGATGGAGTGTTCCTGCTCTATGAAGACGGCAAGCCAGTCGGCAAGGTTGCGGAGGGGGATGCCGTGAACGCCGTAATTTCGGCTGTTGAACGGCGCATCGCCGATGCCCCGCAGGGGGCTGATTGCAGGAGCGGTCGCCAACTCCGCTGAATGTTCCCCCGTACGGATTTCGGGATTGCCGTGCCGTTTCCATTCCGGTTCGGCGGCGAATCTGAAGCCGCCGTTTGTGGTATAATCTGCGGACTGAAGAAAGGTAGACTTGAAGATGTTGACTTGGATGGATTCTTTGAAGGGGCGTTCGCTCATGCGGATGACCTCTTTTTCCGATGAAGAGATGCTCAACCTGATCGATCTTGCGGCGCAGCTGAAGGCTCGCCGTCATGCAGGGGTGCGCGGAAATCTTCTGCGCCGGAAGCAGATTGCGCTGATATTCGAGAAGTCGTCCACGCGGACGCGCAATTCGTCGCAGATAGCCGCCCGAGACGAAGGCGGTGACGCTGAATACCTTACGCGCCCCGACATCCATTTCGGAAAGAAGGAGAGCGTCAAGGATACGGCGCGTGTGCTTGGCCGCATCTACGACGGCATACTGTTCCGAGGCTTTTCGCAGAAGACGGTTGAGGAGCTTCGCCAGTGGTCCGGAGTGCCCGTGTGGAACGGGCTTACCGACGATTACCATCCCACACAGATCCTTGCAGACCTGCTCACGGTGAAGGAGACGTTCGGTTCGCTCAAGGACGTTACGGTCGCCTATGTCGGCGACGGACGCAACAACGTCGCCAATTCGCTGATGATGGGATGCGCGAAGGCCGGCGTGCGCTACGTGTGCTGCGCCCCTGCGTCCTTGAGGCCGGATGAGGCGGTGCTGGCCGAGGCGGAGGCCGTCGCAAGAAAGAACGGCGTGGACATCCGCGTGTCGGAGGATCCTGTCGTGGGCGTGAAGGGCGCGAACGTGCTGTACACGGACGTGTGGGTTTCGATGGGTGAGGAGGACAAGACGGCAGAGCGCATCAAGCTGCTGCGTCCCTACCAGATAAACATGGATCTCATGAAGGCGACCGGCAACATGGACGGGAGACTGATGTTCCTGCACTGCCTTCCCGCCTTCCACGACCACAGCACCGACGTCACGAAGGAGTGCGGCGCACTTGAGGTCACGGATGAGGTGTTCGAGTCCAAGTACTCAAAGGTGTTCGACGAATCCGAGAACCGGATGCACACGATAAAGGCGCTTTTCGTGTCGGCCCTCTGCGACCGTGCGACAATCTGACGCATAAAGACAAGGAGACAGACGATGGCGAAGCTGACAGAAGTGGGATGGGAGGAGTTCGAGGCGCTGCCGCTTGAGGCGAAGCGTCCCTATCTTGAGCGTGCGGGCGGTGACGGAATGCCGTACCACACGCTGTTCGCGCAGCAGTTCGACAGGTCTGTGCTGGAGCGTCTTGCGGCGCTCGCGAACCGCATACGCTTCATAGCCAAGTCACGCGAAGGCGCATTGTTTCTCAAGTCGTTCCTTCCGCACAAGCGCGCAATGCTCTACTTCTCGCAGCCGAGTTCGCGCACGTTCCTTTCGCACCTTGCCGCCTGCCAGATACTGGGTTTGACGACCGGCTCCGTGCGCGACACCGCGATATCGTCGGAGTTCAAGGGCGAGTCCAAGGAGGATTCCATACGCACGTTCTCATCCTACTTCGACATGATCATAATGCGTACGCCGGAGAAGGGGCTTGCCGAGAAGATGGCGTGGGAGCTGTCGAACAGCGACCGTCCGATACCGATCCTGAATGCCGGTTCCGGGAAGGATCAGCACCCCACGCAGGCGCTGCTCGACATCTACACGCTCATCCGGTCGTTCGAGAACAAGGGCGGCATCGACGGCCGCACCGTGACGTTCTGCGGCGATCTCATGCGGGGACGCACGGTGAGGTCTTTGAGCTATCTGCTCACAAACTTCAAGGACGTGAAGCAGATCTTCGTGGCGCCGCCTGATCTGCAGGTGCCGGCCGACGTGGTGATGATCCTCGCGAAGAAGGGCATTGACTTCGAGGTGACGGATGACCTGAAGGCTGCGGTCAAGGTGTCCGATGCGGTGTACATGACGCGCATCCAGGACGAGTGGGATTCCGCGAAGGGCGAGTCCGCGAAGATCGATACGTCCCGCTTCAAGTTCGGCGCGGAGGAGCTTGGACTTCTCAAGCCTGACGGGATAATCATGCATCCGCTGCCGCGCCGCGACGAGATAGCGACGTGCTGCGACCACGATCCTCGCGCGATGTACTGGAGGCAGATGCGCAACGGCATGTGGGTGCGCTCTGCGCTCATAGCGACTACGTTCGGGCTTGAGGATCAGATACTCAACTGCGGCTATTGACGATTGCGGGGGCGGCGTGTGCCCCCGCGGTGAAGAAAGGTTGGATTCATGAAGAAGTCGAACAACATGGTCATCGCACAGTCTGGCGGTCCGTCCATGGTCATCAACGCATCGCTCGCCGGCGCCGTGTTCGCGGCCAGGAAGGCCGGCGACAGGATCGGACGGATTCTCGGCGCACGACACGGCATCCAGGGGATTCTCGGCAGGGACTACATCGACCTGCGCAAGGTGTCGGACGCAAAGCTTGAGGCGGTCGCCCTCACTCCGTCATCCGCCCTCGGCAGCTGCCGCATGAAGCCCACGGCGGACGATTGCCGCAGGATATTCGAGGAGTTCAAGCGGCTTGACGTAGGATTCTTCTTCTACATCGGCGGGAACGACTCCGCAGATGCCGCCCGCATCATCGGTGAGGAGGCGGAGAAGGACGGCTATCCGCTCGTCGTGTACCACATTCCAAAAACCATCGACAACGATCTGCGCAGCTGCGACCATACGCCTGGATTTGCGTCCGCCGCCCGTTTCGTCGCCTGTGCGCTCAAGGGGGACGACCTTGACAACCGGGCGCTTGGCGGCGTGAAGATCGACATAATCATGGGGCGTGACGCCGGATTCCTCACGGCGGCGTCTGCGCTCGCCCGTGAAAACAGCGGTGACGGCCCGCATCTCATCTATCTCCCCGAGCGTCCGTTTTCGCTTGACGGCTTTGTGGCCGACGTCCAGGCGGCGATGAAGAGGCACGGACGCTGCGTGGTGGCGGTGTCCGAAGGGATTCGCGATGCGGATGGCGAACTTCTTGCGAAGCGGTTCGCGGCAGGCGAAAAGGATTCCCACGGAAATCTCCAGCTCTCCGGAACGGGGGCGCTTGGCGACTATCTTGCGGGCTACCTGAAGAAGAATTCGGAGATTCGCCGTGTGCGCGCCGATACCTTTGGCTACCTCCAGCGCAGTTTCCCGGGCATTGCGAGCAAGGTGGACGTAAAAGAGGCGCGGCAGGCCGGCGGCGCGGCCGTCTCCTATGCGCTCAAGGCAGCCCGCGGCGCAAAGGACATCCCGGTGAAGGGGACTGTCGGACTGCAGAGGGCGAAGGGCCGGGCGTACAAGGTGACGTTTGAGGCGATGCCTGCGCAGGCGGCGGCGAAATTCACGCGATCTGTGCCGGACAAATACATTGCGAAGAGCGGACATGACGTCACCAAGGCGTTCATAGACTACGCAAAACCGCTTGTCGGCGAACTCCCGCACTGCGAAACGCTCTGAAATGTCGATGATGGCAGACATGACCACCGCCGTTGAGGCGGCGCTTCGCGAACTTCTTTCCGGTTCACGGCCTTCAGTCCTGTTCGACGCGATGCGCCATGCCGTCCTCTGCGGCGGCAAGCGGGTGCGTCCGCAGCTGTGCCTTGCCGCGTCGGTGGCTGTCGGCGGCAGCGTTGAGGATGCAGTCTTCCCGGCCTGTGCGATCGAGCTTCTGCATTCGTACACCCTTGTGCACGACGACCTGCCGTCGATGGACAACGATGAAATGCGTCGTGGACAGCCGAGCGTATGGGCGAAGTTCGGGGAGGCGAACGCGATTCTTGCGGGCGATGCGCTTCAGGCGCTTGCGTTCGCGGCGGCGGCGCGTTCTCCGCGCAACGCCGACAGGATAGTCTCTGTGCTTGGAGAGGCCGCTGTCGGTGTTGTTCGCGGACAGGTGGAGGACATCTCCGGCGACCGTGCGGATATCGACTTCATCTATCGCCACAAGACGGCCGATCTTTTTGTGGCCGCCGCCGCAATGGGGGCGTACGCGGGCGGTGGAAGCGCCGTCGACGTGGAGCGTCTGCGCACGTATGCACTCAACCTGGGACTTGCGTTCCAGTTCGAGGATGATCTGCTTGACGGTGATTCGCCGTATCCGAAGGCTGAAACGGAACGAAAAATAGCCGACATGACTGCGACGGCGCTTGCCGCGCTTGACGGATTGCCGGGTGACGCCAAGCCCCTGTCGTCGCTTGCCGCCGGTCTTGTCGGTCGCGTGGCATGACCTGTCCAATCGGTGCATCATCAGGCATCGGATCATCCGGACCTGGCGTTTCCCGCAGACGCTGCCGCGTTGCCGTTCCGGTGTGCGCCTCGGCTTTGAGCAGTCCATGCCGTCCTTGCCTGCGGGGGGCTGATTTGGTACAATCCGCAGAATAAATGAAGACACTCCAGAGATATGTATTCGGATCATTTTTGACGTCCTTCCTGTTGGCGTTTCTGGTGCTGTCGTTCGTGCTGACGATCGGTCTGATGGTGCAGATCGTCGGCTACATCCTCTCCGGCATCCCCATTGAGCTTGTGGGGCGTTTTGCGCTTGTGTGCTTCCCGGAGACGATGCAGTGGACGATACCGCTTGCGCTGCTCGTCTCGTCACTGCTCGTGTTCTCCCGCCTTTCCGCCGATTCGGAGATCGCAGCGATGCGAGCCTGCGGAGTGAACCTTCTCTCCGTGATACGCTATCCTGTGCTTTTTGCGGCTGCGATGACGCTTCTTGGGCTTTTCATCAACAACGAGATCGTGCCACGCGGACACGAGGTGCGCCGCAATCTCGCAAGGCGCATTTCCGTGGGGGCCGGGCTTGACCTTCTTGAGCCGGGCAGGGTCATCGACGACTTCCCGAAGGTGAAGATATACTTTGAATCGCGTGAGGGCAACTGGCTTCGCGACCTCATCGTGCTCGACTACTCCAACAAGAGGTTTGTGCGCGAGATAACGGCCAAGAAGGCTCTTGTCACGAGCGAAGGGAAGGATGTGTGCCTCGATCTGCACGACATAACGGTAGATCCGCTTGACGAGGAGCATCCCGGAATGGCGCGGATAGCCCGCTACCAGTACCGCGTTGAGGATGTGCTGAAGGACGGCAAGTACAAGCGCAAGGAGAAGGACTTCTGCTTCTTCGAGATGATGTCGGCCATAGATCGCGCAAAGGCGCAGGTGGAGACTTCGAAGGGGAATTCGAAGAAGGGTACGGAGAAGTATATGGCAAAACGCTATCTGAGCGACATTCAGACGGAGTTTCAGAAGCGTTGGGTCTTTGCGTTTGCATCCGTATGCTTTGTCCTCGTTGGCATTCCGCTCGGCATACGCGCACAGCGCAAGGAAAGCTCCGTCGGAATGGCGATATCGCTTGCCGTCGCCTTGTCGTACTACATGGTCGTGATACTGATGTCCAGCCTGTCGAAGGATTTCCGCGCACAGCCGGAGTTCCTGATATGGATTCCTGTCGTCGCGTGTCTGGCGCTTGCATCGTATCTCGTGCCGAAAAACCTTTAATGGAGAGAAAATGGCTATAGAAGTACATCCAACCGCGATGGTTGACGCAAATGCGCGTCTTGGCGACGGCGTCAAGGTAGGCCCTTACGCCACAATCGGCGCGAACGCAATCATCGGCCCCGGAACGACCGTTGGGCAGGGCGCGATAATCGACGGACACACTACGATAGGCGCAGAGTGCCAGATATTCCCGTATGCGCTCATCGGGATGAAGACGCAGGATCTGAAGTATCAGGAAGGGTCTGTCTCGTACGTGGAGATCGGCGACCGGACGGTGATCCGCGAATTCGCCACCGTGCATCTCGGCACGAAGGACGGCGAGAAGACGATCATCGGATCTGACTGCCTGTTCATGGCGTACTGCCATGCGGCGCACGGCGTCGTGCTTGGCAATCACGTGATCTGCTCGAACTCCGTTCAGCTCGCCGGAGACGTACACCTCCAGGACTGGGCGATAATCGGCGGATGCGCTGCGTCCCACCAGTTCTGCAGCGTCGGACGCCACGCGATGGTCGGCGGAATGTCGAAGATCAGGCAGGATTTCCCGCCGTTCATGCTCGGAGACATGGTTGAAGGGTCGCTCAAGGTCATCGGCCCGAACGTCGTCGGGCTTACAAGGCGCGGATTCTCCAAGGACGTCATATCTGCGCTCAAGGAGGCGTTCAGGTTCATATACCATTCCGGTCTCAACCGTTCGCAGGCCTTAGAGCGGGTGGAGAACGATGTGGAGCAGTTTGACGAGGTCAAGGAACTTGTGCAGTTCTACCGCAACTCGACGCGCGGCGTGAGCTGATGCGGCGACAATGACCGGGACAGGATATCAACGAAAGGCAAGATTGTAAAAATGAAGATTCGCAATTGCATATTGGGCTGCGTACTGGCGGTTTCCGTGTCGGAGGCCTTTGCGCTGACGGTGGACGTGGTAAAGCAGGGTGCGGTGAAGGTGACGGTTGCCGTGCAGGTTTCCGGAAGTCCGGACTACGCGAAGGCTCTGAAGAAGAACCTGGAGCTTTCAGGCTGGTTCAAGGTTGCGCCTTCCGGCTCGATTACGGTCTCCGGAACGGCCGGCGGAACCGTAAAGGCAGCAGGCTACGGCAAGGCCGTGACGTCAAGCGAGACGTTCTCCGACGCCGCCGGCGCCCGCATGGCTGCGCGGCGGATGTCTGATGCGATCGTGAAGTCGTTCTCCGATGGCGGCACGGGCTTCGCCACGAAGCGCATCGCGTACGTGAACCGCAAAGGCTCCGACAATGCGGAGCTGTACATGTGCTATCCTGACGGATGGGACATGAGGCAGGTCACGAGCGACGGACGGGCTGCAATCGGTCCGCGCTGGGCGTTCAACGGAACGGACGTCTACTACACCGGCTTCCTGCACGAGAAGCAGCTTTCCTACCGCATCAACGTTGACACCGAACAGCGCGAATGCCTCGGCTTCTTCAAGAACGGCGCCTCCGGCGCGGCGGCATCGCCTGACGGGCGTTCCGTCGCAATCATACTCGCCTATCAGGGGAACCCGGAGCTTTACGTGATGGATCTCGCGTCCCGCAAGATCAAGCGCATGACCGAGACGCCGGCTGCGGTGGAGTCGAGTCCGTGCTGGAGTCCCGACGGGCGCAAGATTGCGTACGTCTCCGACCAGACGCGCAACCCGCAGATCTACATCTGCGACGTCGCCACGCGCAAGTCCACCCGCTACACGCAGAAGGGGCGGCAGAACACCCATCCGGACTGGGCGCCTGACGGCAAGCTCTGCTGGTCGTCCCTCCAGTCCGGGCAGTGGTGCATAATGGTCGCAGAGGCCGGTGGCGATGCGTCGTCGGCGCGTACCGTGACGAATCCGGGTTCGTGGCAGGATCCGTCCTGGGCGGCCGACAGCCGCCACCTCGTCGCATCCCGCGACAAGGCGCTGTTCATCGTAGACACCGATCCGGACGGCGACAAGCCGGTTCAGATCTTCTACAACAAGGGCAACTGGATGAACCCTGCGTTCAGCAAGTGACAGTGACCTTGAAATAGACTGTGCATTACGATATAATCCGCGAAAATGTTTTATCTTCCTTTTTCCCGTGAGGCCAGACGGCGCAAGGAGATCAAGGCGACGCTTGCAGCCGCCAGGGTCTTTGTGCTGTCGCATGAGGATCTTCCCGACTACCGCACGGGCAGCTTCGCCGGAAAGTTCTCCGCACTGAACGATGCGTGGCGGAAGAAAGACCACGAGAAATGCGCCGAGATTCTTGGCGAACTCGATCCTCCGAAAAGCTTTGCGCTGGGGCGTGAGTGGCTTGACATTCTTGTCGTTTCGATCTCTGTGGCGATGGCGTTCCGCTGCTATTTCTACGAGCCGTTCAACATACCGACCGGCTCGATGCGTCCCACGCTGTACGGCAACTGGTCGGAGCGCAGGAATCCGCAGGACGCCACAGTGTGGGATCGCACTCCGGTGCTGAGGCAGATCAAGTGGCTCGTCTCCGGCGAAACCTTCGTGGACTTCAAGGCCCCGTGTTCCGGCACGCTGACGGTGCGGCCTGACAACAACGGACACTACATCGTATCCGTTGCGGCGCGTCCGGACGTGACGGAGAAGATCCCCACCGATGCGTTTGTGGACGGCACAGGCAAACTCGTCGGCGGCAAGGGGCACGGCGATTTCGTGGCTGCGGGCGAACGCATCTGGTGCGGATACCGCCGCATCGGCGACTTCCTGTTCGTGAATCGCTGGCTGTGGAATTTCAGGCATCCGCGAATCGGTGACGTGATGATATTCTCGACCACCGGGATAAAGGGTCTCGTGCAGGGGACGCACTACATCAAGCGGATGTGCGGAACGCCGGGTGACACTGTGCAGATCGTGAAGCCATACCTGATAGTCAACGGCAGAAAGGTGCAGGCTGTGCGTCCGGCGAACTGTCCGCCGTTCGATCCTGGGCCGCATTCGGACAAGACCGACGTCTCCGGCGAGGTGAAGCTTGGCGTGGACGAGTACTTCGCCTGCGGCGACAACAGCCCTGCAAGCTACGACAGCCGGTATTGGGGACCGGTGCCTGCCAAGAATCTGCGCGGTGTGGCGGCCGGAGTGTTCTGGCCGTTCGCGAGTGCGCATTTCGGCCCTGTGAAGTGAACGGTTTTCTGTTAAGGAGAATGCTATGAGCGATGACAACGAAGAGACGATGCTGAAGCCGCCGTGCGAGTTCGGGCGGTTCATCGTGGAGCGGGAGCTTGGACATGGCGGGATGGGAGGCGTGTACCTTGCGCGTGACAAGATGCTCGACCGTCAGGTCGCGCTCAAGGTGATGCTCAAGTCGCTCGGCGCAGACCCGCAGTTCCTCGAGCGGTTCAAGCGCGAGGCGCAGGCGGCGGCAAGGCTCATCCATCCTTCCATCGCGCAGATATACTCCTACGACATCGTGGACGGCCAGCCGTACATCGCGATGGAGATGGCGGGCGGCGGTTCGCTGCTGCGTCTCATGGAGGTGCATGGCAGGAACATCGACCCGACGCGTGTGATGCGCATATGCAAGCAGGTGGCGGAAGGCCTTTCCTGCGCCGCAGACCAGGGGCTTGTGCATGGCGACATAAAGCCGGAGAACATTCTTTTCGACGCAACTGGTGCGGCAAAGATCGTCGACTTCGGGCTTGCCGGAATGCAGGATGAAAATTCCGGCGACGAGATCTGGGGCACTCCGTACTACATCGCGCCGGAGAAGGTGCGCAAAGGTGCGATTGATTTCCGGGTGGACATGTATTCTCTCGGCGCCTCGATATACCACGCGCTCACAGGCGTTGCGCCGTTCGAAGGCAGCGATCCGGATGAGGTGGTCAAAAAGAGGTTTCTTGAGAATCCGAAGCCGCCCAGCGCGGTGCGTCCGGGGCTGCCGGCATCGATAGACAAGATACTTCTCAAGATGATGGCGCGGGAGGTCATCGACCGCTACCCGACGTGGGAGGCCTGCATCGGAGACATAAACCGCGCACTCGCCGAAGGCGTCACGATAGACGAGAAGGTCGCCGCCGCTGCCGCCGTGGCCGCCGTAGACACAGCCGAATCTTCGAACGAGCCTGCCGCGCCGGCCCGCAAAGGCGGGAAGCGCATCATGATGAAGGGCAAACGCCGCATGACGCTCAACAAGCGCCGCGATGATGCCGCACCTGAAGGCGGCGAGGCCGGTGAGACGGCTGCAGATGGCGCTCCGCTCGATGGGACGGATGAGGTTGTCGAGGGAGAAGAGGCAGAGACGGCGGCGGAGGAGCCAGCCGAGAAGCAGCCGATGACAATCGGAAAGATGATTGCGCTTGGCGCAATCGGAGTGGTGGTGCTCCTGCTTCTTACCGCAGGCGGACTTTTCTGGTACATCCAGTCCTCAAAGGCGGCGGCCGAACGCGAACGCATGGCTTTGATGGACAAAAAGGCCCATGAGGCGAAGGAGGCCGTCCGGGCGACGATGAAGAGTGCGACGGAGTTTGCCGCACTCGTGACCGACCAGCGTGTCAAGTCCGAGAAGGAGGTGCAGAAGTCCTCTGACGCATTTCTCGCCATGCTTGCCCCTGATGTGAGGGAGGCGTGTCGCGCCGTGCTTGTCGCTCCGGAGACGAAGGACTACACGGACGCAGTGGCCTACTCCAACAAGGTTGTCGAGAAGATCGCCAAACTTAACGCAGTGCTGTCTGCGCCGCCCGCCGCGCCTGAACCTGCGCCTGCATCCACCAATGCGCCAGCGGCGACAAATGCGCCAGCCGCCGCCGCTGCTGCACCTGCGGCCACGAACGCGCCCGCACCGGCGGCCACCGCCACGAACGCGCCACCGGCGAAGGCTGCCGCAGACAAGAAGGGCAAGGATGCTCCGAAGAAGGCCGAA
Source organism: uncultured Lentisphaeraceae bacterium (assembly GCA_964440985.1). Lineage (GTDB taxonomy): Bacteria > Verrucomicrobiota > Kiritimatiellia > RFP12 > UBA1067 > UBA1731. The sequence continues at coordinate 21,553 of CAYTWE010000002.1, read as the reverse complement.
CCCGCGAAGAAGGCCGGTGCTGACAAGGCAAAGAAGCCGGAAGCCAAGCCGGCGCCTGCGCCTGCGCCAGTGGCGAACGTCGAGGAGAAGAAGGTGGAGTATCCGCCGCAGCTCAAGGCGTTCCAGCAGCTTTGGACAGATCTTTGGTCGATCCGTGCGGCGGAGGTGCGCGTGAACGCCTGCCTGATGTACATACTGCAGAAGGGCGAGCAGGATCTCAAGTTCGTTGTCGGCAGCGTTGAGGATGCAGAGAAGCTGGCGAAGCTGACCGCAGATCTCGTCGAGGAGTACGAGGCGATGAAGTCTCTGAAGGAGATCGAGAAGGCTCTCAAGAAGGCCGCCGCAATCAGGCAGAAGGCTCCGACGCTCGTCGCCACCACGAAGACGGAGATTGAACGCGCCCGCGCCCGCGCAGCGAAGCTCGCCGCCGAGAAGGCCGCCGCAGAGGCGGCGGAGGCCGCCAAGAAGAAGGCCGAGGCAGAGTATCAGGCTCGCGCCGAAGCTGAGATCCAGAAGGCGCAGGAGAAGTACGACGCCCTCGCCGCAAGGGAGCTGAAGCGTCTTGACTGGGATTTCGCCATGCGTCAGGTGGGCGACATGACGAACGGCTTTGAAAAGCTCACGCGGGAAGGGCGGCAGGCCGTGCTTGACCAGGTGCACAAGATAAAGTGCATGCAGATGCTGCAGAGCCACTTCATCAAGCGCGGCAGGGGCTTTGAGTTCACGATGGGCAAGTACCCGAAGGGGACGAAGATCTCCGCCACCGATGCGGAGACGCTGACGCTTCAGCGTCCGACTCCGCCGAGAAGGTCTCTGAAGGACAGGCCCGTTGCGCCGAAACCCGAAAAGGTGACGTGGCGGAAGTTCTATTTCGAGCAGCCGGGAATGCTCAACAACCTCATCATCGGACTTGTGCAGGATCGCTCCGCCGCACATGTCGGGCTGAAGGAATGGTCAAATCTCATGTTCGGCTCTGCGCTCACCATGAGCACCCTCTTCCCGAACGAGCCGACGGTCCCCGCCCGCGTGGAGGAGCTTGTCAACAAGGCGGTGGAGGAGTTTGACAGCTGCCAGAAACTTGCCGAAAGGCTTTTCCCGAAGGTGTTTGAGCCGAAGGAAGAGTCCGCCGAATAAAAACCGAAGACGAAAGGAACGACTGAAATGAACGACAAGGTAAAGCGCTACGCAAGGTATCTGCTCATCATGGCGGGGCTTGGCGGACTCATCTACGGCATTGACGTGGGCGTGATCGCCGCCGCGCTTCCGTACATACGCAACACGGCAAACTATTCGTCCGTCCAGCTTGGGCTGGTGGTCGGGGCTGTTCTGTGGGGTTCTGTCATATCCTCTCTGTTCGCTGGTTCGCTCGCGGAATTCTTCGGACGGAAGAAGATCATCATTGCCTCGGCGTTCTGCTTCTTCATCTCGATTCCCGTGATATGCGCCTCAGGTCTCATCGAAGGCGGCAACTTCTGCCTTCTCACGATTGGCCGTACGCTTCAGGGTGCAAGCGCCGGTCTTGTCGGCGTTGTCGTTCCCATGTACCTTGCGGAGTGCCTTGATTCCGATTCTCGCGGCAAGGGAACGGGGATGTTCCAGCTTCTTCTCACCATCGGCCTTGCGTTCGCCGCCGTCATCGGTCTTGTCGTGACCGGATGGGTGGGTGATTCCGACAAGGTGGTGAACGCCGCCGCCGTCGCGCATGGCGTCGTGGACAAGCTCGGCGCGGCTGACACGTCGAAGATCACCTATGCGATGATAACTGAATGGGTGAAGCCGGAGCAGCTCAAGGGCTGGTCGATGGCGTGGCAGACGATCTTCCTCTGTTCCGCAGTTCCGGGGCTGATTCTGTTCCTTGGAGCGTTCGGGCTCAAGGAATCTCCCCGGTGGCTCTACAAGAAGGGCCGCAAGGAGGAGGCGCTTGCCTCCCTCGCCGCGAACAACGGTGAGGAGAAGGCCCGCATCATCCTTGACGAGATGATTGCCGCCGACGAGGCCGCAGCGGCCGAGCGGCTTGCGATAGCCGAAGCGGCGAGCGGTGACAGCCTCTTCCAGCGCAAGTACATCTATCCGTTCTGTCTTGCGGTCGTGATTCTCGCCTGCAACCAGACGACGGGCATCAACTCCGTGCTCAACTACACGGTGGACATCTTCAAGGCCACCGGCATGGAGGGTGTGCTTGCAAACTTCTCCGACCTCGCGATCAAGCTCATCAACGTGTTCATGACGATCGTGGCCTGCACCCTCGTGGACAAGAAGGGGCGCAAGTTCCTCCTGAAGCTCGGCACAGCCGGCATCATCCTCGGTCTCTGCGGCGTGGCGACGGTGTTCCTCCTGATCACGAAGGGGCTTGTCGCGGCGTCCATGACGACCGGCGTGGTGGCTACGGTGTTCTTCTTCATGTTCATCGCGTTCTACGCGGTCGGTCCCGGCGTGTGCGTGTGGCTTGCCCTCTCCGAACTTATGCCCACGCGCATCCGCGCAACCGGAATGTCCATCGCCATGATCATCAACCAGGGTGTGTCCGCGACAATCGCGACGGTGTTCCCTGCGTGGAAGGATGCGTGGGGCTTCCCCGCCGTGTTCTACTGCCTCGCCGGATTCACCGTAGTGTACTTCATCACGGCGGCGTTCTTCCTGCCGGAGACGAAGGGGCGCACACTTGAGGAGATCGAGAAGTACTTCAAGACTGGCAAGATGCCGGAAAAGCGCTGATGAAGGTCAGGTTTCTTGGGACGGGGACGAGCGTCGGCGTGCCGCAGATCGGCTGCACATGCCCTGTATGCACCTCGTCCGATCCCAGAGACCGCCGCCGCCGCACGGGGATATACGTGAGCACCGATGCGGCGGCGTTCCTTGTCGATACGCCGCCTGAGATGAGGGAATCCTGTCTCGACTTCGGAATCTCAAAAGTCGATGCCGTTGTGCTTACCCATGCGCACATGGATCACATAGCGGGCTTTGACGACGTGCGTCGGTTCAATACGCTCAACGGCAGAAAGATTCCCTGCGCCCCCGATGCGCCCGGCGCGAACGGGCGCACTTTTCTGGTGGAGGGCAGACCGATGAACTGCTATGCGTCCGCCGAGACGATCGAGGCGATGCACCACATCTTCCCCTACATATCAAACACGGCGAACACCATGGGGCTGTTCCGCCCGATGGTGAACTTCGTAGCCGTGGATGCTCCGTTCACGATAGGCGACGTGAGGCTTGCGCCGTTTGAGGTGCCGCATGGGCCGAAGACCTACGGCTACATGATGGAATGCGGCGGACGGAAGGTCGGATATGCGAGCGACTGCAGCGCTTTGCCGGATGCCGCCGTGGAACTGCTCAAGGGCGTAGACCTGATGATTCTCGATTGTCTGCGCAAGCGAGAGCATCCCACGCATCTTACGCTGGACAGGAATCTTGGGTACATGGAGCGCATTGCGCCCGCCCGCGGGCTTCTCGTCCATATGTGCCACGACATTTCACACGCGGACTACCTCAAGGAGCTTCCGCCGCACATCGCCCCCGCATATGACGGGCTGGAGGTCACTCTGTGAGAAAGGATGGATCTGTCATGAAGAAAGCAGCCTTGCTTGCGCTGGCCATGTCGGCGGCGGAGGCCTTTGCGGTGGCGGCGCCCACCGAGATAGCGGTGAAGCTTGTGCCGGAAAGGCGCGAGTACATAGTCGGAGAGCGCATCCGCGCCGTGGTGGATATAGCCAATTCGAGCGCGGATTCGATAGATGTGGGCAAGCCCGGATCCGCAGACATATTTAGGCTTGAGCTTTTCCGCGCCAGCGACATGGCGTCTCGTCCGCGCATTGGCGAGAGGCCGCTTGTGGCCCCGTTCCTCCTTCATTCGTCAGAGGGGCAGAAGCTTGAGATGTTCATCGGCGACCATTTCTCCCTGAACGAACCGATGCGCTATCTTGCCAGGGCTGTGCTTGTGCACGGCGGCGCGAGGTTCGAGTCCTCGCTCGTCAGCTTCGACATAGTGCCCGGGATGCGCGTCGGCGGCGCCATGCAGATGTTCTCCAACAGGACGGGGCTGAAGCGCGTGTTCGAGCTTGTGTACTGGACGCGTGGCCAGCGCGAGCACCTCTTCCTCAAGGCGCACGATGAGGGCGGAAGGGTCTGGCGCACAACGGATCTCGGTGTGCTTCTGCGCATTTCCGACCCGAAGATATCCGTGATGAAGAATGGCGAAGTTGTCGTTCTTCACCGTGCTTCGCAGGATAGCTTCTTCCGCAGCGTATTCTGGAGCCTCCCGGACGAACTCGTGTTCCGCAAACAGGAGCCGATGGTGGATCCGGATGTCGCCGGCGCACAGCGCATGAGGGATCTGTACATGGAGTCCGGTGGCGTCACTCCTGTCAAGAAGGTGTGGTGGAAGTTCTGGTGAGGAGTGTGAAGATGCGAATTCATGCGGTGAAGTGTGCGGCGGCGTTTGCCATCGTCGTCGGCATGATGTCTGTGGCGACGGGCGCTGAAGACGCCAGCCCAATGTTTGCGAAGGCCGTTCCGGTATGGCCAGCAGGGTGCGCAACGGAGAAGAACGCCTTTTTTGGCTTCCGTGCAGCGTTTGACGTCACGGACAAGTCACACGCAACGCTCCGCATCACCGGCTGCAGCGCGTACCGCATAACGCTGAACGGCAGGCACGTCGGTTGGGGCCCGGCCCGTGCGGCGTACGGACATTTCCGTGTTGATGAGATTGCTCTTCCGGTCGCCGTGGGACGCAACACGCTTGCGATAGAGGTGGCGGGCTACAACTGCAGGAGCTTCTGTCACATGAAGCATCCGTCTTTTCTGCAGGCCGAAGTCGCCGTAGATGGACGCATCGTCGCAGCGACAGGGATTGGCTGCGGATTTGAGGCGCAGCGTCTGCCGCGTGTGCAGAAGGTGGTGCGCTACAGCTATCAGCGCACATTTAGCGAATTCTACCGTCTGAAGACGGGGTGCGACGGCTGGAAAAACGGCTTGGGCAACTTTTCGCCCGTGCCGCTTGAGGTGCGTCCTGCGGTCTCGCTTCTGCCGCGCAGGGCGCCGTACGCGGATTTCAGGGTCAACGGACCGCTGCGTCCCGTGTCATCCGCAAAGATGTCCTTCGATGCGTCGATGAAGACGAAAAAGACACGATTTGTCGAAGACTTTGAAAAAGGTTTTGAGGACGATGCGTTCCAGGCATCTGAACTTGAATGTAACTGGTGGGATCTTGCGCAGAGGTATTCCGCGAAGGATCGCCGGAAGGCGACGGCGGAGTTCGCGAAACTTCGCTCGTTCACGCTCACGGAGCTTGATTCGGTGATTTTCGATGCGGGTCTGAACGATACCGGCTTTCCCGGGCTGAAGGTGCGCTGCGTCAGGCCGGGTGTGCTTGCCGTGCGTTTTGATGAGGTGCTTGTGGACGGCGAAATCTCCCCGACGCGCTACAGCTGCGCGAATGTCGTGGCATGGGAGTTCAAGGAACCGGGTGAATACGAGGTCGAGGCTTTCGAGCCGTACACCTTCAGATTCCTTGAGACGCTTGCCGCAAGCGGTTCGTTCGAGATATCCGCACCATACGTGCGCACGTACAAGAACCCCGATGCGTGGAGGGCGAAGATCGAATCTTCCGACTCCGCACTCGTCAAGATATTTGAGGCGGCACGGGAGACCTATGCCCAGAATGCGGCGGACGTGTTCACGGACTGTCCGGGACGCGAACGCGCCGGTTGGCTGTGCGACAGCTTCTTCACAGGCCGCTCAAGTCTGCTCTTCACTGGCGATCTCGATTCAGAGCATCTGTTTCTTGAGAACTACGTCCTGCCGAATCGTTTTGAGAACCTTCCGGACGGAATGTTCGCCATGTGCTATCCGGCCGATTTCCGCAATGGCAGGTTCATCCCCAACTGGGCGATGTGGCTGGTGATTCAGGTGGAGGAGTTTAAGCTGCGCGGCGGCGATCCTGCGCTTGTGGCGGCGTTCCGTCCGAAGCTCGTGAAGCTTGTGGAATACCTCAAGCGGTTCCGCAATTCCGACGGACTGCTTGAAAAACTGCCTTCGTGGGTCTTTGTCGAGTGGTCGCGGGCGAACCACCTTGTGCAGGACGTGAACTATCCGTCCAACATGACATGGGCGGAAGTCCTTGACGTAATGGATCGTCTCTACGGAATGCCTGAACTGGCCGTTGAGGCCGAGCGTGTGCGAGAGACGATACGCCGCCAGTCATGGAACGGAAAGTGGTTCTGCGACAATGCGGTGAGGCAGCCGGACGGTACGCTCAAGCTTTCCGGGGAATGCACCGAGACGTGCCAGTACTATGCGTTCTTCTTCAGGACGGCGACGCCGGCGACGCATCCGGCGCTGTGGAAGACGCTTGTCGAAGATTTCGGTCCGAAGCGGAAGGAGACGAAAAAGCATCCGGAGATATGGCCGTCTAACGCTTTCATCGGAAACTATCTGCGCCTTGAATGTCTTTCACGCGAAGGCCTTTCCGCGCAGATACTTGATGAGACGCGGGGCTTCTTCCTGTACATGGCGGAGCTTACCGGAACGCTTTGGGAGAACATCGGTACGACGGCAAGCTGCAATCATGGATTTGCGAGCCATGTCGCCGTGTCGTATCGCCGGGACGTGCTTGGCCTTCGCAGGATAGACCGTGTGAACAGGACAGTGGAGTTCCGCCCGCCATTGGGTCTTCCCCTTGATTCAATCGCCATGGAGATTCCAGTCTCCGGCGGCGGGCGCATCCGTGCAGGCTGGAGAAAGGTTGACGGCAGAATCGTGGAGGAGCTTTCTCTTCCGGATGGATGGCGGCGTGTGCACGCCGCCGGTGCGCGAAAGTGACGGTGACAGATGAATGTGCTTGGCATAGAGAGTTCATGCGACGAGACGGCTTGCGCGATCGTAAGAGACGGCACGCAGGTGCTTTCCAACGTCGTGTACACGCAGATAAAGCTGCACCAGCCGTGGGGCGGCGTTGTGCCGGAGATTGCGTCGCGGGCGCACGTGGAGAAGATTTCGGGGGTCATATCCGCCGCTGTCGACGAGGCTGTCGCATCCGGTTCGATAAAGGGGCTTTGTGATGTGGATGCTGTCGCCGTCACGTACGGCCCCGGTCTTGCGCCTGCGCTGCTCGTAGGGCTGAACGCGGCGAAGGGGCTTGCGCTTTCAACGGGCGTTCCGCTGCTGTGCGTCAACCACATCGAGGCGCATCTCCATACGCCGTTCCTTGAAACGGAGATGAAGCCGGAGGATTTCATGCCGGCGCTTGGGCTGGCGGTGTCCGGCGGACACACCTGTCTCGTCGATATGCCGGAATACGGTACGTACAGGATAATAGGACAGACGCTTGACGATGCCGCAGGCGAGGCGTTCGACAAGGCGGCGAAGCTTCTTGGCCTTGGCTATCCCGGCGGCCCTGTCATTGACCGCGAGGCGAAGAAATACGACGGCGGCGACTTCATCCCGTTCCCGAAGGTGCGTCCGCGTCCTGGCACGGCCGCGCTCGCCGGGCTTGACGCCGACCTCTGCACGTCGTTCTCCGGACTGAAGACGTCGCTTCTCACATATGTGAAGAACGCCAACGCCGATGGCGGTGTGCCGATGCAGGAGATTCCGAGGATATGCGCCAGCTACCAGAGGGCGATAGTGGCGTCCATCGCAGACCGTACGTCGTGCGCCCTGCGGCGCAGACGCTATCGCGCATTGATAGTAGGCGGCGGCGTCTCCCTCAACGGCGCACTCCGCGACGCTCTGCAGCGTGTTGCGGACGAGGCCGGGGTGCGGCTGCTTCTCGCTAAGCCGAAATACTGCGGGGACAACGCGGCGATGATTGCGGGGCTTGCATACTGGCGACGCAACCTTACGGATGCCGCCGCGCTTGCCGCCGATGTCGCGCCATCACTTGAGGCAGGCGATTGACGGACGGCGGCATTGCAGCCGTCCGCCGAACAAGGCATCATATCGTACCATAGAAAAAAAAAATCATTTTGTGGTATGATACGTTACGCTTTTGAAGTTGAACTGTTCTGATATCCTGGAGTTGTGTATATGAAAACCGTAAAAGAAAAAAAAAATCAATCCTCATGGAGGATTCTCACTGCATTCGCAGTAATGATCTGCGCGACCGCGCTTAATGCCGATACGCTCGCGTTCTGGGAGTTCAAGGACGGATCGCCGGGCAATTACGTCACGACAATCCAAAGCACATCGGGCAAGAACACATATTACGGCGAGGCTGGAGTTGCCGGTCAAGACGACGGCAAATATCCGATGTACTCATCTGACGGCCCTGGACGTCTTGCGGTTTCATCGAGAGACTTGACCATACTCTCGGAGCATCCCGGTTCGATAGATTTCAGGTATGCGGAGCGCTCCACGCACCAGGGCGGCTACATCGACATCTCCGGCGTTGCGGACGACATTGTCGGTAAGGGCGACTTCACGATAGAGGGCTTCATAAAGATGGATGAGAGCTATGTCTATTGGCAGGAGGGAGATGAACATTACGATCAGAGATCCAAGACGATGCTGTATCTTGAGGCAGAGGAAAACCGTGGAGGATTCAAGCTTATCTCCCCGATTGAGGTGTTTACGAGCGGGACAAACGTCGGCAAGGCAAAAGGCATTGTCCTTGAGCCTTACAATCGCGATAAATCGACGGAAAACAAAACAAGAGGTGACTACGAGGTAATTGGCAATGACGGACGCTGGCATCATTTCGCCATTGTGTATTCGGAGACGAACAAGACAGCAAAGGTGGGTGCCCTTTCGTTGTATGTGGACTACACGAAGGCATGGAATTCGCCCGTCCCGTACGCAAACACCGATGGCGGAACTGGTCTTAAGTTCAGGATCGGATCAGGATATAAGACTGCGGATGGAACAGACAAGACCGATACGGAATCTGTCAACGGATCGATATCGGCTCTCCGCGTTTCCGATGCAGCCCTTGACGTTTTGGATTTCGAGACGCCGATTTCCGATGTGCTGTTCGCGATTCCGTTCAACGAGGGCACGAACGGCGCAAAGATTGCAAACGCAACCGTGGTTTCCGATCCGGTTCGCACTACGGATAGCGGGTACAACCTTCATCGAGGGGAAATCGATCCGACATATGAGGCGCAGGGACGCATCGGACGCAAGGTCCTTTGGAATGGCGAGGCAATGTGGGAGAATCTTGCCTGCTGCCATTTCAAGGGGTGGTCGTCCTTGCCTGAAGGTGCGCAATGGCGCGTATACGCTGGAGATGAAATGCGTGTCTGGGATGAAACCGGTGTGCGCTTGAATCCGCCAAGCTGGACGATGGAGGCGTTCGTAAAGGTCGAGTACGATCAGACGTGGGAAAAAGCCGTAGGCTCGCTTCTGTTCGGCAAGAACGGCAATGCATCTCCGCACAGCGATCCAAAGGTGTGGCCGCAGTATGCGTGGATGCTTACGCGGACGGGGAATGGACACCTTCGCATTTCCTGGACGGAGGTTGACGACAATCCGAATTATGTGTACGGTAATGAGGCGACGTCCGGAGACCACTACAAGTTTGCCATAACTGATTCGGCCTATCTTGATGACCACAAGTGGCATCATGTCGCGCTTTCGTACGACAAGCCGTCCCGCACGTTCCGGCTTTATGTTGACTATGTCTGTATCCTGGAGAAGACGATCGATCGCGACCTGTTTGACGGGCCTTATCCATACTACTTCTCGCGCATGGAGTACTCCAGCGGATTCGAGGGATGGATGGACGAAATAAGGTTTTCGTCTGTTGTCCGCACTCCCGAAAGCTTCCAGAGATTCTCCAAGGTCGCCACTGTGATCGTAATCAGGTAAGGTTTACGAATCATGCCGTTTGCACTGCTTCTTGCCGCCGTATTCCAGGCGCTGCCCACCGAGCGAGTGATGCCGCGTGGGGCGCTGCCCGCCCCGCTGCGTCCTGCCGACCGCATAGAGCTGTCGCTCGCACGAAACGAAAAGGAGAGCGTACAGGTCGTTGTCGCCGCAGAGGGTGACGTGTCCGGAGTTCGGGTTGCGGTGGATGGGCTGCCGATGCCTGTCGACTGCGATACGGTTGCCTATACTCTCACCACGAACAAGGTGCATTATACGCACGGCGCGGTTGGCGGTCCTGCCTGGTATCCCGATACGATCATTCCGACGCCCAAGAATGGTGTATCCATAAGGAAGGGCGACAGGCAAAGCTTCTGGATACGCGTACGTGCCGGAGAGGATCAGCCGTCAGGGATATTTGCCGGAACACTGACCGTGTTCTCGTCTGAGGGCGTGATGAAACGTCTGCCGATGTCGGTCAAGGTGAGGAACTTCACCCTGCCGAAGGCGACGATGCTCCCGCTTGCGATCACGTTCTCTCCGGAAGTCTCCCTTGCGAGAGGGAGCGCGGAGAGGAAGGACGTCCTCGCCGCTCCGGATTCGCCGGTGAACATCTGGCGGACGAAGGAGCGCATCTGGTACGAGTTCCTTGCGGACTACGGCATCACTCCGGATAGCCTGTACTGGAACAACCTTCCCGACAGCCCGGTGCTGGCGGACGAGGAAGAGCGTTGGAACGCACTGTTGCGCCTCAAGGCGGAGGGACGCCTTGGCCGCTTTAATCTTGGCTACTTTGGACGGATGGACAAGGGGCCGGACGGGGAGAAGGTCTGGCGGAAGCGGTATCTGAATCCAGTTCGGCGCGCATACGACCGTGCGCTTCGCGAGGGGCTTCTCGACCACGCATACATCTATGGATGCGACGAACTCGATACGAACTACGTGCATGAGATACGCAGGGCGATCTCCGTCCTGAAAAAGGAGTGTCCAGGGGTGCCGCTCATGACGACGGCAAAGGACTACCGTCCGGACGGCAAGCGCGCATACGGATGCGGAACCGTGCTTGCGGACATGGACATATTTGTGCCTCTGACCGACAAGTTCGATGCGGAGCAGGCCGGAAGGGCGCGGGAGGAGGGGCGTAGCGTTTGGTGGTACACATGCTGCTGGCCTCACGGAAAATCCGCCAACATGTTCATCGAGTCGCTTCCGATTGAAGGGCGGCTTCTTGTGGGCGCGATGTCCGCAAAGTTGAATGTGGACGGCTATCTCTTCTACCAGACGTCGATATGGAATTCCCGCCGCACCATCGGCGGCAGTCAGTTCACGGACTGGACGGCGCAGAGCTGGGAATCGTACAACGGTGACGGGAGCTGGACGCGAGTCGCCGCCGACGGGGCTCCGCTGCCGACGGTCCGCCTTGAGAACTTCCGCGACGGGCTTGAGGATTACGCCTACGCTCAGCTCTATCGGAGAAAGTTCGGCCATCCCGCCGCAATCCCCGATTCGGTGGTGAAGGACATTGAGAACTACGATTGCCGTGGCGATGCCCTTGCCCGGTGGCGAGACGAAGTCGCCGCTGCGATTGAAGAAAGGCCGTCCGTTCGTGTTGCCGCCGGATTCTCGGCGGCGAACCCGCCGTACCGCGCATCCGTCGATCTGCCGTTCAGACATGACATGACGGCCTTTGCCGGAGTTCGCTTCGATATCCGCGTTGGGGACGTAAGCCAGTTCTCCGGGTTCACGTTCTACTACCATGCAGGGGACGGATGGTATGCGCAGATGTTTGAGCCGAAGGGAGGCGCGGAAAGCGCAACCGTCATTATCGGAAAGGATGGCGGAATCAAGGAAGTGGCGTTTGCCGGTTTCGGCGCAGTGGATGCGGTTCGCATATGCGGCTGGCGTCTTGGACGGAAGGATACGTTCTTCGAGATAGACAATCTGAGACCGTACACGGGTGCAGAGTCCGGGACGGCGGCTCAGCGGAAAAGGCAATCAGTGCGCGAGGCCGACCGCACGAAGGCATGGGTTGCGACGCTTCCGCCCGGACGTGAAAGCGAGTTCCGCGCATTCTGGTGCCACAGCCCGAACGGGATGCCAGGAATGAACTGGGATCAGGCGGTGAAGCATCTGCGCGACTGCGGGTTCAATGCGCTTCTCGTCAATCTCGCGTGGGGCGGCTGGACGCGCCTTGACAGAGTTGAAGAGATTGCATCGGCCTGCAGGAAATACGGCGTGAAGCTTCATGTCTGGAAGGTGTGCTGGCATATGTGGTGGGGTGGACCGGAGGCGGAACTTGCGAAGATTGAATCCGAAGGCCGCTGCGCCGTCGCATTTGACGGATCGAAGGAGAGATGGATGTGTCCCAACGATGTCCGCAACCGCAAACTGGAGGCGGAGCTGTGCGTAAAGGCGGCGAAGGGCGGTGTTGACGGTGTTCATCTCGATTACATCCGCTATCCGGATGCGAACCGCTGCTTCTGCGAACGTTGCCGCAGTCTTTTCGAGAAGCGGATCGGGCGTACGGTTGCGGATTGGCCGAAGGCCGTACGTGAGGATGCATCGCTTGGCGCGGAATGGCGGCGCTTCCGCCGCGAGACGATTACGTCGTTCGTGCGTGAGGTGTCCAGGCGCGTTCGCGCCGAAGCGCCGGGAGTGGAGCTTTCTGCGGCGGTGATGCCCAATCTGGATCTTTCAGTCGATGGTGTTGCGCAGGAGTGGACGGTGTGGTGCAAAGAGGGACTTCTTGACTTCATATGTCCGATGGACTATTTTGCTTCGCTTGGCTCGTTCGAGGCGGCGGTTGAGAGGCAGAAGTGCGTGGTCGGCGGCGTAAGGCTGTATCCCGGCATCGGGCTTTCGTCGGATGGCGCGAACAGGGAGACCCGTGTGCTCCGCACCGCGGAGCAGATCATGAAGACAAGGGAGCTTGGTCTTGACGGCTTTGCCGTGTTCAACTACGACGCTCTCGCCATGGACGTCCTTGAGGCTCTGCGCCTTGGGCCGACACGCCGGTGCGCTGCGGCAAATGCGGCGGAGAAGGGAGCGAAATGAACAGACGCGATTTTCTGAAGCTTTCGTCCGCAGGTGGCATGGTCACCCTGTTCGGTCGGGATGCGTTTTCGGCGGCGCTTGGTGCAGACGGAAAAAGCAAAACCATTGTGTTTGGCGGGAGCGCATTCGCGCTTGGCTTTGCGCTTGCGCATCCGGAGGATGTGCTTGTGCTTGAACGAGGGATGCACCTTGCGCCTGAATTCGCCTGCACTTGCGGCCCGACAGCAGCCGGAGAGGCAAAGACACCGCTCGGACGCGAACTTCTCGACAGACTTGCCGAAAGCCATATACTTGTTGATGGCGTACTGGAGCTTCCCCCGCTTGCCGATTTCATTTCTGTGTTCTTTGCCGGCCATGGCGGAAAGGCGTTCATGAATGTGGAGCTTGCGGCGGTTGAAAGGGCTTTCGGCGGATGGAGCCTGCGCACACACGGCGTGGGGGACGGCTTCCTCGATTTCTCCGCAGGACGCTTTCTTGACACGACAGACACGGGATGGAGGGATCTTGGCGCAGATGCAGTGACCGGAAAGCGGTTCGGCGGGATTGCGGAAGACGGATATTTCACCGTGGATCTGCCGCCGGACGCCGATTGGCGCACCGCACGGCTTTCGCTGTATGATGCGTGGGAAAAGACCGGAAAGACCCCGGACGAACTCCTTGCCGAGGTGAATGCCATGAGGTGCATGTATGGCGGCGGACGCATTGTGCGCCGGATGAAGGCAGGGTATGCGTGGGTGCCGTCCGCACAGTTCCCTACATTGGTTGAGGCGTTCGAGGAGGGGATGAAGTGGAAATCTGTCTGATTGAAAACGGCAGACGCATAGTGAAGCGCGGCGAGAGGCCTTCCTTCAGTGCATCGTGCGATGTCGTCGTAGCCGGGCTGGGCACAGCGGGCGCGGCGGCGTTTCTGCGCTGCGTCCGAGATGGAGTATCCGTGTATGGCATAGAGAAAGGCAACGGATTGGGCGGCCTTTCGACTGTCGGCGGCATATGCTTCGGCGGATTGACAAAGCGGCTTATCACGTACGAACGCGCCGCCGCAACGGCGAAGGTCGCATACGGCACGTCTGTCGTAGGCGTATGGATGGATGGCAGAAGGGTTGCGGGTGTGCGTACGTTGCGCAACGGAGCGTTTTGCGACGTGGCGGCACGTTTTGCGATCGATGCGACAGGGAATGCGACAGTTGCAAGGATGTGCGGGTGCGGATTGCGGAAGGGACGCTCCATCGACGGCGTAATGGCTCCATGTGCACGGGGTGAAACGTGGCTCGACAACGGCGCGAAGATGGGGCGGCCGATCTACAGGAACTATCCGGACGATCTCACTCTTGGCGCAAGGGCGTATTCGGACACGATAGGAAAGCTTGCGGGCGAAAGGCACAGGTTCTGGCTTTCACAGCGGAAATCTGGCCGGATGCTGCGTCCTTTCGCCATGGTCGGTGCACGTGAGGAGATCCGCGTTGAGACGGAGGCGATTGCGTCCATGGCGGATGCAATCTGCGGCAAGGTTTTTCCGGATACTCTGTTCCATGCCTTTGCGCCGGAAGACCTGCCTGTGTTCTACGACGACCACGCATTCGAGTCTCAGGAGATCCGCAACTGGAAGGTGCATTGCGGTCTGCCGATGTTCTGCTATCCGTCGTCCGTGCCATATGGCTCAATAGTCGCGAAGGGCGTGGACAATCTCTTTGTTCCGTCCAAGCATTTCGGCGTTGCGCATGATCTCGGCGGAAGTCTGAGGCTACAGCCGGAGATGGTGAAGACCGGCGTGGCCGCCGCGCTTGCCGCAGGGATTGCGCTTCGTCTCGGCTGTGCGGCGCGGGATGTGCCGTACGCTGAACTTGAGCCGGTGCTGCGCAGGGCGGGAAATCTCGATCCTGCGCAGAGCGACAGGGTGAACACCCACCACGGTTTCAGGTTCGAGCCTTTTTCGGATGAAGACGTTGTTGCTGCGCTTCGCCACGACGTCACGCGCACGGGAGAATGGTGGCAGGGGCCGAGAGGCATAGCGACCGGCAGCGCCGATGAACGGGCGGCGTATGCGCTTTGGACTGCGTGGGAGCGTGGCGTTCGCGGCAGCGTCGCCGAAAGGGAGGCTTTTGCCCGCAGGCTGGCGGTTGAACTCGATGCCGATCTGCGTCATTCCGGAAACTTCGCCATAGCCTTGGCCCTTATGGGTGATGTTCGCGCATTGCCGGTTCTTCGCGAAATCGTCTCCAATCCGGGTGGCGTCCGCGACCCTGCCGTCAGTGGTGCGTACCCTGTGAGGATAAAGGCTCTTGATATGCTTGGACGCTTTGCGGACAGTGATTCCGTGCCTGTGCTTCTCGGAATCGTCGAGGATGAGGCCAAGGGATTCGTAGCCGGGCTTGCGGCCGCAGGCGCTTTCCCAGGCGGTGAGACGACCTGCCGCTTCCATGCGCTTTCGTATGCGTTGATGGCGCTTCAGGCGATTCTTGCGAAGCATCCGGACGACAAGACTGCTTCGCGGATTCGCAGATGGCAGAAACGCGGCTTTGTGTTCAAGGCGTGGCAGGACGGCAACGATCTTGCACCTCGCCTTCGCCGGATCCGGTTCTGATTTGCCGTACGGCATGGCGTGATGCCATGTCTCGATGTGGCGACGACCGCCTTTCTTCCCAAAAGCTGCGAAGAAGGGCGGTCTTGCTGTTCCCGGCAAATTTGACAGGTAAAAAAAAAATCATATACTATTCGTCATTGAAGCAAAGGGAGAATAGCATATGTCCATGGCTGCTTTTTTCGGCGTTCAGCAAACAGAGAGTCATTGCGTTGCCAATGCAATGCGTGAAGGACATTCCGGATTGGGGCCTACTGCTCCGCTCCGCAGATTTCTTGTCTTGTCGATGGCGTCATTGTGGATGTTTGCCGCACACGCGACGCTGTTCCGCGTGACGTGCGACCAGCCGGATGCAAGGTACAGGCTTGGTGAGCCGGCGATATTCACTGTCGTGGCTACGGAGGCGGATGGAAGCTCTCCGAAGGGCGAAGTGAAGGTGCGTTTAGACAACTTTGGCGACCGCATATTCCTTGAGAGGACGGTCGATCTGTCTAAGGAGACCCGCTTTTCTGTGACTGGCGAGATGGACAGGGCGGGATTCCTGCTCATGCGCATCTTCAAGGACGGGGCGGAGCGGAAGCTCTTTGGCGTGGCGTACGAGCCGGAGAAGTTGCGCCCGTACCGTGAATGTCCGGCGGACTTCGACCGGTTCTGGTCCGACGCAATAGGCAAGTACAACGCCGAGGTGACAGTACCGGTCAAGGCCACAAGAATTGATCCGGGCAAGGTAAAGGGCCGCGATCTCTACGAACTTGAGATCCCTTCTACGCAAGGCCGCACGGTGTGGGGATATCTTTCTGTTCCGAAGGATTCCTCAAAGGCGCCGTTCCCGCTTACGGTAACCGTGCCGGGGGCGGGTCCGGCAACGGTGTTCGAGGGCGGAAGCGCGGATACGATGCACCTCTACGTGAACGTACACTACTACAAGCCGCTTCGCGGAGTGAAGTACAAAGGGCCGGAATCGAACGCTCTCCAGAAGAAGGAGGACGATGAATACGGGAGAAGATATCCTGTCAAGACGGTGCGCTATACGCAGTGCGGAATCGCCGCGAGCCGCGAGGACTACTTCTACTACGGAATCATACTTGCGGCAAACCGCGCAATCGATTGGGTCTGTGCGCGTCCTGATGTTGACAGGGCGCGTGTGCGCTACACCGGCGGCAGTCAGGGCGGTGGCTTCGGGCTTATCCTGACCGGGCTGAACAAGCACATCCGCAGGGCGGCAGTCACTGTGCCCGCGATAACCGACCATCTGTGCTTCAAGATAGACGGCCGCGAAGCGGGATGGCCGAGGCTCATCGCTGCGCAGCTTCCTGAGAACCGTGCGATCGCGGAGACCAACGCGCCGTATTTCGATGCGGTGTACTTCGCCCAGCGCATCGATGTGCCGATACGCTTCAACGTTGGTTTCGCAGATACGGTGTGTCCGCCTCATGCGGGCTACACGGCGTACAACGTGTGTCCGTCGAAGGACAAGCTCATGCGCTACGGAATCGGTCAGGGGCATCCGCCGCAGAAGGATATCGCAAGGGATTTCGCAAGGTGGCTTGTGCAGGATGCGCCTGAAGATCTTGCCCCGCCTCCGCCGCCTGCGCCGGATGCCATAAAGACGCCTGCCCAGTCAAAGCTGTTCGTCCGCCATGTCGATCCTCGTTCCGGCGTTGTGTCGCACATCCTGAGGCCAGGGATGCTCGCATTCAACCAGCAGTCGATATACTTTACGGCGAAGTCGATGACGGATGACGGAAGGTTCATCGTATTTGACGTCTCTCCGGATGAAATGGCGGAGAAGGGCGTGAGCACACGGATGCGGGTGAAGGCACTTGTCGATCTGCTCAAGGATGAGACGTATGTCCTGGAGGGGACGGACGGGCAGATTCCGTGGCTTGACGTGGAGCGAGACCAGCTGTGGTGGTTGGACGGTAAAGGCGTCCACAGACGCGATCTGCTCGTCGATCCGCAAAAGGACATAATCGTTTGTCCATGTCCGCCTGAACTGTCGTCCGCCGAGAATCCGCACAGCGTCCGGTATGGCACTCACATCACGCTTTCTCCGGACCGTAAGCGGATGTTTGTAGACGGCAAGGCCGGGGATGTTGAGAAGGAGGGAGTGATAGACCTTGCCACCGGGAAGTGGGAGGAGTGGGGGCGTGCGAACTTCTGCTGCAATCACGGACAGTTCAACCCTGTAGACCCGACGATGGCGATGTGCGCGATGGAGTACAGCTGGAGGATGACGAGAGACGAGCTGACGCCGGAGGAGAATGCCGCAACAGGGTTGGAGCATCGTCCGTTCGTGTCGAAGGCGGTGCGTCCGAGGGATGATATCTATCCGCGCCTGTGGCTGTTCAGGAAGGGCGAATTCTGGATGGTCCCGTCAAAGCTCACGAACAGCGCGACGCACGAGTTCTTTGCGGAGGACGGGAAGGGTTTCTACTGGTGTTCAAGCGGAACGTGCTACCACGACCTCGCGACCGAGCGGCAGTGGCGCATAAACCCGTGCGGCGCGGCACACGCATCCATGTCGCCAGACAACAGGTACATTGCCTTCGACTGCAATTGGGGACGCTGGTATCGCGGATGCGGCTGGACAGTCGGTTTCTGGAACAGGGAGACGCACCGCGCTGTGTACATACATTCGAAGACGCCAAAGATTGCGAGCGAGGATCGGCAGTCGAGGCTTCATCCCGATCCTCATCCGCAGATTGTCTGCAAAGGCCGCTACGTCATCTGCACGATGAACGACGAAGAGCGGCGCATGAACCTTTCCGTCACTCCCATTGCGCCGCTTGTGGCGCTCACGAGCGATCGCGCAAACGCGCCTGAGCCAAAGCGCTTCCGTATAGCCTCATGGTCTCCGGAGATTCCTCAGGATGTCCCGTTTGAGCTTGAAATCGACGTAAAGGCGCTGCGCGACAGGCATCTCGTCGCTGAGCCGGGATGCGTGGTGTACGGCGATTCCTACACCCCGTTCGCCATAGAGGCGGAAACCGCCGGTGGCGTCAGGAGGACGGTTCCTTCGGAGGCTGTGCAGTCCCATGCCTATGCTGACCGCGTGATTCTGCGCTTCAATCCGCCGAAGGACGCCGTAAGGCTGTTTTACGTTGCGGACGCACCTGTCAGGTTCGAGTGCTATGACCAGGAGACGTGCGCCAACCTGTTCGCGCAGCCGATTCCGCACGACCTGTTCCCGCCAAAGGCGTCAGTCACGGCGAGGCGAGGGGAGCGGACGCCGACGGCGACGTGCCGTGTGCCGGCGGAAGCGGCCGGCAAACCCATGAAGTTCGGCCTTTGCGTCCGCAACCTTGCCCACAGACCGTGGAACGGAAACGTGCGGCTTGAGATGTACGACGTCGGCGGAAAGTTCATTGGGGATGCGCTCGGCGGCAGACTGCGCGGAAAGACGATAGCGGCGCGGCGCAGGCGGGCGTTCAACGAGACTTGTACGCTTGCCGCTGACGCAGCGGAGGTGAGGCTTGTGATTGAAGGGGAGAATGACGATGGAAGCGCACCGCTCATTCAGCGTCAGAGCCTCTTCCTGCGTCCGGCGCGCATCCTGTCGTTCACCCCGCCGGAGACATGACGGTGCGTCATGTGCCGATTTTGAACCATAAACCGAAAAGAAAGGAATGACGGGTCATGAAGCAAGATGCGAATCATAAAGTCCGCTCGATAGAACGCTTTGTCCATGCGACAGTACTCCTCGTGGCTCTTGTTGCAACTTCGGCCAATTGCGCCGAATACGTCTATTCCGAGGACGACAGGACGCTTTCGGTCACGGTTGATGCCGGTGCAACGAATTCATTTGATTTCGTTGGCTACGGCGCATATCTTGCCCAAAACCTTGCAACGAATTTTGTCAAGCGCGGAACGGGGACGCTTGTCGTGGAGACGTCAATTTCCGATTACGTCGGGGACATCACTGTGGAGTCTGGGGCGTACAGGTTCACGACAAACTCCGCGCTCGGCAAGTTGGCCAGCGCGGATGTGTGCGGCAGCGTGTACGTGCTGGACGGAGCGACGCTTGATGCGCACCCGCCGGAGGATTTGTCCAACGGAGAGGCATGGGGATACTGGAACAAGCGCATATGCTTTGCAGGAGATGGCGTGGGCGGGATTGGCGCACTCGTCCATTCGGGGGCGAAGGACATCATAAAGCGCATGGTGTTCAGCTCCAATCTTGTGATGACGGCGGATGCGAAGATCGGAACCCTTTCGCGGCACACGATGTACATGTCCGGCGGCGCCAACCCGATGTGGCTTGACATGAACGGACACACCCTCACGTTTGGCGGCGTAGGAGTGACGGCGTGGGGATGCTGGAACATCAAGAATCCAGGAAACATCGTAGCCGAGACCGGATTGATAATGCAGAACGGCAATACGCACATTGAGGGCGATTCCGATAATGTGTTTACCATGGGAGACGGAACGGCGCTGGGGTTCAACCTAACGGGCGGATCTCCGATTCGTTGGACGCTCGATGCAAGCGACATGAACGGAATAAACGTATTGAACGGCTCCGCTCAGTACAACAAAACAAACATATCGTGCTGGGCAGGTCCGGTGCTGCTTGGCGACAACCGTCCGAAAATCGATCTCAAGAGCGGATTCTGGTTTTCGTTCTGGGGGCCGATCTCCGGCAGTGGCGGACTGTATGTCACTTCGTACGCATCTGGGCCGGCGGGATGTCTGAACTTGATGGGCGAAGAGAGCACGTTCACCGGCGGAGTTGCCGCAGATCGCTCGACAGTTGCGCTGTGGAGCAACGGCGCCATTCCTGAGGACGGCGGTGCGCTCATGCTGACAAACTCCACCGCGGTGCTTGAGAACGATGACATAACGTATTCTCTGCCTGAACTTGCCGTCCATGGTTCAGGCGTAGTGTCGAACGGATGCGGATCGTGGCGATCCGTCGTCAAGACTGGGGATGGCGAACTTGTCTGGAAGTCCTTCTCCGGCACAGACAGGCTCGTTGTGAAGGGTGGTACGGTGTCTTTCCCCGCTTCGCGGGCATCCATCGCAGGCCTGATCGAGAGCGAACGAACGGAATATGCGTCCTATCCTGCCACAAAGGCCGCGTGGGACATGGTGTTCACGAACATCATAACAAGAGGCGCCGACGCATACTACGACAAACGGCATCATCTGTGGACAGACCCTATGCTTGCATCTACCAACCGTTACATGATTGCCTACACCGGCTACATATGGAACAACGAATCGACCAACGTGACCTGGACTTTCGCCGGCGCGGCGAATACCCATCTTGGTGTACGGATAGACGGGACTGAGGTTTTCTACTTCACCGGCATCGGAAACACCGGTTCTACGATCCGCGGCTCTATCGGCAATGTTGCGCCCGGTCCGCACACGATAGACGTTCGTGGATATTCCTCCAGTGTAGGGGGCAGTTTCTGTCCGAGCAAAAACCTGGTGGTCAAGGACGGACAGCGGCTCAACTGGGCGAAAGACAACTTTGGTGTCGGGTTCGATCCGTTGGGACGCAATTCGGAACTGCAGACGGATTACGTGAAGCTGATTGATTCGGGAGACGGCTCCATGCTTACGTGGACGCTTCCGGACGATGTCGAGGAGGACGTCACAGTAAAGCCGTCCAGCACCCGCAAGGTATGGCTGATTCCGCCTGTTGGCAAAGCGGTTTTTGCCGCAGGCACGGCGTTGTCCACCGGATATGACGCATTCAAGGTTTCCGAATTGGAGGGGCTGCCAACTGTGTCCGGCGATTCCGGATGTCTAAACATCGTCTCGTCGTGGATTGTGCCTGTCGCTGATTTTGTTGGAGGCCAAAGGATTTGTGCGTCTGGTCGTCTGACGCTTGGCGAAAATGCGGTTGTCACGCTCTCTGATGACAACCGTGCCGCCCGTTCGAGCGGCAATGTCGATTTCGTCGTTGCGGAGGCAGCCGGCGGCATTGTCTATCCGGACAGCGTCACCGTGGCCGGAGCGACACGCGAGTGGCGGCTTCATCTTTCCGATGACGGAAAGACGTTGTATGCCCGCCATCTTCCGATCGGCACGAAGATAGTCATCAGATAGCGTCCTTCCGATCTCTCCCCGTCACTTGTCGGAGTAAATGCGGATAGAAACGTGCTGTTC
>CAYTWE010000001.1:1452-87967 GCA_964440985.1 uncultured Lentisphaeraceae bacterium | reverse complement strand
GTCCGGCTACGCCAAGGTCGTGTGGTAGGTTTCGGCGGTCTGCCCATAAATGCACTGCGATCAGGCCGGTGCATCGCAACGCTCCCTCTGTTCCGGAGGGAGCGTTGCTGCAGTGCGGCACAGCCGACGGACATCGGATATGGTATAATCACAGACAGTTCAAACAACATAGAGGAGGTCAGAAAATGGGAGATTGCTGCATATTTGCAGGTCAAGGCGCTCAGGTGCCGGGAATGGGCAAGGATTTCGCGGAGAGCGACGCCACGTTGATGTCGCTTTTCGACAAGGCGAACGGGGTCCTGGGCTTCGACCTCAAGAAGGTGTGCTTCGAGGGTCCTGCGGAGGAGCTTACCAAGTCCAACATCTGCCAGCCTGCGATATTCGTAACGAGCTATGCTGCGTATCTTGCGTTCCAGAAGCGCCGCCCCGCGCCGTTCGCCGCCGCAGCGGGTCTTTCGCTTGGTGAGTGGGGTGCGCTCTGCGCCGCAGGTGTGCTTGATTTCGATTCCACGCTCAAGGTTCTTGAGGCGCGTGGGCGGTTCATGCAGGAGGCCTGCGAGGCGACGCCGTCGGGAATGATCGCCATCGTCGGAGCGTCGTCCGCTCAGCTCGATGAGCTTTGCGCCCGTACGGGATGCACCGTAGCCAACATCAACTCAGCTGCGCAGCAGGTGCTCTCCGGCTCGAAGGAGGCGATTGCCGCCGCTGCCGCCGCTGCGAAGGAGCTTGGCATAAAGCGGGCGATACCGCTTGCAACGGCCGGGGCGTTCCATTCGAAGTTCATGCAGCCGGCGCGGGAGCGTCTTGCACCGGTGCTTGACGAAATCTCCTTCAGCGCACCGAAGATGCCGGTGCTGTCGAACGTGACCGGCAAACCGCATTCCTCCGATCCTGGCGAAATCAAGGCCACGATGCTTGAGCAGGTGACCGGTACGACCAACTGGGCGGCCGATGTCGAGGCGGCAAAGGCTCTGGGTTGCGGTCGCTTCGTCGAGTTCGGGCCGGGCAAGGTGCTTTCGGGTCTCGTCAAGAAGATAGACGCATCGCTCACGGCCGTCAACGTCTCCGACCTCGCATCGCTCGAAGCGACGCTTGCTGCGCTTGCGTGAGCCGGCGGACTTGCGGTCGATGAAGCAGGACGAAATACCGATGACGATGGCGATACGCGCCTTGAAGGCGGCCAAGGCGCGATATTCGCTTCATACTTACGTTTTCACTCCGCATGGCGGGACGATACAGGCCGCGACGCAGCTCGGTGTGGATCACCATGCTGTGCTGAAGACCATCATACTTGAGGACGAGACGAAGAAGCCGTTCGTCTGCGTGATGCACGGCGACCGCGAGATCTCCGTAAAGCAGCTTGCCCGCATACGCGGCTGCAAGACGGTGCAGACCTGCACTCCTGAGACGGCCGATCGACACTCCGGCTACCATGTCGGCGGCACATCGCCTTTCGGTACGCGCAAGCGCATGAAGGTTTACATCGAGGAAACGATCTTCGATTGCCCCGTTGTCTACATCAATGCCGGACATCGCGGCGTCTGCGCCGAAATCGCGCCGGACGTGCTGGAGGCGGTGCTGCCGGAGACCGAGCGCGTAAAGGTGGCCATCGAACAATGAACGTCAAGATAGAGGAATCGTGGAAGCGGGCGCTGTCCGACGAATTCGGCAGCCTGTACTTCGGGCGGCTTGCCGAATTTGTGCGCAAAGCGTATGCCGGCGGCGTAGTCTATCCGCCGGCGCGATGCATCTTCGAGGCGTTCAACCGTACGCCGTTCGACAAGGTGAAGGTCGTGATTCTCGGACAGGATCCGTACCACGAACCGAACCAGGCGCATGGGCTGTGCTTTTCGGTGAACAAGGGCGTCCGGGTGCCGCCGTCTCTCGTCAACATATACAAGGAGCTTGAGAACGAATACGGAACGCCGTTCCTGAACAGGGATGGCGACCTGTCGCACTGGGCGGATCAGGGTGTGCTGCTTCTGAACGCAACACTCACAGTTGCGGCAGGCAACGCAGGTTCGCATCAAGGGAAGGGATGGGAGATGTTCACCGACGCAGTCGTCGCGAAGCTTGCCGAACGGCGCGAACATCTCGTGTTCATGCTTTGGGGGAGCTACGCAAGGCGCAAAGGCGCGTTCGTGAACAGGCAGAGGCATCTTGTGCTTGAAGCGCCGCACCCGTCTCCGCTCTCCGCCTTTCGCGGATTCATCGACTGCGGACACTTCAAGAAGGCCAACGAGTATCTTTCAGCCAACGGCATGGAGCCGATAGCCTGGTGAGTGCGGGACGCGCAACGGACAGAGCCACGGATGTCGGCGGATTCATGTCACAACAATTCAGAAAGGACAATAAAAGAGATGTCGGAAGAGAACTGCACACATGATTGCTCAAGCTGTGGACAGAAATGTGCCGACCGCAAGGAGGCGTTTGACTTTTCGGCGAAATTGAACGCCGCCTCGAGGGTGAAGAAGGTGATTGCCGTATCAAGCGGCAAGGGTGGCGTCGGAAAGAGCTTTGTGACTGCGATGCTTGCCGTCGCGGCCTCCCGCAGGGGGCTGTCCGTAGGAATCCTCGATGCAGACATAACCGGGCCTTCGATGCCGAAGTCGTTCGGGCTTTCTGGCGGAACGGTGCAGTCTGAACATGGAATAGAGCCTCTGACGACTACTGGCGGAATCCGCGTGATGTCCCTGAATACGCTCGTTGAAGATCCGTCCGCTCCTGTAGTTTGGCGCGGCCCGGTAATCGCCGGTGCGGTGAAGCAGTTCTGGACGGATGTGCATTGGGGGGATCTCGACGTCATGTTCCTTGATATGCCGCCCGGGACGGGTGACGTCCCTTTGACGGTCTATCAGAGCCTGCCTGTTGATGGGGTTGTGATCGTCTCGTCGCCGCAGGAGCTTGTTGAGATGATTGTCGGAAAGTCCGTGAAGATGGCCCAGATGATGGAGAAGAAGGTTGTCGGCCTTGTCGAGAACATGAGCTATTTCGTCTGCCCGAACTGCTCCGCAAGACACGCAGTGTTCGGAGAAAGCCATGCTGATGCGATCGCCGCCCGTTTCGGCATCCCAAACGTGCTGACGCTGCCGATAGACCCGGATTTTGCGAAAGCGATAGACGCCGGCGCGGCCGAATCGATCTCCATCCCAGAAATCGACACATTCATCGACGCGATTGCGTAAGCCGGGTCACATTGTGGTATAATCAACTCGTTGTCGGCGATGTGTCGCCGGTGACGGCAACCTGAACCGCAAAAAAAGGAGTGAAGCAACATGGATGTCTCTCGTAGGTTTTTCATCGCCGGCGCGGCGTCGTTCGGCGCATTTGCCGGCAACAGGTTTTTGTTCGCGGCGCCGTCG
The DNA here is from genome assembly GCA_964440985.1 of uncultured Lentisphaeraceae bacterium. Lineage (GTDB taxonomy): Bacteria > Verrucomicrobiota > Kiritimatiellia > RFP12 > UBA1067 > UBA1731. The sequence goes on along the minus strand of CAYTWE010000001.1, from coordinate 84,605 downwards.
GCAGTCCCGACGGGTGTGCCGCGCCTGACGTTTGGCGTGGTGAGCGACATCCACATCGTCAAGGTGGGCGCCGGCGAGAATCCGGCGTCATGGGACAACAACCTGACGTTCCGGCACACGCTTGAATGGTTCCGGAATGAAGGCGTAGACGCCGTCATGGTCGTAGGCGACATGGCAGATCATGGCATGGTGGAGGAACTGGAGGCCGTGGCGCAGGCCTGGTACTCGGTCTTCCCCGGTGACAGGACGCCTGATGGCCGCCCGGTGGAGAAACTGTTTGCGATTGGCAACCATGACTACCACGGATTTCTCTATGGCGGACACGCCGAACGCCTCTACCCGGATGAGAACGAGCGCATGAAGCACATCCTCAGGGCCGACATCGCCGGACACTGGAAGCGAATCTTCAACGAAGACTACTCCCGCTTTTACCGAAAGACCGTGAAGGGCTATACGTTCCTCGGTGCGCACTGGGATGACGGCAAGGGACCGGAGACGAAGTATGGCGGATCGACGTTTGGCATCGAGCTTGGGGAGTTTCTCAAGAAAGACGGAGGCAAGCTCGACCCAAAGCTCCCGTTCTTCTATTTTCAGCATCCGCACCCCAAGGACACCTGCTACGGCTCGTGGGCGTGGGGACACGACGGCGGGCTCACGACGAAAGTGCTGTCGCCGTACGCGAACGCAATCGCGTTCTCCGGGCATTCGCACTACTCGCTCACGGATGAGCGTTCCGTGTGGCAGGGCGGGTTTACTTCCGTCGGCACGAGTTCCCTCCGCTACACCGGGATGCCGTACAACGCCCGACAGCCCCTCGGCTACGAGAACACGACCACAGAACCGCCGGGCGGACAGAAGGTGGCGGCTGAGATGGACGCGCTCAAGGTGATGGGCCGCTATTCCGCCGGCGATTGCCGCCAGGGTATGCTGTGGCGGGTGTACGATGACTGCATCGTCGTCCAGCGGCGCGAGTTCCTGAACGACGTCTTTGTCGGCCCCGACTGGGTGCTTCCGCTCACGACGGCGGAATCCAAGCCGTTCGCGTTCGCCGAAAGGGCGAAGAAGACGGTTGCGCCCGAATTCCCGAAGGGCGCGAAGATCACGCTCAAGAAGATCAAGGCCAAGACGCGAAAGACGGATGGGCACCCTGCGGTGGAGAAGGAGGCGTATCAGCTGACATTCCCCGCTGCGCTTGCGGCGAAGGGGGCGCGTCCGCATGAATATGAAATCACCGCCATCGGCAAGAACGGTGAATCAAAGGCGTTCTACGTCGTTGCGGAGGGCTTCAACCACGCGCTGTCCCACAAGCGGGCTACGGCAGATTCGTCATGCACCGTCTCTGTGGACAGACTGCCGCCGGAGACGGTGAAGTTTGAGGTGAGGCCGCTCGACTGCTTCTGGAAAAAGGGGGCGGCGCTCACCGTCTCGGCATAGTCAGGGCTATCCGAGAAGCTTGGCTATCTTTGCGTCGAATGCACGGCGACGCTTTGCGACATCCTTCTTGAGCGACGATACGCGCTGCGCGTACATGTGCCAGTCGAGGCCGTTGGTCGCCCCGAGGTGACGCTTGGCGAGGACTGCGCTGTCGGCATCCTCCGTCTCAAGCCGCTCAAGGTGGTCGCGCACGTCATGGTACGCTTCGCGCCACGGTACGCCTGCGGCAACCTGCCGCAGCGCGGCATCCGTGGCGAACACGCCCGGTATGAATCCGGCTTTGAGCTTGGCTTCATCCACGGCAAGGCCGTCAACGACCTTTGCAAGTATGCGCAGCGTGGTGCGGGTTATCGAAAGCCCCTTCATGTAGAGTCCCTTCGAGTCCTGGAGGTCGCGGTTGTATCCGCCGGGCATCGCATGGAGCTGCGTCAATGCGGCGGACTGCAGCCCCGCAACGATCGCCGCCTTCGAGCGGACAAGCTCAAGAACGTCCGGGTTGTACTTCTGCGGCATGATGGACGAGCCTGTGCAGTATTCACGCGGAAGGCGGAAGTACGCAAACTCCGGCATCGAGAATATGATCAGATCCTCCGCAAGGCGGGAGAGCACGACCATCAGCTGCGCGAGAGAGGAAAGAAGTGCGGCCTCATCCTCTCCGCGCGCCATCGATGCGCCGAACACATTGTGGAGCGGACGCGAAAATCCGAGCAGGTCGCTCGTGAGTTTGCGGTCAAGCGGAAGCGGAACGCCGTATCCTGCGGCGCTTCCGAGCGGACAGAGGTCGTTGATCGAGTAGGCGGCCTCAAGGTTCATGACCTGATCGAGCAGCATCTCTGCGTGTCCGCTGGCCCATACGCCGACCGAACTTGGCATTGCGGGTTGAAGATGCGTACGGCCGACAAGGGGGAGGAGGGAATGTCTCTTGCCGAACGCGAGCAGCGATGCGGCGAGCTGTGCGACCTCGCCCTCAAGCGAGAGCAGCTGATCCTTGACGTGAAGCCTCACGTCCACAGCCACCTGGTCGTTGCGGCTGCGTCCTGTGTGTATCTTCTTGCCAAGGTCGCCGAGCGTTTCCGTCAGTCGACGTTCAACGGCCATGTGCACATCCTGATCGGATTCGCGGATCTCGAACTTCCCGGCGGCGAATTCGTCGACCACGGCGGCAAGCTCGCGGCGCACCTTTGCGGCCTCCGCCGGAGTGACAACGGGCGGGACGCCCTTCGGAAGCTTCATGCGCGACAGCATCGTGACGTGCGCCGCCGTGCCGGCGGCGTCCCATTTCACGAGTTCGCGGTCAAGCACCGGGTCCTCGCCCACGGTGTAGTCAAGAATGTCGGGGTCAACGTTGCCGGTTATCGTTTTCTCTACGTTTTTCATAAGCATTCTCCAATCTTCCGTCTGCATCGTTCAGCAGTTCCACAAGCCTTTCGCTCTTCTCGCCGGCGGCCAGCGAAAGAAGAAACCTCACATACGCCTCAGAGACCTTCTGCATTGCGTCGCCGCGTCCAAGGGCATATATCGGAATCTCGCGCGTCTTGAGAAACGCCGCTGTGCGCAGAAAAAGATTCGTGCCGTTTTCGCGGATTGCATCGCGGAAGGAGCAGGTGAATCCGTCTTGTGTCAATGGTATGCAGAACACCGGCGAATAGAGAGAGAGACGCGAGGAGAAGAAGTCCAGTTCCCACCTCCCGCATTCACCCGGTTCAAGTACGGAACGGGCGAGACGCGCCAAACGTTCGTCGGAGGCGCGATCCTGGAGCACCGGATCCGTCTCGCCGGTGAGGAGTTCCGCCAGCCTCTGTCCGCTCCACTTGCCATTCGAGAGTTCATCGAGAATCTTCTTCTCGCGAATCCATCCCGCGATATATCCGGGCAGGGCGGCAGCCTTGCCTTTCCCGACGCGTATATCCGTGCAGAGAGCCGGGAAGAAGGGGAGCTTCGCTTCGCTCCAAAGTCCGAGGACAAAGCGTTCGTCCTCTCTGCGCGTGGTGTCATCCTCGCTGCGGATCACGCCTTGCACCACCCAGTCGGGGAGATCCATGCCGATGAATGCGCGTGCGATGCCGGTGCGAAGATCGTCAAGATCTGAATATCCGGGGCTCGGAAGGTATATCTTCACCACATCCCCTCCGCCTTTTCCGGATTCGCGGCGGACGACCACGCGGGTATCGTTGGTGCGCCCATCCATCGCGTAGATCACCAGCCCAGGTTCGGTTGTGCGTTCGCGCTTCAGGTCGAACGCCTTTGCGATCGCGTCTACGGTCTTTCCCGCAAAGGCGAGTATCGGCAGACGGAATCCAACCTCGTCACGCGGATTGTCGTATGCCACCACACGGATGAAACCATCTGAGCTCGTTGCCGATTTCGGCGCAACGGAAAAGTCGGCACCGGCGGAATCCGCCGCCAATGCCGCCATAACAATCGCAGATGCGAGCCTTAAAATCGTGTTTGAAGCCAAAACAGCGTGAATTATACCACACCACACCGCAGTTCCGCACGGACTTGCCGGCATAGCGCCGCGTCCGTGATATAATACAGCGGCATGACGGATGAAATATTTGAACGTTCGCGTTCGCTGCTTGGTGAAGACGCATTCAACCGCATATCAGGGTTGAAAGTAGTCATATTCGGCGTAGGCGGCGTAGGCGGATGGTGTGCGGAGGCGCTTGTCCGCACAGGTGTGCGGCGAATGACGCTGATAGATGACGATTCTGTCGCCGTATCGAACATAAACCGTCAGCGTCAAGCCACTCCCGCAACGGTGGGGCGCATGAAGGTCGAAGTGCTGCGGGACATTCTTCATGACGTGTCGCCGGATGCCGAAATCGACGCGATTGCGGAGCGCTACACGCCGGAAACGGCATCCCGCTTTGACGGCATCATATCAGGTGCGGATTTTGTGGTGGACGCAATTGATTCAGTCGACTGCAAGTACGCCCTTGTCAGGCACTGCCTTTCTTCATGTGCAGACGGCGGCAAGCCGACAGTGTTCTCGTCTATGGGTGCGGCGCTGCGTACCGATCCGACGAAGGTCTGCGTGTCGCCGTTCAGGAAAATCGCCGGAGACGGTCTTGCCCGCGCCCTTCGCGGCAGATTCAGAAAAGACGGACTGCCGCTTCCGGCGCACCTGTGCGTACATTCGGATGAACTGCCGTCAGAAACGGCGGGTGGCGTCAAAGGCAGCCTGATGCCGGTGACGTGCGCGTTCGGGATGACGCTTGCGCATCTTGTGCTGGATGCCGTCGCAGATTAGAGCAGGGCAAGCAGTTCAGCCGCGATCCTGTCGTCAACCGACTGCCGCCCGATCTCGACAAGACGCTCGGCATGGCGGAAGTCGAGTGCCATCACGCCGCCTACGGCCGGACGTATCAGAGCGTCGGGCGGATTCTCTGAAAGCACACGCTTCGTAAGTTCGCAGTTCAGGATGGTGAACGTACCGCTTATGATGTCTATTATGCTGAGCCTGTCGAGAGGCCTGGCCCCAGACGGCGGATTCGGAGGATTGATGTCCACTGCAATGACGATGTCAGCCCCCATCGCACGACACACCGACACCGGTACGGGATTCACTATCTGTCCGTCGATCAGCACACGTCCGTTGCGCTCCACCGGGAGAAACACACCCGGAATGGATATGGAGGCGCGGACCGCCGAAAGCAGATCCCCATCGCGCATCACCACCTCGTCACCAGTGTTCAGATCTGTCGCCACAGCACCAAATGGAAGGTTCAGGCCGTCAAAACTTTGAACCACGATAAGTTCGGCAAGAAGCCGCTCGATCCTTCTTCCGGATGTTATGGCTTTCGCCGTGAAATGCGTTTCAAGCATCAGCCCCGGAAATTTCTTCCAGTCCGGTGCGTTGCACCAGTCAAGCGCCTTTCCGACGTTCCCAGAGGCGATGATTGCACCGGCGATTGCGCCTATGGACGTTCCGGCTATGCAATGCAGCGGTATGCCCAGTTCGGTCAAGCGTTCATACACGCCGAGATGCGCAAGCCCACGCGCACCGCCGCCGCCTAAAGCCAATCCTATCCTTTTTCCCATTGTCCGCTCCTCCGCTGAACCTAACCTGCTTCTGCGTCCTGTCGGAACACCCTGAGCAGGCCGTTTCAATGCCGATGTGTGCGCAATATACCGAAAGGCGAATCACGGGTCAAGGCGCATCTCAACCTGCCGGAGGATTGCCAAATGGCAATGTTGCGGCAATGTCCCAGTCATGTACGGCGAACATACTTCGCGGCATGGCTCTTCCGTGGCCGCTTCTTGCTGTTCCTTGCATGAAGAGGTCCAATGTCAAATTCATCAAACGGTGCACGTTGGGCTTGAGGCTCCAGTTCGTCGATGACGGATTCGCGGATTCAACGGCTGAGATGCTGGCATTTCTCGAACGGGAATCGCCGTCCATCCGTGCACTTTATCTTCCGGTGAACGTCGGCAAGGCAGAGGCAGTGCGCATAGCCATGACGTCCCGCCGCGCCGCATGGTCTGCGATTCCGGCGTCGGAATCGTGACGTATGTCGCCGACAGATGCCGTATGCCGGAGGCGGTTTGCGGACGGTTTGGCGTTTCTGCTATAATCCGCGTTCACTGACCGCACCGTGCGCAGCGGCGAACGTGGCTGGTTTGTGGAGCAGCAGACAGAAACAAGGAGCAAAAGGCAGATGGGTCGCCGATTCAGGCGGCTGGTTTGCCTCGCAGCAACATGATGAACGCCGTATTTTTCGACATGGACGGTACGCTTTTCGATTCGCGGGCTGATCTTGCGAATGCCGTGAACTACACACGCAGGGATCTTGGACTGTGTACACTGCCGCAGGAGTCCGTCATCGGTTTCGTAGGGTGCGGTGCAAGGCATCTTCTTGAAAACGCAATCCCCGAAATCGCCGGAAGGTTTGATGAACTTTGGCCAATGTTCAGCGCGAACTACCGCGCCCACATGACAGACGAGACGGTGCTTTATCCGGGCGTCCGCCGGACGCTTGCGGAACTTGCGGATCGCGGCTGGCTCATGGGCGTAAACACCAACAAGCCAAATTTCGCCGCAAGAGACCTGCTGTCTCATTACGGGATCCTGCAGTATTTCGGCGATGCCGTCGTTGCCGGCGGTGATTGCGCCGAGATGAAACCGTCGGGGCTTCCGCTCCGCGAGTGCGCAGCGCGTATGCGCGGGCATCGACTGTCGGCTCACGACTGGATGGTGGGCGACAACTGGACGGACATGGAGAGCGGGTGTGCCGCCGGAATCAAGACTGCGTTCTGCTCGTTCGGTTTCGGGCGGCTGAACGAAAGCCGCTGCACCGTCAAGCTTCGCCGCTTTGACGAACTTCTGCGCTACCTCAAGCCGGAAGAGTGACGCCGTGTCGCGCAAGCTGCCGCTTGCCAGATGCGTTTTTCGTGATGTTGTCCTGCTTGCCAAATGGCAATGTGGGGACAATGTTGCCGCAATCTGGATTTCAGATAATTCGCGGCATGAGAACACTCATCGCAAAGGTGCATGGCATCAGCGGCATTGATTGCCCTCTGTGTTGCCGCCTTGCTGTTCGGCTGTTCGATGGAAGGCTGCGGTACGCCGTGTTCGTACCGATGCGGGAAGGTGACGGTTGCGCGGGGATCGCGAATCAGGAATATGCGCGATCCCCGCATCGCTCAGCCGGTCACTTCCGTGAACTGGCAGGCTCCTTTGCGGCGCCGGTCATCCACTTGGCCGTATCCGTCTCTCCGCCCTCTGCCGTCGCGTTCGCGACAAGCTCGACGAGTTCCGGATCTACGTTGTAGTATTCAGCCGACTTTACGTCGCCACCCTCGGTCTTGAGGGAGATTCGGGCCACGTCGGTCGCGGCGGCAAGTGCGCGGATGCGTTCACAGCCTACGACCTTCCCCGATGCGAGAACCGAATCCCCCGCGACGATCTTCCATGAGCTTATCTGTTCGCCCTTCGAGATGTCCTCGCGCAGAACGGCGAGATTCGCCTTGCCATCCTTGACCGGACGGGAGAAGTACGCCTTGCGGAGTGCGCTGAATCCGCGCAGGGCGTTCACGTCCTCGTCGTCAAGTCGTCCTTCGCGGTTGGGGGCAATGCCCAAGTTCATCGTGCCGCCGTTGCCGACGGTGGTCAGGTAGCGTTGCATCAGGAAGGCGGCGTTCTTGGTGCGGCCTTTGTCCTTGGCATGGTAGAACCAGCCGGGGCGCATCGGGAAGTCCGCCTCGCACACGCGGAAGAACGTGCCGTCAGGAGAGCCGGTGTTGATCTGCCCCTTGTAGTTCGGGTTGCCGTACTTTCCGTTTGCGTATCCGCCCACGGTTTCGATCGTCGCACGTGATTCAGGGTCGAGCATTCCGCGTTCGTTGCCCGGCCAGCGGAAATCGGATGCGTCATACTCGCCTGCGAAGATGCACACCTTGGGCTGCAGTGCGCGGACGAATGCGAACACCTCGTCAAACCGGTAGTAGCCGTTCGGGATCCTGCGGACTTCCTTTGCGCCTCCGTACCAGCCGTTTCCGCCGTTTGCGCCATCGAACCACATTTCGAACACCTCGCCATAGTCCCCGCTCAGAAGTTCCTTGATCTGTGCATGATACTTCTCAACATAGGACTGAGAGGCGTAGTCCGGTGCATTGCGGTCCCATGGTGAGACGTACACGCCGAAGCGGATCCCGGCCCTGCGGCAGGCCTGCTCCATCTCCTTCACGTAGTCTCCCTTGCCGTTGCGGAAAGAAGACTTCGAGATGTTGTGTCCGGTCGTCTTCGTCGGCCACAGGCAGAAGCCGTCATGGTGCTTTGCGACGATGACAAGCCCGCCGATTCCTCCATCCTTGCACGCGGAGACTATCTGATCTGCGTCAAATGCGGAGGGCGCAAGTGTCTTCGGATCTTCATCCCCGTATCCCCATTCGCGGTCGGAGTAGGTGTTAAGTCCCCAATGCACGATGCCGATGATGTTCGGCCCTTTCTCCATGCGTTCCACGAGTGCCGGACGCGGCACTGGCCGACCCGATGCGACCGTCGCCGCCATCACCGCCGCAATTGCGGTCATCTGCATTATCGTCATAGGTTATGTCCTTTCTTTGCTGTCTGTCGCCATCAATGCGGGCGACGCCGCATGGCGTTTCACATCCGCCTGAAAATCAATGAGGTGTTCACGCCGCCGAACGCAAAGTTGTCCGACATCGCGTATTCGGCGTCAACCATCCGTCCATCGCCCATTATGAAGTCGTTTTCACCGCATCGCGGGTCGGGTTCGTGAAGGTTGAGATTTGGCGCGAACCATCCGTTGCGCATCATCTCCACGGTCATTATCGCCTCTATCGCGCCGCATGCGCCGAGGGTATGCCCGGTGTAGTTCTTTATCGTCGACACCGGCACATTGCCGCTTCCGAACACGCGTTGGGTGGCTGTGCCCTCCGCGATGTCGCCGAGCACTGTGGCCGTACCGTGGGCGTTCACGTACCCGATTGCGGACGGCGGCAGGGCGGCATCCTCAAGCGCCAGCGAAAGTGCGTTTGACATGGTGTCCGCATTTGGCTGGGTGACGTGGCGGCCGTCGGTGTTCAGTCCGAATCCCACGACTTCGGCGATGATTCTTGCGCCACGCGCCTTTGCGTGTTCCATCTCTTCGAGAATGAGCGTCGCCGCACCGTCGCCTATGACAAGTCCAGAGCGCGACACATCGAACGCGCACGGGGTGTTCTCCGGCTTGTCGTTTTTGCATGACGCGGAGAAGAGGGTGTCGAACACCGCAACCTGCGTGACGGAGAACTCCTCTGCCCCGCCGGCTATCATGATGTCCTGCCTGTCGTAGGCGATTGCCTCATACGCCTCACCGATGGCGAGCGATCCCGACGTGCAGGCCGTCCCCGTCGGGAGCAGCCGCCCCGTCGTTCCGAAATGTACGGAAAGGTTCACCGCCGTCGTCTGCGGCATCATCTTGATGTAGGTGGAGCTTGTGACGTTCTTGACTTCGCGGTTCACGAGAATGCTTGCGAAGTCGAGATTCGCCTCTACGCCGCCGGAGCATGAGCCGTACGCCACGCCGAGCCGTCCGCCTTTTAGTGTGGCGGCGTCTTCGAGCAGCCCGGCATCGGCCAATGCGCGTTCAGTCGCAAAGAGCGCCATTTCGGATACCGGACTCATCGTGCGGATGGTCTTGCGTGTGTATTCCGCCGGGCGGACATATCCGCACGGCGCCCACAGCTTCGTGTGAAGCCCCTTGTATGAAGCAAGGTCGTCCGACACCTTCACGCAGTTGCGGAGAGTCTTCAGCCTTGAATACGCCTCATCTGGCGAATGTCCGAGTGAACTTACGATGCCCTCGCCGACTATTGCCACCCTGCGCTTCAAATCATGCCTCCATTCACCTGCAGCACCTGGCGTGTGATGTACGATGCGCCATCAGAAAGCAGGAACTCCACGGCGGCGGCCACCTCTTCAGGGCGTCCGAAGCGGCGCATCGGTATCACGCTCTTGACTTCGTTTTCGGGAATCGCTTCCGTCATTTCAGTTTCAATGACGCCCGGAGCGACGCAGTTCACCGTTATGTTTCGTCTCCCAAGCTCAATCGCCAGCGATTTCGCCGCCCCGATAACGCCGGCCTTGGCGGCGGCGTAGTTGGTCTGGCCCCGGTTCCCGATCACGCCGGAGAGGGACGAGATGACCACAATCCTTCCTGGGGCGCGGGTCTGCACCATGGGAAGGACGAGTGGCTTGAGGACGTTGTAGAATCCGTCGAGATCCGTCCTGACGACGCGATCCCATTCGTCATCCTCCATCGCGGGAAACGCATTGTCACACGCGATGCCGGCGTTCAGCACAACGCCGTACGGTGCGCCGTTCTCCTCTATCCACTTGCCGAGCGCCGCTGCTGCTGCTGCGCGGTCGGAGACGTCGAACACGAGATCGGTGCCGCCCGATCTTACGGAATGTGTGACGACGCTGTAGCCGGCCTTTGAAAGTGTTTCGGCAATGGCCTTGCCTATGCCGCGGCTCGAACCGGTCACGATGACTTTCTTTTCATTTCCCATGTTGATTGAACTCCATGCGCGGAACGTGAACCGCGTACGAAATGTGGATCATCCACGCTCCTTCATTTTCTCGGCAAACTCTTCGGGATCGCCCGGCGGCTGAAACGCCGTAAGCGTTGCGGATGCGACAGTTGCCCCGTCTGGATCGGTTATCGTGCAGTCGAACGACGCGAACTCGTCATCCGAATAGATGCAGTTTGCCGTCACCTCGTATCGCGTTCCGCTTTTGAATGAAGGAATGGACACGTCGAGTTTTCTTGTTCCGAGAAGGAAGCCGACTTTAGGCGTTTCGCCGCTTCTGCGGTGCCTGTCGCCGACAATGAGGGCGACGGTCTGCGCCATGTATTCGACTGCGGCGCAGGCCGGTACGCCGCCAAGGGCGGAGTCGTGGAATATTGAATCTTCCGAAACGTCCGCCACGGCAACGGCTCTTCCCTGTCCGTCAACCGAAACCACATCCGACAGCATCGTCATCGGCGGACGGTGCGGCAGCAGTTCAAGGAGTGAACCTGCGATGCCGTTCATTTCGAGAGGCCCTCCACCGAGCCGCTTGACGCAATCTCCCCGTCCACGGACATGTTGAACGTGAAGGAGCCGGCGCCGCGTCTCAGGACTTCAAGGCGCACCCGTTCGCCTGGACGCACCAGCCGTTTGAACTTGATTCGCCGGTACGATGCGGCGTCAGGGAAATCCGGAAATGCGCGCTGGGCGAAACGTCGCGTGAAGAAGAGCTGCGCCACGCCCGGAAGCACAGGGAATCCGGGGAAGTGTCCGGCAAACCACTCGCCGTCAGGGGGAAAGGTCATTTCCGCCGCAAGGGAGTCCGCCGTGGCGTTCCACGAGTGCAGTTCTGGCTCTCGGCAATTCATGTCGGATGCATCCGGCGCTGCGGATGCCTTTCGGTTATCTACTTGCCTGAGCCTTCCGTAAGCCGCTCGAGAACGTCAATGAGATCGCCGATCGTGCGGATGGACTTGAAATCGTCCGGCGACACGTCAATCTGATGTTCGTTCCTGAGACGCACGATAAGATCCACCGCATCGATCGAATCGAGGTCAAGATCCTCGAAGAAACGTGCCTCCGGCACAACCTTGGCCGCGTCGCAGCCGAACTCGGCGGCAAGCGTATCCCTGATCTGCTTCAACAACTCGTCTTTTTTCATGTGGCGCATTATACCAAAACGGAAGTCACGCGGGACGGCGGCCGGCAAGTGCGCGGGCAACATCCGGCACGGCGTCGAGGAGATGTCGCGTGTATTCGCTCTTCGGATGGTTGAAAACCTCGTCGGATGTTCCGGCATCAACAAACGTTCCGTTTTGCATCACGCATACGCGGTCGCATACGTTTTTCACGACGGCGAGATCGTGGGCGATGAGCAGTATGGATAGCCCAAGATTCCGGCGCAGATCCCGCAGCAGGTTGAGGATGCGGGCCTGTACGCTCACGTCAAGTGCGCTTACCGGTTCGTCGGCGATAAGCACTTCCGGTTCGCAGGCCAGCGCACGCGCTATGCTCACGCGCTGGCACTGTCCGCCGGACATCTCACGCGGATATTGCTCCAGCACGGCCGCGCTAAGCCCAACCAGGTCAAGCAGTTCAGGGGCGGTGCGCCTTCCGTTTCGCTTGATCTTCAGCACCTCCTGGAGGGTCTGCCGCACTGTCATGCGCGGATTCAGCGAACCGACTGCGTCCTGAAAAACCATCTGCACAGACTTTGCGCGGCATGTGATTGAGCCGGAAGACGGCTTCTCGATTCCGACAAGTGCTTTCGCGATCGTCGATTTTCCGCTTCCCGATTCGCCGACTATTCCAAGAGTCTCCCTGCGTGAAAGGTGGAAGCTTACGCCTTTCACGGCCTCCATCGTGCCGTAGCGCACACGCAGACCCTTCACATCGAAAAGCGTTTCCTCGGCATCTTCGCTCAGCATTGCGGGATTCTCCATCAAATGCGCATGGATGCCTGCATCAGATGCGGCCAAGCCCGGCGGCGATCCGTTCCGAAAGGTCTTTTTCGCGCAGGGCCGAGAGGATTGGATCGAGAGCGCCCTCGACGATGCGGTCAAGGGAATACAGCGTAAGGTCTACGCGGTGGTCTGTAAGGCGGTTCTGCGGGAAGTTGTACGTCCTGATGCGTTCGGAGCGGTCTCCCGAGCCGCGCAGGGAAAGACGCGATGCTCCGAGCTTCGCCTCCTCTTCGCGTCGCTTGAAGTCGAGAATCCGCGCCTTGAGCGTCGCGAGGCACTTTTCGCGGTTGCGTATCTGCGAACGCTCGTCCTGACATTGCGCGACAAGTCCGGTGGGAAGATGCGTCATGCGCACGGCGGATTCCGTTTTGTTGACGTGCTGCCCACCGGCGCCGCCGGCGCAGAAGAGGTCTATCCGGATGTCCTTCTCCGGGATTTCCAGTTCGTCCTCTTCATCCGCCTCCGGAAACACGACAACTGTGGCGGCGCTTGTGTGGATGCGTCCCTGCGCCTCTGTCGCGGGGACGCGCTGAACGCGGTGCCCACCGCTCTCGAAGCGGAAAAGTCCGTACGCTCCATCGCCTTCGACCGTGAAGATTACCTCCTTGTATCCGTCGAGGGATGTCTGGTTCGCCGACATCACGCGAATGTGCCAGCCCTTTGCTTCGCAGTAGCGCGAATACATGCGGAACAGGTCGCCGGCAAAAAGTGCGGCCTCCTCGCCGCCGGTGCCGGCGCGAATCTCGAAACAGGCGTTCCGCGCCTCAAGCGGGTCAGGGGGGAGAAGTCCGGCAAGCACGTCGCGCTCAGCGTCTGCGATGCCGGCGGATAGGCTTTCTATCTCATGTTCGGCTTCCGCCGCAAGCTCAGGGTCTATCGAGGCCTCCGTCAGCATTGCCTTGGCGCCGTCAATGTCGTCAAGCAGCTTGAAATAGCGTTTGGCCGCCGCCTCAAGCCTTTTGAGGGCGGTATGCTCGCGCACTGTTTCGCGGTAGCGCTTGGCGTCGGCCAGTACCGCAGGGTCGCCCATCGCGGCCTCTGTCTCGGAAAGCCGTGCAAGCACCTTCGCTATCTGCTGTTTCTCGACCATTGACAAAAAACCGAAGCATCCGGACGGAACCGCCCGGATGCCACCATCGCCCGGATTGCCGGGAGGAACCGTTGGTGCGCAAGTGTCGCTTACGCGTCCTTGCGGAACTTCGCGTAACGCTTCTTGAACGTATCGACGCGACCTTCGGTATCGACGATCGTCTTCTGTCCGGTGAAGTACGGATGGCACGCGGAGCAGGTGTTGACCTGCATCTCCTTCTTCGTGGAGCGCGTCTTTATGACATTGCCGCACGCGCACGTGATCGTCGCGTCTTCGTAGGTAGGATGGATTCCTGCTTTCATCTTTCTCCTCTGCCTTTAAAAAATGTTCGCGTATGATATCATTTCACCGCCAAACATGCAAGTGTCGGTTTGTCCATTGAGATTTGAATGCCGCCGTTGATTGGTGTGCGCGGTTTTGGTACAATCCGCCGTATCAAGAAAGGGAAGATGTTGATGAAAAGACTTGTTGCGTTTGCGTTGGTGTCCGCCACGGCGTGTCTGTTTGCCGGCGAGAAGGTCGCCATCAAGTTCGAGCTGCCGCCACCCCATTCCAGCGGTACGCCCAAGGAGATAAAGAGCGACAACCTTGAGCCGGATCCCGGCCCCGGAAAGCTCCGCGCTCCAATCATGGTTCCGGTGGGCTATGACAAGAAACTCACGACGGAAGATACCAAGGTGACCACTTCCGAAGAGTCTGTGACGGGCGACAACGAGTATGTCGTTGATGGCGACAAGACCCCTGACGCGACCTGTATGCTTCAGCTCCCCGGCGGTGTCCAGTGGGTGCAGCTTGACCTTGGCGCGGAGAAGACGGTGTCCGCCGTGTGCGTCTGGCATGATCAGGGTGACGACCGTGCATACAAGGACGTGATTGTGCAGCTTTCCAACGACGAGAGCTTCTCGAAGGACGTCACGACGATCTTCAACAACGACCACGACAATTCGTCGAAGCTCGGCAAAGGGTCGGACAAGGAGTACCGTGAGCGCAACGATGGCCGCCCGATCGACGGCAAGCTCACGAAGGCCCGCTATGTGAGGTGCTATTCAAACGGCTCCTCCTCCGAGCCGGTGAACAACTACATCGAGATTGAAGTTTTCGGAAAGTGAGTGTCGCCTCGATAGCGATGGGGTTCTGCGGACGCGGCGGCAAGAGATTGCGGCCGCGTCTCTGCAAGGCGGCGTTCGATCTTGCGTCGGGCGGACGCATCCGGTCCGCAGGAATTGACAGCCTGTGCGAGGCGGTGGAATGCTTCCACAAGGCGTCGCTCATACACGATGACATCCAGGACTGCAGCGAGGAGCGCTACGGAAAGCCGACGGTGTGGAAGGAGCATGGCGTTGCGCTCGCGATAGCGGCGGGCGACTGGCTCGTTGCGCACGGCTACGGGCTGATCGCCGAATCTGGCTTCGGCAATGCGGCGGCAATGATTGGCGAGACAGTCCGTTCGCACATTGCCCTCTGCGAGGGGCAGGGCGATGACATCTGCGGAACGGTGGCGAGCCGTCCCCGTGAGGAGTACCTTTCGGTGTGCGAGCGCAAGACCGGTGAGCCGTTCGCGCTTTCGGCGGCGCTCGGCGCACTTGCGGCCGGCGCCGATCCCGCGCCGTATCGCCGGTATGGGCTTGATTTCGGCATCCTGTTTCAGGTGCGCGATGATATGGCGGATGGCGAGGCTCCTGACGGAGCGGATGAGCTTGCGGACGGGCTTGTCCGGAGACTCGCAGAATCGCCGATCGCCGGGCGTCTTGGCGCGTGGTATGCGTGAGCGGCGCAGTGGAGATGTTTTCTTGAATTGTTTTTTACGGACAAGGGAGGCGGTGCAAGGATGGGCGCAAAAGGGTTGAGCCTGCTTAGTGGAGGGCTGGACAGCCAGCTCGCGGTGAAGGTGCTTCAGGATGCTGGGGCGGTGGTGGAGTGCGTGTGCTTCGAGACGCCGTTCTTTTCGTCCTCTGCGGCACGGCGGGCGGCGGCGGCGCTTGGCGTGCCGCTGCACGTGATCGACTTCACAGACGATGAGTGCCGTCTGATCGAGAATCCGCCGCACGGCTTCGGCGGCGCGATGAACCCGTGCATAGACTGCCATGCGACGATGATACGCAGGGCCGGCGAGATGATGTCGTCGCTCGGCTACGATTTCGTAGCAACTGGAGAGGTGCTGAACCAGCGTCCGATGAGCCAGAACAAGCAGTCGCTCGGAGTCGTCGCCAAGGCGAGCGGACTGCAGGGACGGCTGCTGCGTCCGTTGAGCGCCCAGCTGCTTGATCCGACGATCCCGGAGATTGAGGGCGGCATAGACCGTTCAAAACTGCTTGCGCTTTCCGGACGTCGCCGCGAGCCGCAGTTTGAGCTGGCCAAGAAGTATGGCGTTGTGGACTATCCGTCGCCCGCTGGCGGATGCAAACTCACGGAGAAAGGTTTCGGACACCGGCTCAGGGATCTGCTGGAGCATGAAGGGCTTGGCGTGAGGAAGCTTGTGGACATTCTTGTAATAGCCAGGCGCTTCCGTTTCCCGGACGGCACGGGTGTGATTCTTGGACGCGATTCACGCGAGAACGCCATCCTGAAGAAGTGCGGCGATGTCGGAAAGGTCGTGTACACCGTGAACTGTCCCGGTCCGACGGCGCTTGTGCCGGGCGAGCCGCCCGCCGAAGCGCTTTCACGCGTCGCGTCGCTCGTTGCGGCATGGTCGAAGCATGATCAGCTGAACAGCCCCGTAGTGACGAACGTCGGCGAAGTCCAGCCTCCGTACGACCGCACCCCGTTCCTCGCTTCGCAGATATTCTGACATTAATGGGAGACATCGCGACATGATACAGACACCTGCTTGCGGCGAACATGCTGTCCGGTGGTGCGGTGACGCGCTTCCCGTGTCGCTTACGCTTTTCTCTCCGCGCCGTGGACGTGCGGTGTTTCGCACCAACGTCAGCGGAATCTGGGATGACATCGAAATGGAGGAGCGTACGCCCGGAACGTTTGTGGCCGACGTCCCTCTTGTTCGCGTTGGCGTGTTCGAGGGCAAGTGCTGCTTCTTCGCCGACGGATCGACAGTTCCGGAATGGCCGCAGGGCGGCAATGTGCGCATCAAGGTTGCGCCGGCGTACACACGGAGCGCAAACTCGATATACACGGTGTTTCCGCGCCAGTTCGGGTCGTTCCGCGAGATCGTGCGCAGGCTTCCGCACATCATGGACGGCATGGGCTTTCGCATCGTCCAGACGCTTCCGCCGTTCCCCGTTCCGGTGACGTACGCAGTCATGGGCGAATATGGCTCTCCGTTTGCCGCTACGGATTTCAAGTCCGTAGACCCGGCAATGGCGGAGTTTGACAGGGGCGTGACGCCGCTTGATCAGTTCCGCGAACTCATTGACGGCGTTCACGCACGTGGCGGACGCATCTTTGTGGATCTGCCGGCAAACCACACGGGTTGGGCGAGTGCGCTTCAGACGCACCATCCGGAATGGTTCCGCCGCCGCGATGACGGGAAGTTCGCATCACCCGGCGCATGGGGAGTGGTGTGGGAGGATCTTGTCGAACTTGACTACGCCCACGAAGCATTGCGTGAGTACATGGCCGACGTGTTCCTCTTCTGGTGCAGACAGGGCGTTGACGGCTTCCGCTGCGATGCGGGGTACATGATACCGTCTGCCGCATGGAAGGTGATCGTGGGACGGGTGCGCGAACAGCATCCCGACACTGTGTTCATGCTTGAGGGGCTTGGCGGACGGCTTGACGTAACCGACAGTCTTCTTGCGGATGTAGGACTGGACTGGGCGTACTCTGAACTTTTCCAGACTTACGACCGCTCGCAGTTCGAGAGCTATCTTCCTTCCGCAAACGACAGGGCGATGCGTTTCGGTGCGCTCGTGCATTTCGCGGAGACGCACGACAACAGCAGACTTGCCGCCTCCGGCAAGACGTATGCGCGTATGCGCGTGGCGCTTGCGGCGCTGCTCAGCCATCAGGGCGCGTGGGGGATCACGAACGGAGTGGAGTGGTACGCAACGGAGAAGATAGACGTCCACGGAAAGAACGACCTCAACTGGGGATCGTCGGACAACATGGTCGAACTTGTCGCTTCGCTCAACCGGCTCGTTTCGAGCCACCCGGCTTTTGCCGGCAGCGTTCGCCAGGAGATGGTTCAGCGTGACGGCGGGAATTTCCTTGCCGTCCTGCGCGTGGCGGAATTGACGGGGCGGCGGCTTCTCGTCTTCGCGAATCTCGACTGCGCGAATTCCGTGCGGGTGCATTGGGACGCCGCCAAGTTCCCGGTGGGGCGGTGCCATGATGTCCTGAACGGCGGCGATGTGGATCTGCATCAGGGGATGGAACTTGCGCCGGGCGGATTCATGTGCCTTGAATCATGTGCGGATTCGATTTGCGAAAAGTGCGACCGTGCAGACGCGGAGCATCGCATCCGGCCGGAGCGGCGCTCATGCATGGTCTGGCACTGGCCTGAAGACGTGCGGCGCGAAGTGTGCGTTCCGGACGGGATGGGGCTGCGCATTCAGTGCCCGCATCCGTACCGGGCGCTGCTGCTTGAAGGCGAGACTGCGTTCCCTGAGGTGCCGTCGTACAGCGGAGACGGTACGCGTGCCCGCCGTCTTTCCCTTGAGATGGCCGTGTTTGCGCCCGACGGCGTGAAGCGTTCACGCTCCGCAGTGCTCGTGCTTCCGTCTTTGAAGGATGCGCGTGCAATGGTGTCCGTCACCGGAGATGACATCCGTCGTGACCCGACGCTCCGCACCTGTCTTTCCAACGGCGCCGGCGCCGATGCGTTCCTGCCGCTGCGGTGGGGCGAAATCCGTTCGCAGTATGATTCGCTGTTTTCGGCGAACCCGAATCCGGACTGCCCTTCAGACCGCATGGTAGTCTGGACGCGATGCCGTGCGTGGCTTCAGTACGAGGGCTATTCCCATGCGATAGATGCAGACACGTCCGAAGGTTTCAGGGCGGATCCGGCGGGCCGGTTTGCGGAATGGCGGTTTGCCGTTCCGTCAGGCATGGGCAGGGTTGTGCCGTTAATGTTCAGGCTTGAGCTTGCGCATGGCGTGAATGTGGCGCGGCTGCTCGTAAGACGCTGCGATGACGCCGCAAGATTCGGTGAGCGTGTGCGACTGGTCTTCCGTCCGGATCTCGAATGCCGCAGTTTCCACGGCGTGACGAAAGCGTACGCCGGTGAAGGCGCGATTGCGTCCCAAATCGAATCTGACGTGCATCTTCACGTGAACGGCGGCGAGATGCACCGTGAGCCGCAGTGGACGTACTCTGTGCCGCATCCGGACGAGGCGGCGCGTGGGCAGGAGCCGAGCGGCGACCTGTATTCGCCGGGATGGATATCGTGCGACATGATGCCGGGCGATTCTGCGGAGATTGTATGCGGCTACCGTGACGCAGACCTTCACTGCGCTGAATGGCTGAAGATCGTCGAGACGCCGCATGGTGTGGATGGCGAAGGGTGTCAGACGATGCCGTTGATCGACGACCTTTCCGCGGCGCTCAACCTCTTCATGGTAAGGCGCGGAGCGAACAAGACCGCCATTGCCGGATATCCGTGGTTTCTTGACTGGGGACGCGACACGTTCATATTCCTGCGCGGTGCGATTGCGGATGGACGGCTTGACGATGCGGAAAGGATTCTCGCCGAGTTCGCTTCGTTCGAGGAGTGCGGCACGCTTCCAAACATCATCTACGGAGAAACGGCGGGCAATCGCGACACCGTCGACGCGCAGCTTTGGTTTATCCTGTGCGTCAAGGAGTGGATTGAAAAATCCGGCAGCGACGGAACATCGCCATCCGTCGCATTGTTCCGCAGAACTACGGCGTCGATAATTGAAAACTATGTGAAGGGCACCCCGAACGGCATCCGCGTGGACGCCGCATCTGGACTTGTGTGGACCCCCTCGCACTTCACGTGGATGGATACGAACTATCCCGCCTGCACCCCGCGCTGCGGATATCCGGTGGATATCCAGGCACTTTGGATAGCGGCCTTGCGGTTCGCGGGCGGCAGATGGAATGTGCTTGCGGACAAGGCGACTGAAAGCGTGATGCGTCTGTTCGCCGGACCTGACGGGTTTGCAGACTGCCTCGACGCCTGGAACGGCGAGCCGGCGGCGGAGGCGAAGCCGGACTTCTCCGTACGGCCGAATCAGCTGATGCTGATAACGCTCGATGTGATTGGCGTCCCGCCGCCGCAAGACGGCACGGCGAAGTCCGCAGAGGCTGTGCAGCGTCAGGTGTTCTGCAAGGCAATCATGGATTCGTGCGAACGCCTTCTTGTGCCGGGCGGCATCCGTTCGCTTGCCGCAGACGATCCGAAATACCGCGGTTCATACGCCGGCGATGAGGATACGAGCCGGAAGCCGGCATACCACAACGGCACCGTGTGGGCGTGGCCGATGCCGATGTTCGCCGAGGCGGCGATGAAATGCGGTCGTCTCAATAGGGCGCAGGCCGGTTCGCTGCTTGCCGGAGCGGTCGAGAACCTGAACACAGAATGTCTATGCCATATTTCCGAGATAGCGGATGGTGACGCTCCCCATGCCCAGAAGGGATGCAGGGCGCAGGCGTGGAGTGCTTCTGAGTTCTTGCGCGTACTGTTGACAGCAGGCATGGATTTGTGATTTAATACACGCAATTCACCTCAAAGACGGAATCGGCAAAGTGATAGACAAATTGTTCAAGGGATTGTTTTTCGTCATATTTGGCGCCATCGTGGCGACTGGATTGATGATTACGCTCCCCAAGTACCGCCAGGCGGCGGGGCTTGAGCAGACAAAGGCGGATCTGGAGCGTCGCATCAACCTCAAGAACGAGGAGATTGCGGCTGTGCGCGAAAAGCAGAACAGATTCCGCACCGATCGCGAATTCGTAGAGGGATTGGCGCGAGAGAATCGCCGGGCGTTCCCCGGTGAACTCGTCTTTGTGTTTGAGAACTGAGGGCTTGCCGTGGTGCGGTTCGTCCGTTTTTTCGCGGCCGTGCTGTGCTTTCCCTTCGTCTGGGCGCTGTGTCTGACGTTTTTTGATTCGTTTTCGCTCGTTTCCGGCTCTGCGCACGGACTCTTCTCTGCCGAGGCGATTTCACTTTTTCTTGGCATGGCTGCGTTTCTTGCCATGCGGCTTTTCGTGTCCGACCCAGTGCGTCTGTACGTGTTGGGGCATGAACTGACCCATGCCGTGTGGGGGCTGGCGTTCGGCGCAAAGGTTGCGGATCTGAAGGTGGGCGTAAAGGGAGGCAGCGTGAAGCTGACGAAATCGAACGTGTGGATCACCCTTGCGCCGTACTTTTTCCCGTTCTGGACGATGGTGGTCGTCCTGCTTGCGCTCATGGTCCGTGCGGTCATGTGTTTCGTCGCCCCGTCGTCGCCATTCCCCGCTCCATGGGCGTGGATGTTCGCAGTAGGGTTTACATGGTGCTTCCATCTCTGCTTTACGATACGTTCGCTCATGCAGACGCAGCCAGATGTCGAGGAGTATGGTCGGGTGTTCTCCTGGACGCTGATACTTGCCTGCAACCTGCTCGGAGTGCTTCTTTGGATTGCGTGTACAACCGATGTCACGTTCTGCGCAATAGGCTCAAGCCTTCTGTCCAATGCAGTGGCGGCATACCTCTTCGTCTCGACGCATTGTCGCGACATCGTCGCGCAGATCGTGTCCGGATGACGATGTCCACCGGATGGATACGCCCGCCGAGCAGCATTGGCAGATTCCGGGCGGCACTTTCCTGTTGACAAAAAAAAAACCATTATGAGACAATAAAGCCCATTGGAGAAAATGGGAGGTGTCCAAATGGAAAATGGATCAGTGTGCCGTTCAAAAAACAGTTTGCTGCCGAAAGCCATGCTCTGTGCTCTGTGCGCTCTCGGCGGCATTGCCGTTGCCGACGTGACCGTCATGGTGGACGAAGGCGATGCGGACAGAACGCTTTCGGCGGCGGATGTCGCAGGACTTGGAGCAGCTGACAATCTCGTGAAGAAAGGGCGGGGACGTCTCGTCATATCCGGCGGGCTGTTTGATGCGTCCTGGAGCGGAGCGGTAAAGGTCGATGAAGGCTATCTCCGCGTTGCGCACACCGGTGCGTTAGGCTCCGCCGCTGCGCGCGGCGCAATCGTGGCGGATGGCGCCACGCTTGAAATAGACGGTGCGGCGCTTTCTGATTCAGATCTCCTCTGCGGCAAGATTGAATTCGAGGGCAGCGGCGTTGATGGTGAAAGCGCGGTGCGCGTCATCGGCGGCAACTGGACGCACAAGAACGTTTCATGGAAGTTGTCAGGCGATGCAACCTGGGGCGGCGCGTCGTCGAAGTCCGAGGTGTTCGCCACGGGTGGAAGTCAATCCATAGACATGAACGGCCATACGCTCACCCTGTGCGGGAATGGCGTGATGAACAGCATCCACTTTTATACATCAATGCCGAACCTGATAGTCAACCCCGGCAGCATGGTCATTGACAAAGGGCTTTACTTCGTGACAGAGAACACGAGTTTCCCCGGTGGCGACGAACATTCGCTTACGTTCAAGTCATCGTGCCAGTGGCGCATCGCGAACAATGCCCGGTCTGTCATGACCTGGCGTCTCGCGATTGAGGAAGGGGTGTCTGTGCAATGGGCGTGTTCCACATGGGCGGATAAATGGCCCAAGGCGGAGCGCGGATGGTCCGGACCGGTCGAGATTGCGAAAGGTGCGACACTCGCTTGGCACCCAGGCACTGACGGCAGCAATTCCGATGGAACATTGGCGTGTACGATATCAGGCATCGTATCAGGCGAGGGCACCATACGTTGCCGCGACAACTATCTTGTGCTCGACAACCCCGGCAACACCATCATGAACATCAACAACTACCAGGGGTGTCTCTATGCCACGTCGGTCTCCGCCGTCATGCCGAGTTTCACGAACGGTACATTCACGAGCTCCTACCTTTCGAGTGCAGACGGGCTGGGTACGTTCATCACCGTATCGCCAAGCGGGAAGGACGATGCCGCCGCAGTCATGTACTATCACGCGCACTATCCTGCGGCGTTTCGCGCAAAAGAGTCCGCTGGCGACCCGCGGATAAGCCTGATAATGGACGAGTCAGCCTCCAATGGCTTTGCCGTTGGGTCGTATACCCTGCTTGAAAAGACCTGCTACATGATAGGTTCTCCGTATCCTGAAGTCGCACGGCTTACCGTGGAGGACGGCGGTGTGCTCGATCTCGGCAAACCAATGTCCGTGAATGGGGCGCATGGAATACTCCTCGGAAGAAACAGCACAAACAACACCGTCGCTTCGCGGGGAATTCTCCGTCTTGAAAATGGCGGCATAATATCAAACGGCGTATACAGCGTTGACGATTCGACGTTTTCGTCGGGCGATTCCATATACAGCCAAGGGACGTTTGTGATTGACGGTGGAGACTATTGGGTTGAATACGCCTCCGGATACTGGCCGTACGGCATGGTGGGCGACCACATCGGCGGATGCGTACTGATGCGCGATGGCCGCTGGCGTTCGAACAACTGGGTCTGCTTCGGACATACGTCCACCGGGTGCGCAACATTCGACATGACCGGCGGACTGTTCGATCACACCGCAAACGGCGGCGTGGGAATCGGAAGCCATGGCGGAAAGGCGCACATGTACATCGGCGGAAATGCTGAAGCGAAATTCCTCCGCATTGACATGCCGTTCATCGTGTGGGGGCAGGCCGGGAATACGGCGAATGCGCGCAGTGCATTGACAATCGACGGAAATGCCGCCGTGTCGATGTCGAACCTAAATCTCGGATGCGGCTCGAACTCCGTATCGATCATCAACCTGAACGGTGGCGTCATGCTTTCTCCCGCATCGCTCTTGAATGGCGCAGCCATCACAAACTCTACGCAGATACAGAACAACATGGCTTCCTTCCGCGTTGCTGACAACCGCGTCTACCTCAACTTCAACGGCGGGACGCTGCAGTTTCAGGGTGCCGGTTCAGAGATGGCCGGCAACAGGATTACCCGGATGACGGTTTTCGGTGGCGGAGCAAACTTCGATCTGTCTCTGCCGTCAGGCGGTTCCGGCGGCGGCACACTGCGCAAGGCGTTCAAGTCGCCCACGGGGAAGGGCGTAAGGGCGATTCCCGTGCCTGATG
This sequence comes from uncultured Lentisphaeraceae bacterium, assembly GCA_964440985.1. GTDB lineage: Bacteria > Verrucomicrobiota > Kiritimatiellia > RFP12 > UBA1067 > UBA1731. The sequence goes on along the minus strand of CAYTWE010000001.1, from coordinate 60,979 downwards.
TCGGGGCGTGGGAGTTCACGGCATCGCCGCTAATCGAGGTAGAGGGCGATGGATGGGGCGCCTCCGCGTTTGCGCAGTTCGATGAGAATGCGGGGCTGATAACGAACATCGTCGTGACGTCCCCCGGATGCGACTACACCTGGGCAAAGGCCATTCTGCGTCGAGGCGGACGGACGCAGGATACCGAGATTGCGATTACGGACTGTCTTGCCGACAACGACAGAAGCGGCGGCGTTCGCTATTGCGGAGACGGTACGCTCACTATTGCCTCGAATGCGGAACAGGAATCGGACTATCGCGGTGCGACGACAATATCTTCCGGCGCGACGGTTCAGTATTGGTCTGCCGGATGGCATTATCCGACAAATTCACCGCTTGTGATGGATGGTGGCGTGTGCCGGTTCGGAAACGGAGGTCTCACGTCAGACAAGCTTGCCTCAGTCAAACTCGTTGGCCTTTCCGGATTCGGAACAGTCCATGCCGCTGCCGTTCAAACGGCGGCCTTGGGGTTCGATGCTGCTGAATTCATCGCCGGTAAGACGCTTGACCTTGCGCTCTCAGGAAACATTGAGATTGAATCAGGTGCAACCGTGAAGATCGGGAACGCGGAACTTCTTGCCAAGAGGCGAACGGAGCGGTTCACAATCCTCACAACTGCCGGGACGATCAAATGCAATGGTGCGCTTAAACTCGATTCAGATGGAGCGCTCGATGACGGCTGGAGGATTTTCGTTTCAGACAAGCGTCTCCGCATCGGGTACGGCAGACTTGGCACAGTGGTTGTCGTAAGATGAAGGGTTGCTGCAATATGAAGACGATGACGGCCGTTGTCGCGCTTGCCGCAGCTGCAGCACTGTCCGGCATCGCTTCGGATTCTGCGGCAACCTTTGCTCCATCAGTCACCAAGGCGGTGATTGAACGGACGTATGAATCTCCTGACTGCTCACCGATATGGTTCGGCGGCGAATCGAAGGCGGTGAATGCCTGCGCGAAGGAGTACTGTCTCTATGTGGATGTCGAGCACGCTGACGGCACGTTTACGTACAAACTGCTTGCGACGTTCACCGAGGGGACGCACGGCTGGGAGAAATCCGGATCTGTGCACTATCCCGGCTCTCCGGTCCGGAAAATCAAGCTCTATGCCCTCTACCGCGACCCGTTTGCGCCGGGCGGCGAGGTTCTTTTCCGCAATGTGTTCCTTGAGCGTCGCGATCCCGGACATGTACAGCTGTCTGCGCGGCGCATGACGGGACGGCCGTTCTCTGAGAGCGATGAGATGCTTGTGACGTATCCCGCCAGGTCGCTTCACTCTGCTGGCAGGTTTGTCTATGAGCCGATTGCGGACGGGGCGGCGAAATGTGGGCCGGTGTCGTCTTTGCCGCCGGATGGCGTGTGCCTCTGGACGGCTGATTCAATGCGCAAGGTGACGCCGCTTACGTTCCCAGCGGATGAGGACAGGCGAACGCCGGCAAGCGTGTGTCTGCGATTGGCGAAGGGCGAGCGCGAATCGGCGCAGGTGCTTGTCACGACAGGTGCGGAGCGTGAACTGAAGGAGCTGAACGTAGAGTTGACGCCGCTGGTGGATGCGTCCGGGAACCGTCTCAACGGCACGATTTCGTGGGAACGGTTGGGATACCTTGCCCGCCGTCCGGAGTATGCGCCGCATCCTTGCGGCGTTGATCCTCACGAGAAGTGGATTCCGGAGGTGCTGCTGCCTGCCGCGCCGGTTGATGTCAGGAAAGGAGCGACGCAAGGCATCTGGCTTACCGTTTTCGCCGGACGCGACGCCAAGCCGGGGACGTACAGGTGCGAAGCGAAGTTCGTTGCCGCTGACGGTTTTTCGCAGACGGTTCCGGTTGCCGTGGAGGTGTGGAATTTTGCGCTTCCGAAGATGTTTTCCTTTCCGGCGATGTTCGCTTGCATGGATGGTTTCATCAAGCGGCATTACCCCGAATCGTTTGAGGTTCGGCGTCGCGAGGCGATGGACATGATGCTTGACCACAGGCTTGACTGGACTGACATATCGCGCACGTCACCTCCGGATATCGAGGATATCGCATACGCCAAGTCGCGTGGGCAGCGGCACGTGAACCTGCTCAACCTTGCGCCGCCACCGCCGAAGGGGCAGGCGTGGGTGGTGTACGGCTCCAAGAAGGATGTGTTCTCGGAGGGGTTTTTTACGTACGTGACAAACACGTTAACGCCGTATGTTGCGGAACTCAGAAAAAGGAACCTTCTTGACGGATGCTGCATCTACGGTTTTGACGAGCGTGAAGCAGATTATTACGAGGGCATCGACAGGATGTGGAGAAGACTTAAGGGTGTATATCCCGATCTGCCGCTCATCACGAGCGCGTACATGTACAGAGATCGCGTTCAGCATCCTGACAAGGTCTCTCCGTTCTGGACCGCAACGGACTGGCACACCCCTCTCACCGCAATCTATCGCGAAGACGTCTCGGATGAGCTTCGCAGGATGGGGCGTCAGGTCTGGTGGTACACGTGCTGCTCTCCGTTCCATCCGTACTGCAACTTCTCGTCATACGAGAATCCGACGGTGGAGGGGCGGCTCATCCCGTGGTTCACGCATCTGTATCGCTCAGACGGGTTTCTCTTCTGGAACGTAAACTACTGGAGCGGCAGCCAGCCGAAACTTGATGAGCGGGATGTGTGGTTCCCCGCATGGAATACATGGAGCGGACTTCAGGCGCCTGGGGACGGGGTGCTTGCATATCCCGGAAAGAATGGCATCCTGCCGTCAATCCGCCTGGCGAATCTGCGCGACGGCTCGGAGGACTACGATTATCTTGTGATGGCCGCCGCGAAAGATCCGGCAGCCGTAAAGGAAATATCGAAAACGCTCATCCGCTCGATGACCGACTTCACGCGCAATCCGGAAGCGGTACGCAAGGCGCGTGAGCGGCTTGCCGGTATAATTCTCGGAAACGCTTGCGGAAAGGATGTCCGGAAATGAACATGACAAGAAGGGCCGTTATCGGGATGGCCGGCGCCGGTGCGGCGGTCGCGCTCGGCTCCAATGCTTTGGCATCGCAAGCAGGGAAGCCTGCCGCTCCCGCGATTCCCGACTGGATGATGCGTGAGATAAGGCTTGCGAAGGCAAGGTTCTGCGAATGGAAAGGGGCTGACGAGACACTTGTGTTCCCGGTTGTCAGCGATGTCCATTCCGGTACCGTGTCGCTTGGCGGATCGCCGGACTGGGGCGACGGGATGGTGCACCAGTATGCCTTAGATGCGGCGGCAAAAATCTTCGGCGCCGACTTCATCGCCAATCTCGGCGACATAGGTCTTGATCGCGGAAGGAAGACGTGGAAGGATGAGCCGGAGGCGTTCGGAAGGGCGGTAATGGATTGCGAGAGGCGCATATACGGCACGTTCTCGGTTCCGTCGCTTCATGTTGTCGGGAATCACGACCTCGGAAACGTCATCTGGCACCAGTCGTCCGACGACTATTTCCGGTTCTTCAATTCAGCGCTTGAGTCCGCTTCGGGTTTTCGCTATGCAGTGGACGGATACGGCCTGTGGGATTTCCCGCGCAAGATGACCCGCGTGATATTTCTCAACACGTCTGAATTGAACGTCGGGAACACCAAGGGGAAGACGTGGGTAGGCGTGACGCAGCGTCAGGTCGATTTCCTTGACAGGAGCCTTGGAGAGTTGAAGGATGGCTGGACTGCGGTTATCCTTTCTCACGCGACGCTGCATCCGTATCTTGGCCTTTGGCGGTCAAGCGCGGAGCCGTGCACTACGCCCGGACTTGCGGATGCGCTTGCCGTCGTTGAACGCCACGCAAAGACAGGGCGCATCAGGATTGCGGGTTCGTTTGCCGGCCATGCGCATTTAGATGCCGATGTGATGGAGAACGGCGTACGGCACGTCATCACGCAGAGCTATGGATTGAACGGGCCGGAGAACCTGCGGCCGATGTATCGTTTCAACCGCATCAATCTTGCGGCGTCGATGCTGATTGACGTTGTTGCCGTCAAGCCCTACCGAAGCCAGACGAAGGTGTTTCGCATCGGATGCGGCGGCGAACAGTGTGATCGCGTGTTCCCGTCGCGTTGCCGTGGCGCGAAGTCGTTTGCCGTGGAGGGGGCGGCGGTTCGCATCGTTTCCTCGTCGTATCCGCGTCCGCGCAGACTTCGTCTCCGGCCAGGGGATTTCGTCAGGCGGGAGCGCATGGCGGCGTGGGTGGAGGATGGCGTACGCTTCGTGTGGATAGACAATTCCGGACACGATGTGGATAACGGGCAGGATGCGTATTTCAGATGTGAGGCGGCGAAGGGTGAAGGTGTTGTGCTGCTTCTCGCAAGGCCGTTTTTCATGCCGGGGATGTCGCCGGAGGATGCGCCATGCGCGAATCCGCTCGCGAAGCCAAGACATGAGTGGAGCACCTATGCGTTCAGGGAGTCTGCGTTTCTGTATACGCAGAACCTTCTTGGCGTGTTCGCTCCCGCCACCGGGAAATCATTTGTCGCATCGGACAACGGACGCTTCCAGTACGCATTCACGAAGGGGACGACGTTGGACGTTGCCATAAACTGAAACGGAGGATGTCGTGTTTTGTGGAGGATTGTTGTTGGCAGCGCTGGTGTCGCATGGGCATCCGCATATCATTGATTTCGGCCCTGATGCAACCGCAGGCTATGCAGTGTTCAAGGCGTCGCCCGTGACTGTCGGGGCGTCAGGCGCGGTTGTGCGCATATCGTACGCCAACCATCCTGATCGCATGACGGAGAGGGGCGACTTCTGGGACGATACACGTGCGGATTATCTTGGCAAGGATGTGCCGCTGCCGATTCCGCCGTCATCTACCGACCGCTTTGAGCTGTTCACGGTGACGACGGGTGGCGTATGCAGGGCGAGATTCCAGCAAGGGCTTGTCCGCTATGTGCGCGTGGCCGTAGATACGCCAGGCGCGTCCGTTGACATTGATGATTTCAGGTTCGAGAACAGATGCACGTATTCGGAAGAGCCGGTTGAAGGCTCGTTTTCCTGCTCAGATGAACGTCTGAATGCGCTGTGGCGCGCAAGTGTGCGCACATGTCAGCTTGCTGCCATACCGAAGCGCGGCGAGGAGACGCTGTGCGCGTATCTTTCTGATGGCGCAAAGCGCGACAGGCTTGTGTGGAGCGGCGATCTCTGGTGGGCGGATCTCAACATGTACGCGGCGTATGCATCCGATTCGCCGTATATGCCGGGTTCATTGCGAATGCTTGCGCTGGCGCAGACGCCGGAAGGCTATGTTCAGGCCTGTCCGTACCCTGAGGCGAAAGTGTCGCCGGCATCGGGCGAATACGGACCGTTTGCGTCGGATGAATTCGCCGCGTGGTTTGCGCCGGTGATGCGCAACTATGCGCTGTACACCGGCGATATGGCGCTGATGCGCGATCTGTTTCCGAATTTGCGGCGCCTAATCGGATATCTCCTGCGCAATGTGCGCGACGGGGTGTTCATTCAGCGGAAGGAGACTTGCAAGAACGCAGGGGCTCTCCGGTTCGGCGCAACGTCGCTACATCGCCGCAGCTATATGCAAATCCTGCTTTGGAAGGCGCTTTCCGACTCTGCGGAGATTGCGGAGTGGTTGGGGCATGATGCGGATGCGAAGATTTGGCGAAGTGAGGCGGAACGCATCGCCTCTGTGACGAAACGCGATTTCAGATGCGAAGACGGCCGGGCGTTTGCGTTCTCGATTGAGGATGGAACATACTCCACTGAGGCGAATGCCCTTGCGCTTGCCGTCCGTTTCGTCGACAGACGTGAGGCGGCCACGCTTGCCTCAGCGCTTCCGCGCAACTGGCACGGCAAGTTTCAGGCGCTGTCGGCGCGTGGACGCTTTGAGTTCGGATTTGGCGACCTTGCGCTGAAGTCGATAGAGGAGCATGGCTTCTTCACGGTGATATCTCCGGAGTGGAAGGGATGCCGCACGACGTACGAGTGCATGGATGTGGCGATGCCCGGATGGGGCGATGAGGCTCATCCGGATACGGCGGTCGCCGGGCTGCTTACGTCGTATGTGCTTGGAGTGCGACCGCTTTCGCCCGGCTACGCGACATTCGCGTTCGAACCAGTTCCGCCGTCATCAGTCGATTTCGCAAAAGGTAGCGTTCCGACGCCGCACGGGCCGATTGTCGCCGAATGGCGGCGTGAAGGCGACAGGATTGTCAAGACCGTCAAGCCGCCACCCGGTGTGCGCGAAGTGTCTGGCCCCCCGGACTGTCGTGAATGATGTGGAACTGCGTACGCCAATTTCGGGTCACTTGTCAAGCAACAATTTCGCTTGATTTCAAGGTTGGGATTTGGTATCTTACAAGGCGTTCCAACAAAAAGGAGACTTAAAGACTATGGCAGGTAAACTTGAAGATCGCGTCAGAGAGATTATCGTGGATCAGCTCGGCGTCAACGCTGAGCAGGTGACGTCCGAAGCGTCGTTCATCGACGATCTCGGCGCAGACTCCCTCGATTCCGTCGAGCTCATTATGGCGTTTGAAGAGGAATTCGGCGCGGCGATCCCCGAAGAGGACGCTGAAAAGCTCACCACGGTTGGCAAGGTCATCGAGTATCTCACATCCAAGGGATATGGTGACGGCGCCCAGGCGTAACCGCCAAAATCCTTGAGCAGCAAGGGCGAAAAAGAGGCCGCGCACTCCGCGCAGGTCTCTTTTTTGTGCTATAATCGCCAGTGTTTTGGAGAATGGTGACAGCCTATGGGCAGCAGAGAAGAAAACTGTGAGAAAAAAGCGGCGATTGTGGGCATCGTCGGCAGGACAAATGCCGGCAAATCGACGCTTGTCAACGCCCTTGTCGGAGAGAAGGTGTCGATCGTGTCACCCGTCGAGCAGACGACGCGCAACACGGTGCGCGGCATTGTCTCCGATCCGCGTGGGCAGCTGGTGCTTGTCGACACTCCCGGACTTCACAAGGCGGAAGGTCCGCTTGGACGTCTGCTTAACGGCATGGCCAGGGCGTCAAGTGCGGGTACGGACATACTTTGCCTCGTTTTTGATGCATCAAACGCGCCGCAGATGGAAGATGAAGGATGGATGGCGCGTGTAGCCCGCGAGAAGCCGGAAAAGTGCATCTTCGTCCTGAATCAGTGCGACAAGAGTCCGTTCTTCGAGACAATGTATCACGACAGCTGGGCTGCGGCGCACAGGGATTGCGGGGTGTCTCCGACATGGATTAAACTTTCGGCGAAGACGGGAGAAGGGCTTGCCGCTCTCGCCGATGCGCTGTATGGCATGGCTGAGCCAGGCCCGGCGCTTTTCGATGATGACATAGTGACGGACTACCCGCGCAAGCTTGCCATTGCTGATGTCGTGCGAGAGAAGCTGCTTGCGCGGCTGTTCCAGGAGATCCCGCACGAGATTGGTGTGGCCGTCAAGGACATCTCTGAGCGAAACGGCGTTTGGGATGTGAATGTTGCGATCTACGTAAACAAGCCGTCGCAGAAGGGCATGGTGATCGGATCAGGCGGCAGGACGCTCAAGTACGCACGAAAGGCCGCTGAACCGGAGCTTTCAGACATGTTTGGCGTGAAAGTGCGCCTTGAGCTGTGGGTTAAGGTTGAGCAGAACTGGATGAAGAACGACAGGCTGCTTTCTGAAATGGGGTACAAGGGAGCGTTGGTGTGAGTTTGCCTGTCGCAGCCGTGCTTTGCCTTGTCTCTGCGGCAGTCTTTGCCGCCGGAGACATTGATGTCGCACGGCAGGCGCTGAAGGACGGAGTGTGGGGCACGGCGCTTTCTGCGGCGGATGCCGCAGCCGGGAATGCGGCGGAGCGGACTGATGCTCGGCTTGTGTCGCTTGAGGCTTTGGCGCATCTCGGAAATGATGCGGAGATAGACAGGCGACTTTCCTTGTGGACGGATGAAACCGGCGAACGCTTCCGTTTCTGGCGAGCGCGTTCTCAGGTGCGGGCGGGTAACTTTGCCGCGGCGATTGATACATTGAAGGAGCCTTTCTCCGATTCGAACCTCGCATTGCCGGTGAAGTTCCTCAGGGCGTACATGCTTGCGGAGACAGGCAGACGTTCCGACGCGCTTGCGCTCATCTCTTCGGAGACGCTTGAAGGCAGGACCGGGCCGGCGGCAGAGGATGCGATGCTCCTGAAGGGCGAACTGCTGTCGGAGGCGGGAAAGAACGTGGAGGCGTGTGCGGTTTTGCGTCCGGTTGCGGAACATGGTCTAAACGGAGAATCACGCCTTCGCGCAGGGTATCTGCTTGGTTTCGCGGAGATGGCGCAGGAGACTCTGCGTACGACTGGAGTTGCGCGAGTGCGCGCTCTCTTGCGCATGAACCCTGGAGAGCGCGTATCGGTGCAGTCCGCACGGATCTTTGCAGACAAACTTCTGACCCTCGGGGACGCCGCCGGTGCGGATGACGAATACCGCCGCTACCTTGAGATCGACCCGTCTGCCGCAACTGATTTCGCAGTTCTCAGCCGCCGTGGGCGGGCGCTGTTCATGCTTGGGCGACATTCCGAAGCCGTCGGGGCGTTTTCGCGTGCGGAGCAGTCCGCCACAAATGCGGAGATGAAGGCGTCTGCGGCATTTGGTCAGGCGGAGTCGTTCCTTGCGGATGGACATTACGCGGAGGCCGCCGAGGCGTACGGAAGGGCGGCGGCCTTAGGCGGCGCGAATGCCGGAGAGATGCGCTTCTCGGAGGCTGATGCGCTTGAACGCGCCGGCGAGATGGAACGCGCCGAGAGAATCTATGGAGAACTTGAGAAAAAGGGCGGTCCATGGGGGGAGAAGTCGGCGTTGCGATTGGCGTCAATCGACGCAAGGAGAGGGCGCATCGGCATTGCGATTGAACGGTATGACGGCCTGATAGCGTCGAACGGTCTTGCCGAGGCGGATGTCACGGAGGCGTATCTCGGAAGAGGACGAGCCTGCTACAGGGGATACCGTTTCGGAGAGGCGGCAAAAGATTTCGGAACCGTGGCGAAACGCAACCCGAAACTTTCGGACGAGATGCGCTTCCTTGAGGCTCTGTGCCTGTACGGAGCGGGCATGGACGTTGATGCGAAGGCTACGGCGACATCCCTCATGGCATCCACGAAAAGCGAGGAACTGCGCACCGATCTGATGCTGTGGTGCGCAAAATACGAGTACAACCACGGGAAGTACGAGGATGCGCGTTCGTATTTCGAGACGTATGCGGCCCGCCGCCCCGGCGGCGCAAATGCATCATCCGCGCTTCTTTGGGCGGCGCGATGCTCATCCGCGCTGATGGACTATTCCAAGGCTGTGGAGCTTGCGACGAAGGCAGCCGGCGAATCCGGAACGAACCGTACGCTCTTTGCTGAAACGCTGCTTGTTCAGGGAGAGGCCTTGATGGAGCTTGGAAGATATGCGGAGGCATCGCAGCTGTTCAACCGCGCCGCAACGCAGGTGCCAGGCAGTCCAAACGCGGTCAAGGCGTCCGTGCTGAAGGCGGACGCGCTATACGCCATGGGGGCCGGAGACACGAACTGCTACGCAGAGGCGATATCGGCGTACCGGGCGCTTCCGGACGGCAACGCCATTTCGCCCGACCGGAAAATCGAAGTTGCGTTCAAGATCGGCCGCGCAATGGAGAAGCTTCGCAATACGGAAAAGGCAATGGAGCAGTATTACAGAAATGTGGTGCTTGCCTATTCGGAAGGATGTGCGAAGGGGATGCTGTTCGGCGAAGTGGCGCGTACGTTTTTCGTCCGCGCAGCGTTTGCGCTTGCGGATCATTATGATTCCGAGGGCAACGCCAATGCCGCAATCGCAATGCTTGAACGGGTGGCGGATGCTGACGTGCCGGCTTCGCGTGAGGCGCAGCGGCGCATTGCGGCGCTTAAAAGGAAGGGTGGTGCAAGGTGATATCCGTAATGCTTTCTGGCGGTCCGGTGTTGTGGACGATAGCGATTGTGGGGCTTGTCTCGGCCGGCATCTTCTTCATGAGGTTCATCGACCTGAGGCGGGCGCATGTGGTGTACGTCGATTTCATGGCCGGTGTGGACAACCTTGTGGCGAAGGAGAACGACCGCGAGGCCTTGGCGATATGCGATGAAACTCCAACGCCTGTCGCACGGGTCGTTGCGGCAGCCATCCGCCGGAGGCACGAGTCCGCTGTCGCGATAAAGGAGGCCGCCGAAGTCGCTGCGCGTACCGAAGCCCGCCGGTTTTCGCGCCGTCTGTCGGTGCTGCAGACAGTTGCGCAGATCTCGCCGCTCCTGGGGCTGTTTGGCACGATGGTCGGATTCGCCCGCGCATTGGCGGCGGTTTCCGGAAAGACGCTGGCGACACGCGCCGATCTCGTTCCACTCATGGGGCCTGCGCTTGCCTGCGCCGCCGCAGGTCTGCTTGTCTCCGTGTTCGTGTATGTGCTGTATGCCCTTCTCCGAGCGCGGCTTGAGCATCTTGCCGCCGACCTTGACGCGACGGTACGGGACATTGTTGCGAGGCTGACGGAGACATCCGCATGAACATGGCGTGGTTCAGGTATCTTGTGCAGATTGCGCCGTGGCTTACGCTCGTGCTTGTCATGGTGATGATGTCGCTTCTCTACGGCACACTTGCGCCTGCGCCGGCGGTGTCCATGGAGCTTCCCGTTTCGGACATAGCGGACACTGCGCAGACCGGACTTGTCGCGCTGCTAATGCCCGGTGGTGCACAGTCCGAGGGAACACTCGTGTTTTTCGACGATGCACGGTATGTGCTTTCGGATCCGGCAAGCGCTGAGGAGTTCTCGAACCGTCTTGACGAACGTGTTTCGGAGACGCGATGCGGAACTCTTACGCTTCTTTCCGACAAGCGTGTGCCGTCCGGCGATCTCATGCGCGTAATGTCGATCGCCAAGGGTGCGCGGATTGTCAACGTCCAGCTCGCGGAGAAGCATGACTGATGCGGGATGCGATATACATAGTTCTGCTCTTCATCGTGTTTGCGTTTCTTGCCACACGCTTCCCGCACAATGTCCCTTTGTCCTTTGTGTCCGCAAGTGAGCGGATGAGGCCTTTTGCGTCGTTCGTGTCGCTGTCGCCGGACGTGAATGCCGCCTGTCTTGACGCGGTGCGCACTCCGTGGCAGGTGCGCCGGGATGCGCGAAACCGTCCGTCGATAGGGCGTCTTGATTCCGGCATAGGGCTGCTCGACGAGACGATGCCCAAAGTGGTGGCGAAGCTGCCTGCCGATGACCACCTTCCGCCGGCCGTCGGACTGCCGCCGTCCGGCTCAGCGGCATATTCGCTTCTGCCGTTCACGATGGGGCGCGATGTGGCGGCGTTTGCCGTCCGGGCGCAACCCGGGAAAACGGGGGCCAGCGTGCGCAGCCCGGCTGCGCATCCGGAGATGTTCAGCCGGGACGACATGCTTTCCGCAGAAAATTCCACAGTACTCAAGGAGATAATGAAATGACAGAAAAACAGGTGATGAAGTATTTCGAGGATACGGGGGCTCTTCTCTCCGGACACTTCGAGCTGCGCTCAAAACTGCACTCAGACCGCTATTTCCAGTGCGCCAACGTGCTGCGCTATCCCAGGATTGCGGAGAAGCTCTGCAAGGAGGTGACGGCCCGTGCAGTCAAGAGCGGCAAGCTTGGCAAGAGAATTGACGGCGTTATATCTCCGGCCGTCGGCGGAATACTCGTCGGACACGAGGTCGCCCGTGCGCTCAACGTCAAGTGCGTGTTCGCCGAGAAGGTTCAGGACGGCGACAGCAAGGACGCTGCGGGCAAGCCACTCACAAAGCTCGCCATGCGCCGGTTCTCCCTCAAGAAGGGCGAACGGTACGTTGTCGCGGAGGATGTGGTCACGAAGGGCGGCCGCGTCCAGGAAACCATCGATCTCGTGAAGGCGGCCGGCGCGAAGGTGGCCGGCGTCGTCGTTCTCGTTGACCGCAGTTCCGGCAAGGTCAAGTTCGGCAGAATCCCGATGTTTTCGCTCGTGCAGATGACGCCCGTGACGTGGGAGCCGTCCGAGTGTCCGCTCTGCAAGGCTGGCGGGAAGCCCTGCCATCCGGGATCGTAAAGCCGCCTGTCGCCCATGATCGCCGTTATAGACATCGCTGTGCTTCTTGCCGCATATGCTGCGGCGTTCTGCGTACGGATGAATTTTGAGGAGCCGCTCGCCGGATGGCGTTCGGCCTGCATTTCGTCGATATTCGTATGCGTGGCACAGGTGGCGATGCTTGCCGCGTTCGGTCTCAATCGCGCATGGCGCTGGCGCGTCGCCGCGAAGGACATCCCGAAGTACGTGGCGGCGTTCGGCATTGCGGCGGCGCTGCTGCTCTGGATGCGCGCCCTGATGCCGAACGCAGGTCTTTCGTGGGCGAGACCGCCATATTCCGTCACGATGATAGATGCCGTATTTGCGTTCTTCGGAACGCTCGGCGTAAGGTTTCTCCGCCAGGCGCACAGGGTTGCCGTATGTCCATCGACACCGGCGGCAAGCCTTCCGGTGCCGCCTGTCCTTGCCGGCCGCACGGTTCTTGTGACCGGGGCCGGCGGAACTATCGGCAGCGAGATCGTGAGGCAGGTTGCCTGCGCCGGTGCGGCGAAGGTGCTGATGGTCGAGCGAGGCGAGAACGTCCTGTACAGGATTGACCATGAGATGGGCGGAGACGGACGATGCGTTCCGCTCATGGTCGATGTGTCTGACGAGGCGAAGATGCGGGAGCTGTTCGATGAGTGGAAGCCCGACATCGTGCTTCATGCGGCGGCATACAAGCATGTGCCGATGGTCGAGATGAATCCGGAGGAGGGCTTCCGCAACAACACCGCCGCCACGGAGAGGCTTGTCAAGATCGCGAAGGATGCAGGCGTGGAGCGGTTCGTGTTCATCTCCACCGACAAGGCGGTGCATCCGCGCAGCGTCATGGGGCGCACTAAGCGTGAAGCCGAGAAGTTCGTTCTGGCTGCCGGGTTCACCGTAGTCAGATTCGGCAACGTCTTTGGAAGTTCCGGGAGCGTGGTGGAGCTTTGGCGCGAACAGATCGCCGCCGGCGGACCTGTGACAGTGACGGACCGACGGATGACGCGCTACTTCATGAGCGTACAGGAGGCGGTAAGCCTTGTGCTTTCCGCCGCCGCGCTTGAGTCCGGGAAGGTGTACACGCTTGACATGGGAGAGCCGATAGGCATACTCAAGCTTGCGGAGGACATGATAAAGGAGGCAGGGTGGCGACCGTACAAGGACATAGACATCGTTTTCACGGGGATACGTCCGGGCGAGAAGCTTGAGGAGGAGCTTGGCCTTGAGGATGGTGTTCGGGTGGGTGACACCAAGATCTTCGCGAGCGACGGAGGGAACGACTGAGATGACTGCGATAATACCGGCCGCCGGGTTGGGCACACGTTTTCTGCCCGTCACGAGGGTTGTGCCGAAGGAGATGCTGCCGATAGGAGCGAAACCCGCAATCCACTGCATAGTCGAGGAGGCCGTGGAGGCCGGTGCGGACTGCGTGGTGATGGTCATATCCGAGGGCAAGGAGATAATACGCAGATATTTCGAGGGCAGTCCGGACTTCGGCGTGGACATCAGGTTCGTCTATCAGCGTGAGCAGAATGGGCTGGGACACGCCGTTCTGCAGGCGGCGGATTTCGCGTCGGAACGGACGCTGATACTGCTTGGCGATGCACTTGTGACCGGCCCGAACCCAAGCCGGGAAATGGTGGCGGTGTCCGAGGCCAATGGCGGTGCAAGCGTAATCGGCATGGAGCGCGTTTCGGTAGAGAGGGTGAGCCGGTACGGCATCGCCGCTGTGGAGCAAGACCACGCCGCGCTTGCCGCCGGGGCGTCGGCGCGGCTCGTCGATCTCGTCGAGAAGCCGAGGCAGGAGGATGCGCCGAGCAATCTGGCGGTGGCCGGACGCTATCTGCTTGACGGGGACATCTTTGGTCTGCTTGCCACGCAGACGCCTGGACACGGCGGCGAGATACAGCTGACGGACGCGATCCGCCGCATGATGGCTGTGAAGCCGGTGTTCGGCTACATCTATCGCGGACACCGTCAGGACATCGGGAATCCGCAAGGCTATCTAAAGGCACTGGAGGCGTTCAATGGAATCGGTCAAGGTTAGGAGCTTCGCCCGCGCAGGGCTTCTCGGGAATCCGAGCGACGGATATTTCGGCAAGACGCTTTCATTCGCGTTCTCAAACTTCGGCGTGGATCTGCGGCTCACCGAGTCGTCCAAGATGCGGTTCGTGCCGGGCGAGGTGGACGACGCCATGTTCGATTCGCCGGAGCAGCTTGTGCACGATCTGCGCACGTTCGGCTACTACGGCGGCATACGGATGCTGAAGGCCGTCGCGAAGCTTTTCTTCGAGTACTGCATGGAGCGTGGCATCGCCATACCCGCGAGGAACTTCACGGCGGAGTACAGGATAAACGTGCCGCGCCTTGTGGGGCTTTCCGGTTCAAGCGCAATCTGCACGGCAATGCTGAAGGCGCTCATGAGGTTCTACGGCATCGTGGTTCCGGAGGAATATGCGCCCACCCTGTGCCTTGAGGCCGAGCGCGACGAACTTGGCATCAACTGCGGCTACCAGGATCGCGTGATACAGATGTACAACGGCCTTGTGTTCATGGACTTCGACCGCAGATACGTCGAGAATCACGGGTATGGCCGCTACGAGCGGCTTGACGTATCCCTCCTGCCGAAGCTCTATGTGGCGTACGATCCCAACCGCGCCGAAGAGTCCGGCAAGGCGCACAAGAAGGTGAAGCGGCTGTTTGAGGAGAGGCGGCCGGACATCCTTTCCGCCATGACGGAGTTTGCGGACATAGCCCAGCGAGGGCGCGATGCGCTTGTTGCAGGACGCGCTGGCGAACTGCCGGCGCTCATAGACGCAAACTTCGATCTCAGGGACAGAATCTTTGACGTGTCGGACGAAAACAGGCGCATGGTCAACGTGGCGAGAAATGCAGGCTCAAGCGCAAAGTTCGCCGGTTCAGGCGGGGCGATTGTCGGCACGTATGTGGACGATGCCCAGTTTTCGCGCCTCTCTGCGGCTCTTGGAGAGATTGGATGCCGCACCTTAAGGCCGATGATAGCCGTTACGGACGATGCGGAGATGTCCGGCGATGGGGTGTGGCGCAGTTCGTGATGTTTGGT
This sequence comes from uncultured Lentisphaeraceae bacterium, assembly GCA_964440985.1. Classification (GTDB taxonomy): domain Bacteria; phylum Verrucomicrobiota; class Kiritimatiellia; order RFP12; family UBA1067; genus UBA1731. The sequence goes on along the minus strand of CAYTWE010000001.1, from coordinate 45,876 downwards.
ATGCGAGGGAGAAAATGGATGAAGGCAGACGCCAAGGAGTTCATCAAGGTTTTTCTTGGAAGCGGATTTTTGCTGGGGCTTTCGCCGATAGTTCCCGGCAGCATGGGGGCGCTTGTCGGTCTGGCGTGGCACGCACTTGCGTTCTGGCGCGAATGGGATCCCATGTGCATCCGGATCTGGTGCCTTGCGGGAGCGGTGTTCTTCTCCGCGGTGCACTACATTCTCACTCCGTGGGCGCAGAAGCGCTGGAACGATCCTGATCCAAGCCACTTCGTTCTCGATGAGATCGTCGGCTATCTTTGCGTGCCGCTGTTTGCGGTGAATTTCACGCACTGGTGGCAACTCGCGGCGGCGTTCGTGGTCTTCCGCATACTGGACGCCATCAAGCTGCCTGGAGCGCGGTATATCGACCGAAACATACACAATGCGCATGGCGTCCTGTTCGACGACGTGGTGTCGGCGGCGTATTCCGCGTTGATTGTTTCGGCAGCTACATGGATGTGGGGCTGATTCAGTTTATTGTGCCGATAATGCAGTAAAGTGCCATTTAGAGCATGGGGAATGGACTAATAGAGGCATCTTGTGATATAATTTCAACTTTATTTCAAAAAAAGAAAAGAGACGGTCGATGTGTGAGACGTGTGCAAAAAGCGATCTGACGCGGCTTGATGCAGTGTTCAAGGAGTTCGAGGGCGATGGTCATGCCCTGATCTCCATTCTGCAGAAGGCGCAGGAGATATATGGCTATCTGCCTACGGACGTGATCTACGCCGTGGCGGAGCATGTGGGGGTAAGCCCTGCGAAGGTGATGGGCGTGGCGACGTTCTATACCCAGTTCAGGCTTCAGCCTGTCGGCAAAAACCTGATAATGCTGTGCAAGGGTACGGCGTGTCACGTAAACGGCGCGGATTCCATCGCCAAGGCGCTTCAGGACGAGCTTGGCATAGGCGATGGCGAAACGACGGCGGACGGACTGTTCTCGCTCAAGGAAGTGGCTTGCCTCGGCTGTTGCTCGCTTTCGCCGGTCATGATGATCAACGAAACAGCGTACGGCTCCCTCACGCCCGAAAAGGCGCGGGCGATCGTCAGGAAGATCAAGGAGGAGTCCGCATCATGAGAATTGTGGTAGGAGAAGGCAGCTGCGGAATCGCCGCCGGAGCGCGCAAGGTGCGCAATGCTCTTGAAGCTCTCGGAACGGTGCAGGATATCGGCGTCACTGGATGCATCGGAATGTGCTATCTTGAGCCGATTGTGGATCTCTACAACGGTGACGCGCTGGCTGCCCGCCTTGTGAGGGTGCAGGAGAAGGATGCGGAGCGCATTGCCGCCGCTGCCTTGAGCGGCGATCTTTCCGGTGTCAAGGATCTTGAGATTTCGGATGACGACAGGCAGTTCCTCGAAAAGCAGACGCGCATAGCGCTTCGCCACTGCGGCGTGATCGATCCGGAGTCGCTCGAATCGTACCGTGCGGCGGATGGGTATCGCGCCATCGCGAAGATTCTCGGAAAGAGCGGCGGCGAACCGATGTCGCCGGAGCAGGTGATCGAGGAGATCAAGGTCTCCGGTCTTGCCGGACGCGGCGGTGCGGGATTCCCGACGTGGTTCAAGTGGAACGCTGCGAGGAAGTCGGCCGGGAGCGAGAAGTACCTCATCTGCAACGCCGACGAGGGCGACCCCGGTGCGTTCATGGATCGCGCCGTCATCGAGGGCGATCCCCATTCGCTCATCGAGGGAATGCTGATTGCCGCCTATGCGATCGGTGCGTCAAGGGCGTTCGTGTATGTGCGTGCCGAGTATCCGCTTGCGATTGTGCGTCTCGAGAAAGCAATTCGCGATGCAACGGCGGCGAATCTGCTCGGAAAGAACATACTTGGTTCGGACTTCTCGTGCGAACTTCGCATCAAGGCCGGCGCCGGCGCGTTCGTTTGCGGCGAGGAGACGGCTCTCATCGAGTCTCTTGAGGGAAGCCGTGGAATGCCCCGCCTCAAGCCGCCGTTCCCCGCGGAGAAGGGATTTACTGAGAAGCCCTCCAACATCAACAACGTGGAGACGTTCGCCAACGTCGCGTGGATCATCCAGAACGGCGGTGCGGCGTTCTCGGCGATGGGGACGGAGTTCTCAAAGGGAACGAAGGTGTTTGCGCTCACCGGCAAGATACGCCGAGGCGGTCTTGTGGAGGTGCCGATGGGGCTTACTCTCCGCGACGTGATCTTCGGAATCGGCGGCGGAGTGCGCGACGGACGCAGGTTCAAGGCTGTCCAGATGGGTGGTCCTTCGGGCGGATGCATCCCTGAGTCCCTGCTCGACACGCAGATCGACTACAAGGCTCTCGGCGCAACTGGCGCAATCATGGGGTCCGGCGGCATGGTGGTGATGGACGACCGTACGTGCATGGTGAACATGGCGCGGTTCTTCCTGGACTTCACGGCCAAGGAGAGCTGCGGCAAGTGCGTCCATTGCCGGATAGGCACAAAGCGGCTTCACGAGACGCTCGTGCGCATCACAGAGGGTCAGGGGCGCGAGGGTGACGTGGAACTGCTCGAAGAGTTGTGCCGCGGAATCAAGGACGGCGCCCTTTGCGGTCTTGGGCAGACTGCCCCGAACCCTGTCCTCACTACTATCCGCTACTTCCGTGACGAGTATGACGCCCACATCCGCGAGCGCCGTTGCCCCGCGCACGAATGCGCTGCGCTTCGCACGTATTCGATTGATGCGACGAAGTGCAAGGGCTGCACGATGTGTGCGCGGAAGTGTCCTGCGAACGCGATTTCCGGTTCGCTCAAGAATCCGCATGTGATCGATGCGGCGAAATGCATCAAGTGCGGCGCCTGCGCGGCGACGTGCCGGTTTGGTGCTGTTGTGGTTGGCTAAGGGGGACGGAAGGTCATGGGAACCGTGAATTTGACTATTGATGGCGTCCAGGTGTCGGTGGAGGAAGGAACCACGATCCTGGCGGCGGCGGAGAAGGCAGGAATCGAAATTCCGAATCTCTGCTTCATGAAGGAGATGAATCCCTACGGCGCGTGCGGTGTGTGCGTGGTTGAGGTCGAGAAGTGTCCGAAACTGCTCCGCGCCTGCGCGACGAAGGTCTCCGAGGGCATGGTCGTGCGCACGAACGGCGAACGCGCACTCAAGGCCCGCAGCCTTGCGCTGGAACTGCTCATGGGCGACCATGACGGCGACTGCCAGGGACCGTGCAAGCTGAATTGCCCTGCCCACACAGACTGCCAGAAGTATGTGAAGGAGATAGCCGAAGGGCGTTTCGCCGATGCGGTGGCGACGATCAAGGAGACGTTTCCTCTGCCGGCGGCGATCGGCCGGGTATGTCCGCATCCGTGCGAGAAGGCCTGCCGCCGCCGTCTTGTCGAGGCGCCGATCTCCATCGCCCAGCTGAAATACTTTGCGGCCGATCAGGTGCGCGAGAACGGCGGTGAGCATCCCATCAAGGTGTCGGCTCCAACCGGCAAGAAAGTCGGAATCATCGGCGGCGGACCTGCCGGCCTCACTGCGGCGTTTAAGCTTGTGCAGCGCGGACACGATGTCACGGTCTGCGACCAGATGCCCGAGATGGGCGGAATGCTCCGCTACGGCATTCCGGAATACCGTCTGCCGAAGGCGATCCTCAAGGCCGAGACCGATGCCATAGCGTCGCTCGGCGTAAAGTTTGTCAACAACTTCAAGATCGGACGTGATGCGGGGTTTGACGAGTTCAGGGCGCGCTATGACGCCGTGATCGTCGCGAACGGCGCATGGAAGTCCACCGGAATGCGCGTGAAGGGCGAAGACCTGAAAGGCGTGTGGGGCGGAATCGACTTCCTCCGCGCAGTCGTGACCGGACAGGCTCCCGACATAGGCGAGCGCGTCGCCATTGTCGGCGGCGGAAACACGGCTATGGATGCTTGCCGCACGGCGGTGCGCGTTGGCGCAAAAGAGGTGTTTGTCGTCTATCGCCGCACCCGCAAAGAGATGCCGGCAGAGGATGTGGAGATCACCGAGGCCGAGGAGGAGGGAGTGAAGTTCAAGTTCCTCTGCGCTCCTGACGAGATCCTCGGGTGCGACGGCAAGGTGTCCGGAATGCGCCTTCAGGTGATGGAGCTTGGTGAGCCGGATGAACGTGGACGGCGCAAGCCTGTGCCGGTGGAGGGGAAGTTCGAGGAGATTGCCCTCGACAGCGTCATCGCCGCCATCGGGCAGCGCAACGACCCTGCCGGCTTTGAGGCGCTTCCGCAGACCCCCAAGGGAACGATCGCCGCAGATGAAGGCAACTTCGCGACGACGTTGCCAGGCGTGTTTGCCTGCGGAGATACCGTGAACAAGGGCGCAGGCATAGCGATCGGCGCGATTGCGCAGGCGAACGAGGCCGCGCTTGCCGTTGACGCATATCTTGCCGGTGGCGAGTACCGTCCGGTCAAGCCTGTCATCTCTGAACGCGACCTTACCGAGAAGGACTTTGCCGACCGCGAGCGCATTGCGAGGGCGGTGATGCCGCAGCGTCCTGCGGAAGAGCGCAGACACGACTTCAAGGAGGTCAACCTTGGGCTGTCGCCGGAAGTCGCCATGGCCGAGGCGAAGCGGTGTCTTGAATGTGGATGCCATGACTATGCGGACTGCAGGCTCATCCGCTACGCAAATCTGCTCCGCACCGACACGAAGCGTCTGCGCGGGGCGTTCCACCCAGGATTCGTGGAGAACACCCTCGTGTGCATCGAACGCAACCAGCGCAAGTGCATCACCTGCAACCTCTGCGTCCGCGTATGCGAAGAGAAGGCGAAGAAGGGTCTGCTTGGTCTTGTGGGACGCGGCTTCAAGACGGTGATCAAGCCGGAGTTCAACACTCCGGAGGCGATTTCCGGATGTAAAGACTGCCATATGTGCGTTGACGCCTGTCCGACGGGGGCGCTTCGTCTGCTGACGAAGTAGTTCGGCGGCACAGTACGACACAAGGAAGAGAGGGCACGGCAATGGCGGAAAAACGGAAGATTGTTGTCACCAGCGCACTCCCCTATGCGAACGGGGATATCCATCTCGGTCATCTGGTCGAGTATCTTCAGACCGATTTCTGGGTGCGATTCCAGAAGATGCGCGGCAACCGCTGCGTCTACGTGTGCGCAGACGATACGCACGGCACTCCGGTGATGATCCGTGCCCGGAACGAGGGCATCACGCCGGAGACGCTGATTGCGCGGAGCCATGAGCAGCATCTCAAGGACTTCACGGACTTCGGCGTTGCGTTCGACAACTACTACACCACGAACACCGCCGAGAACAAGGAACTCTCCGAACGCTTTTTTGCCGCCATGGAGAAGAGCGGGGCGATAACGACCAGGACTTCGCCGCAGCTGTGGTGTCCGAAATGCGGGATGTTCCTGCCGGACCGCTTCGTCAAGGGGACATGTCCGAAATGCGGAGCGGAAGGGCAGTATGGCGACAGCTGCGACAAGTGCGGCAGCACATACGCCGCCGAGGAGCTGGGGAATCCGCACTGCACCGTCTGCGGCAGCGTCCCGACCGTGAAGGATTCAGAACACCTTTACTTCGAGCTTGAGCCGTTCAAGGAGTATCTGCGCAAATGGCTTCCGGAACACACGACGAGCGATGTGTCCAACAAGCTCCTTGAATGGTTCAGCGAGCCTCTGCGCGGGTGGTGCATAAGTCGCGATGCCCCCTACTTCGGATTTGAGATTCCGGGACATCCCGGCAAGTTCTTCTACGTGTGGGTCGATGCGCCCATCGGATACATCGCTTCGCTCGCGAACTGGTGCAAGAGCCACGGCGAACGGCTTGAGGAATGGTGGCCGTCTGGCGACGCGCCATCGGCGGTCGATGCTCCTGAGATATACCATTTCATCGGGAAGGACATCATCCGCTTCCACTGTCTCTTCTGGCCGGGAATGCTCCATGTCGGCGGCTTCCAGACACCGACCAAGGTTTTTGTGCACGGCTTTCTCACCGTCAACGGCGAGAAGATGTCGAAGTCGAAGGGGACGTTCATCAACGCCCGCACGTATCTCGACCACCTTCCCGCAGAGGCGTTGCGATACTACTACGCCTGCAAGGCGCCCGGTACGATAGACGACCAGGATCTCAACCTTGTGGACTTCACCTTCAGGGTGAACTCCGATCTCGTCGGCAAGATAACGAATCTCGCATCGCGTGGTGCGCAGATGCTCAACAAGGTGCCGGCTCTTGGCGGACGGCTCGGTACGCTTGACGAGGAGGGGAAGGCTCTTGTGGCCTTGGCGCAGTCCAGGGCAGAGACGATCGCCGCCCATTACGAGGCGCGGCGCTTCTCGCAGGTTCCGGTGGAGATTGCCAAGGTTGCCGATGCCGCGAACGAGTATTTCGACCGTCGCCAGCCGTGGCTCACATGCAAGACTGACGCGGAGACGACGCGCATCACGCTCACCGCCACGCTCAACGTGTTCCGGATTCTTGCGGTCTACCTCAAGCCGATACTTCCGGACTACGCGGAAAAGGCCGCAAGGCTGTTCGGCGAGTCCGCGTGGTGTTGGGACGACGCCCAGAAGACCTTGGAGAACGCATCCATCGGCAAGTACGAGTATCTTGCCACACGCGTCATGCCGGAGCAGGTCGAGGCGATGGTGGAGGCGGCCAAGGTGAAGCCCGCATCAAGCGGTGAAGTCTCCCATGAATCGCGTGCATCGAAGAACAAGGCGAAGGCGGCAGTGTCGGCTGCGCCTGTGCCGCCTCTGAAGCCTGAGATTGCGTTCGGGGATTTCGAGAAGGTGGATCTTCGCGTCGGCAAGGTGCTTTCCTGCGAGACGGTGCCGAAAAGCTCGAAGCTTCTCAAGTTCGAGCTGGATGCCGGTTCGCTCGGTCGTCGTACCATCTTCAGCGGCATACGCGGTTCATATCCGAAGCCTGAAGAGCTGGTCGGTCGCGACGTGCTGTTCGTCGCCAACCTTGCGCCGCGCAAGATGAGCGTAGGCGTCTCCGAGGGGATGATCCTGTACGCTGGCGAACCCGGTAAGGATGGCGGAGTGCTTGCGCCTGCGGGCGATGTTGCGGCGGGCGTTCCCGCGACTTGACGTGCGCTTGCTTTTTCATGTGTTATTTGAGATAATGCGCCTTCAAATGTTCGGGTTTTTAGGCAAAAGGAAAGCCAAGCGGGATGAGCCTGTGATAAGGGAGCGTCCTGATCATTGCATTTCCAGGAAAAACATAGACCCTGATGCTCTGAGGGTGCTTTACCGTCTTGACAGGCTCGGATACACCGCGTACCTTGTCGGCGGCGGCGTGCGCGACCTTCTTCTCGGCCGTACCCCGAAGGATTTTGACGTCGGCACAAGCGCCAAGCCGGCTGAGGTCAAGCGTGCGTTCCGCAACTGCTTCCTGATTGGGCGGCGTTTCCGTCTCGCACACGTACGGTTCGGAAAGAAAGTCATCGAGACGGCGACGTTCCGGCAGAGTTCGCAGACCGTCGGCGAGATAATGGAACACGCAGCGGAGGGGCCGTTCGAGGACAACACGTTCGGCACTCCGGAGACGGATGCGTACCGTCGCGACTTCACGGTGAACGGGCTGTTCTACAACATAAGGGACTTCTCTGTCATCGACTGGGTCGGAGGGCTGAAGGATCTTGACAAGCGGCTCATCAGATCGATAGGCGACCCGATGATCCGCTTTCGCGAGGATCCGGTGCGCATGATGCGTGCGATAAAGTTTGCGTCGAGGCTTGACTTCAAGATCGAGAAAGGCACCGAGCGGGCGATAGGGAAGCTGCACAGCATGATACTCTCTGCCGCCGTCCCCCGTGTGTGCGAAGAGGTGTTCCGGCTCTTTCCGTACGGAAAGTCCGAGGCGGCGTTCCGCATGATGTGGGAGTATGGGCTTCTTGGCGACCTTCTTCCGGAGCTTTCTGAGTTCATAGCCAAGGACGGTGGCCGCAAGTCACGCACATGGAAATACCTGGCGATGCTTGACCGCTACGAGATTGCGATGGCGAAGAACGGCTACGAAGTCTCCAACGGACTGCGGGCGGCCGCCCTCTATGCCGCTTGGGCGCACGACGCGCCGGGCAGCGGCCGCGAGATAGTCGGCACGATGCTCAAGTCGCTGAAGATACCGAAGGCAACGTATTTCACCGCAGTGCTGATGCTTGATTCCGTAAAGCGGCTGTCGAAGCCGCCGGACAGGAACAGGAGGAGGTTTCTGCGCAATCGTGAATTTCCGGACGCACTCGACTTCAACCGGATCGTCGTACGCGCCGAAGGCAACAATGAACAGGTTCTCGACCAATGGCAGAACCTATACAACGAAGAAATGAGCAAGGAAAAATGAGCAAAGAAAAGAAGACCAAGCCAGTCACAGAGAATTTGCCGAACTGGGTCAAAAAATCCCCGGAACTCCTGCCGGTCTGGGATTGGTGGGTGCGCGAGGGACGTTCGACCGTGACGTTGCTGCTCGTAGCCGCTATATGCGTCGCCGGCTGGTTTCTGTTCAAGAACTGGCGGGCGGATAGGGCTGCCGCCGCCAACAATGCGCTGATGAATGCGTTCACCACCGATGAACTTGAGGAGGCGGCGGCAAAGTTCGGCGGTTCGGCTACGGGTCCGGCGCTGAAGCTTCGTCTTGGCAAGAGTTATCTCGATGCGGAGCGCTGGGATGAGGCTGAGAAGACTTATTCCGGCTACGTTGCGGCTGCTGCGAAGGACGATCCGTTTGCGTCCCTTGCCATGCTCGGCCGGGCATACGCGCTGGAGGGGGGCGGAAAGTTCGATGAGGCCGAGAAGGAGTTCTCGCTTCTCGCCGCAGACACCAACCTGCCCGTGAACGCCACCGCGAAGCTTGGCGTCGCCCGCTGCATGGCGCTCAAGGGAGACAAGGACGGCGCGATAAAGATGCTTGAGGCGTCCGACGATGTCCGCGCAAAGAACCTCATCGAGACAATCCGTCGCTTCGATCCGAACCGCAAGACAGTATCGCTTTTCGATGCCGCCAACTCGGCTGCCGTGAAGATTGAGCAGGAGAAGCCGGCGGCTGACACAAAGGCGAAGCCGGCCGATTCAAAACCTGCGGAGGCCAAGCCCGCCGCAGACAAGAAGTAAGCAGACGCACCGGAGGGCATTGGTATGGCGGAAGAGAACATGGATGGTCAGGCTGTCGATCTGAGTTCACTCGGTTCGTTTGACTTTGCGCCGTCATGGACTGCCGGTGACAAGGTTGTCGCCAAGGCCGGACGTGGCGGATTCCGCGACGGGGACGATGATCGCCCATCGCGCGAATCGCGTCCACCGCGCAGGTTCAATGACGCAAATCCATCCGGCGACCGCCCGCCGCGCCGCGACGACAGGCAGAGAAAGCCGTTCGACCGCAGCGACCGTCCGCGCAAGCCATTTGGCCGCGACGGCAAGGATGGCGGACGCCGCGGATTCGCAAGACGCGAGCCTGTCAAGCCCATGGATGCCGAGGTCAGGGTGCTTCCGGGACAGAAGGAGCTTGGCGGCATCATCCGCAAGATGCAGACGGGGTACGTTGCGTATCCGCTCAAGCAGATTGCGCTGTTCTTCCTCGACCATCCGGAGGCCTGCCATGTAAAGGTCACGCCGAAGGATCCCGAAACACGTTTCCACGTATGCAAGGCCTGCGGATTCTCATGCGCCACCTCCGAGGCGCTTGACGCCCATCTGCTTTCGGCGCATCTTGGCGACTACTATACTGCGGAGGAGATTGAGGTCGATCCCCCGTCCGGGCAGTTCGGATGCGTCATGAAGTGCGGAATCACCGGTGAACTGATCGGACCGCCGAACCTCCACGGCTACAACGCCGCCGTGAGCGCAATGGCGCAGAAGCTTGGCATGGACGAAAGTGCGTACCGCGCCAGACTTGAGACCGTGCGTGACGCCGATTCCGTCGAAGCCTGGCGGAAGAGTGCAACCAAGAAGACCGTCTACCGTCTCAAGGTGGCGGAGACCGCAGCCGCGCCGCAGGATGCCGCCGGTGAGAATGCGGTGGAGACGCCGACAGTTCCGGCGTTCGAGCGTGAGCAGGCGGAAGCCGCGTTTCGCCGCGACATAATGCCGCAGTTGAAGGGCGTCGCGAAGAGTTCGGACATGTCGCTTGAGCAGGCTCTCAAGAGCGCAGATCTGCCGTACCTGTTCGCCGTACGTGACGCGATTACGCGTGAACGCCGTTTCCCCGCGTCGCTTTTCTTCGCTCTCAGGGGTGCGTTCCACCACCGCAAGCTTTCGTTCTTCAGGGCAAATGAACCTCGCGGACAGGAGTTTGTGTGCGCGGCCAAGCCGGTGCCTCTCGATACGTCGCACGCGATACCGGAGCTTGTCGCGGTGGTTCGGTATGTTGAAGAGCATCCGCTCTGCAGCGTTGGCGAGCTTCCGCAGGAGATGAAGGGACATCTTGGCTGGCTTGTCGAAAAGGGGCACGTGATTCAGTACTTCAACGGTCTTCTTGCGCTGCCGGAGGAGAATCCGAAGTTCCGCAACCAGCCACAGAAAAAGGGCGAACAGGCGAAGGTCGTTGAGGATGCCGCGCAGGCGGTGAGCGCCGTCGAGGGCGCTGAGGTGAAGGAAAACAAGGAAGAGGTTTCTGATGAAGCTGCCGATAAGCTGGCTCAATGAATATGTAAAGGTCGATGACATCAAGCCCGAAGAGCTTGCCGACAGGCTGACCCATGCAGGACTTCAGGTTGAATCGATAGAAACGTCCGGCCCTGCGCCGCTCTGCGACGAGATTGTCGTGGGGGAAGTCTTGACGTGCGAGGTGATTGAGGGTACACATCTGCACAAGACGACAGTCACCGACGGGAAGGAGACTGTTCAAGTCGTGTGCGGCGCACCGAACTGCCGCGCCGGAATGAAGAGTGCATTCGCCAAGATCGGTGCAGTCATACCTGACGGCGGATTCAAGATCAAGAAGGGCAAGCTGCGCGGCGTAGAGTCGTTCGGCATGCTGTGCTCCTCAAGCGAACTTGCCCTGCCGGGCGGTACGCACGAAGGCATAATGGAGTTGCCGCCGGATGCGCCTGTGGGGGCGTTCCTCCGTGATGTGCTGCATGGCGAAAAGCCGGAGACCGTGTTCGAGATAGAGGTGACGTGGAACCGTCCTGACGCGCTCTCCGTCGTTGGCCTTGCGCGTGAGTACGCCGCAATTCTCGGACGCCCGCTGAAGATGCCTGAGGCTGACTTCGTCGAATCCGATACGGACGTCAACGGCGAGGTGAAGGTTGAGGTGGAGGATTTCGCGAAATGTCCGCGCTACACCGCGAGGGTTGTGACATCGGTGAAGGATGGGCCGTCGCCTGAGTTCATGGTGAAGCGCCTTGAGGCGTGCGGTGTCCGCTCACTCGGACTTCTTGTTGACGTCACGAACTATGTGATGCTGGAATTGGGCCAGCCGCTCCATGCGTTCGACTACACGAAGCTGGCCGGGCGCAAGGTTGTGGTTCGCGCCGCCCGCGACGGCGAGACGATGAAGACGCTCGACGGTGTGGAGCGCAAGCTCGACCCGAACATGCTTCTCATATGCGATGAGTCGAAGCCGTCCGCAGTAGCCGGCGTCATGGGCGGTGAGGATTCTGAGATTGCCGCCGGAACGAGCAGTGTGCTCATCGAGTCTGCGCTGTTCGATCCAGGGACGACAAAATATTCGTCGACGAAACTTGGGCTTGCAACCGAGGCCAGCTACCGCTACATCCGTGGTGTGGACAAGGATCTTGCGGACTTCGCGAGCCGCCGTGCCGCGCACCTTCTCCAGAAATACGGCGGTGCCGTGATAGCCAAAGGCGTTGTTGATGCGGACGGGCGGAAGCGGTTCCCTGTCGCCGGGGTTGATGAGTCGTTCTCGTTCAACGAACCAGTCAAGATTGTGTTTGAACGCGCCCGTCGTCTGATCGGTATAGACATCCCCGACGACAGGATACTTCAGATTCTCGAATCGATCGGGTTGAAGCGCGTGGACTCAGGCGACGGATATGCGACATACGCCATTCCGAGCTGGCGATGGGATCTTTCGCTTGAGGCGGATCTCGTCGAGGAGGTGGCGCGTCTCTACGGTCTGGACAACATTCCGGACACGATGCCGTCCGCTCCGTCGGTGTCGTCGCTTGATGATGCTCCGTTCCGGGCGCAGGAGACGTTGCGCTCATTCCTGACCGGGCTTGGATTCTCCGAAGCGATGCACTATTCGTTCCTCTCCGCCTCCGACCTTGCGCCGTTCGGGACGAACCCCGAAAGGCTGCCTCTGCCGGACCCGGTGAGCGCCGAATACGGAGTGTTGCGCGATTCCCTGATGCCGCAGCTGTACCAGAGCCTTGGACGCAACGCCGCCCACAGACTGGAGGAGGGGAAACTCTTCGAGATCGGAAGGGTGTTTGGGCAGAAGGACGGCAAGCCGTTTGAGGCTTCAAGGCTTGCGATGGGCTTCTTCGGTCCGGTGGGACGCGATGCGTTGGCGCGTGTCAAGCCTGTTTCGGTGGAGGAGGCTCTCCTTTGGATGAAGGGTGCGGTTGAGCGCGTTGTGAAACTGGTGAAGGTCGGCAAGACGGAGTTCCGCCGCGTTGAGCATCCCGCGTTTCAGGTGGCGCTTGAAGTGGTCATCAACGGACGCCCCGCCGGTGTCCTCGGCGTCGTCTCCGACAAACTTCGCCACCCGTTCCGCCTCGCGACCCAGCTGGCGCTTGCCGAGTTGGATCTCAAGCCACTGCTCAAGCGCATCGGTGCGACAGGTCGTGTCTCCGCCGTGCCGCAGTTCCCGCCGGTCACACGCGACATTGCGTTCGTTGCGGATGCGGGCGTGACGCATGAGGCGGTGGTCAAGGCGATTCGCAAGGTTGCGCCGAAGGAGTTGACCGGCATAAGGCTATTTGATATATTTGCGTCCAAGGAATTGGGGAAAGGCAGGTCGAGCCGCGCCTACTCCCTCACGTTCCGCGCGGATGACAGAACGCTGACCGACGACGAGGTGAACGCCGCATTTGCAAAGATTGCGGACGCACTGAAGACGTCGCTTGCGGTGGAGGTTCGCGAAGGCTGATCTTTGTACATCGTGGGCCCTGTTTTGCACGCGGACTTGGCAGGTAATTTCTCCGACCTTCGTTTTTGTGAGGATAGCCTGAATGCGGTGCGCTTTGGCAAACCGACTAAGGTCTCCGCTTGGACTTGAGGTCCCGGGGATCCTGTGCTACGGCAAAGCGGGGCTTTTTTACGGGCATTTCATTTTATTAATTTTACCACTTGCGGTAAAAGGGCATATGTAGTATACTACGAACTTCTTTTTAGGGACATAAGGCCATTATAGCTCAGTTGGTAGAGCACTTCCTTGGTAAGGAAGAGGTCGGCAGTTCGATTCTGCTTGATGGCTCCATTTGCCCCTGAACAGAAAAGACAAGAACAAACCTACAGGAGACCACTGAAAATGGCTAAGGAAACATTCGATCGCGGCGGAAAGCCGCACGTGAACGTCGGCACAATCGGCCACGTCGACCACGGCAAGACCACACTCACGGCCGCCATCACGCACGTACAGTCCCTTAAGGGTCTCTGCGATGAGATCAAGTACGACCAGGTCGCCAAGGCTTCTGAGTCCGCCGGCCGCCGTGATGCCACTAAGATTTTGACGATTGCGTCCTCCCACGTCGAGTACGCGACCGAGAACCGCCACTACGCGCACGTTGACTGCCCGGGACATGCTGACTATGTCAAGAACATGATTACGGGTGCGGCGCAGATGGATGGTGCCATCCTCGTTGTCTCCGCCGTCGACGGTCCGATGCCCCAGACGCGTGAACACGTCCTTCTCGCCCGCCAGGTCGGCGTTCCGAAGATTGTCGTGTTCCTCAACAAGTGCGATCTCGTTGACGATGCCGAGATGCTCGACCTCGTTGAGATGGAGGTTCGCGAACTTCTTTCCAAGTACGACTACGATGGCGACAACGCTCCGGTGATCCGCGGCGCCGCCTATCCCGCAACCCAGGCCACGAGCAAGGACGATGCGGCGTGCAAGTGCATCGACGAGCTTATGGCTGCCCTTGACAGCTACATCCCTGAGCCTGAGCGCGCTCTTGACCAGCCGTTCCTCATGCCTATCGAGGACATCTTCTCGATTGAAGGTCGCGGCACGGTCGTCACCGGTCGTGTTGAGCGCGGTGTCATCAAGGTCGGCGACGAAGTTGAGATCGTCGGTCTCAAGCCGACGGCGAAGACGGCCGTCACGGGCGTTGAGATGTTCCGCAAGCTTCTTGATCAGGGTCAGGCCGGCGACAACATCGGCTGCCTTCTCCGTGGCACGAAGAAGGAGGATGTCGAGCGTGGTCAGGTGCTCGCCAAGCCGGGTTCGATCACCCCGCACACCGAGTTCGAGGGTCAGGTCTACGTCCTCACGAAGGACGAGGGTGGCCGCCACACGGCGTTCATGAAGGGCTACCGCCCGCAGTTCTACATCCGCACGACGGACGTGACGGGCGACATCGAGCTGCCTGAGGGCGTCGAGATGGTGATGCCTGGTGACAACGTGACGCTCAAGGTCAAGCTCATCGCGCCTGTCGCGCTTGAGGAGAAGATGCGCTTCGCAATCCGCGAAGGCGGCCGCACGGTCGGCGCCGGCACGGTTTCGAAGGTGATCAAGTAATTAGATCGTCTTCTGTGGGAAAAGTCCGTTCCCCGCAATCCGGCCGAAGTGGTCGGTCGGGTGCGGGGGCGGACTTGATCTACCGCAAAAGACGGGAGGAAGATTAAGATGCCGAGAGAGTTGGCCATTCTGGCGTGCACGGATTGCAAGCGCCGCAACTATACGACTACGCGCAACAAGAAGACGATGACAGAGCGCGTCGAGAAGTCGAAGTTCTGTCCGCACTGCGGAAAGCGCACGGGACACAAAGAGGTCAAGTAGGTTTTCCTTTCTTTTTAGGGTAGTAGCACAATGGCAGTGCAGCGGTCTCCAAAACCGCCTATGGGGGTTCGATTCCCTCCTACCCTGCCAAAAGGATTGAGGAGCAGGAGATGAACTGGTTCAATCGCATTAAGGGCTATCTTGCCGAGGTAAAGGGCGAATCGAAACGTGTTTCGTGGCCCGACAAGCATGAGCTCTACGACTCGACGCTTGTAGTTGTCGCGTTCATCTTCATACTGGCCGTCACTACGCTTGCCTGCGACAAGGTGATCCAGCTCTTCATTCAGATTGTTCACGCAGGGGCGTAAGAGATCCGCGATGAAGAAAGAATGGTTTGTTCTGCATACGCTGACTGGGCAGGAGAACAAGGCTCAGCGGTCGATTGTGGCTCGCAGGAAACTCGAGGCCATGGAGGACTACATCGGCGAGTGCCTCATTCCCACCGAGCGGGTCACTGAGAAGAAGAACGGAAAGAGCCGTACGCTTGTCAAGAAGTTCTTCCCTGGATATGTGCTCTGCGAATTGGCTCTTTATGATGATTCGGTAGGCATTGACCCCGCGACCGGAAAGAAGGCGGTATACGATCGCACATGGCAGTTCCTTCGTGCGACGCCGGGTGTCATAGGTTTCATTGGAGGGGAGCGTCCGATGCCCCTCAAGCAGTCGGAGATTGATGCGATACTCTCCTCCGGCAAGGGTGGCGGAAAGAGTGAACCGCCGCCGCGTCCAAAGGTTCTTTTCAACGTGGATGACACGGTGAAAGTCATTGACGGTCCCTTCCAAGGGCAGGTGGGACAGGTCACGGTTGTCGATCCCAAAGGCAAGCTCACGGTTGAAGTTCAGATTTTCAGCCGCAAAACGCCTGTGGACGTTGAGTATTGGCAGGTCGAGAAGATGTCTACAGCGGACATCGTCGATTCGAATCCTGCGATATGATGCGTTGAAGTCATCGGTCCGTCAGCACCGGCAGGATCGCCGGGAGGACACGAGAATAAAGGAAGAAAGATATGGCCAAGAAGGTCAAGGGCGTAGTCAAGCTCCAGATTCCGGCAGGTGCCGCGAATCCTGCGCCGCCGGTCGGTCCGGCACTCGGTTCTGCTGGTGTCAACATCATGCAGTTCTGCAAGGAGTTCAATGCGAAGACGGCGAAGCAGGCCGGTCTCGTGATTCCTGTTATCATCACGGTCTATCAGGATCGCAGCTTCTCCCTCGAATTCAAGTCGCCGCCCGCGTCCGTGCTCCTCAAGAAGGAAGCCGGTCTCGCCAAGGGTTCTGGCGTTCCGAACAAGAACAAGGTTGGCAAGGTCACGAAGGCTCAGCTCGCGAAGATTGTCGAGATGAAGAAGGCTGACCTCAACACGACAGATCCTGAGGCCGCCATGCGCATGATTGCTGGCACGGCGCGCAACATGGGCATTGAGGTTGTTGACTGAAAGGAAGTGACCCATGGCTAAATTTGGTAAGAAGTATCGCAGCATCGCCAAGGCTCTCCCCAAGCAGCCTGTGTCGGTCGCTGAGGCCGTAAAGTTCATCAAGGCTCATCCTGCGGCTAAGTTCGATGAGACCCTTGACGTCGCGTTCAAGATGGGTGTGGATCTCGTCAAGAGCGACTCTCCCGTGCGTGGCACGGTGAAGCTCCCCGCCGGATCCGGCAAGAACGTCAAGGTTCTCGTCTTCGCCGGCGGTGAACACGCTGATGAGGCTCGCGCCGCTGGTGCTGATTTCGTCGGTCTTGACGATCTCGTCGAGAAGATCACGAAGGAGGGCTGGTGCGATTTTGACGTTGCGATCGCAACGGTTGAGGCGATGAAGAGCGTGCGCAAGTGCGCCCGCGTCCTCGGTCCTCGCGGTCTCATGCCCAATCCCAAGACGGGAACCGTGACCGATGATCCGGCGACGGCCGTCAAGGAGGCGAAGGCGGGCAAGGTCGATTTCCGCATGGACAAGACAGGCAACTGCTGCGTCATCGCCGGCAAGCTTTCGTTTGATGCCGACAAGCTCGTGCAGAACGTCAACGCTGTGATTGCCGCTGTGCAGTCCGCGAAGCCTGCTACCGTGAAGGGGCAGTTCGTCAAGACCCTTACGCTCTGCTCCACGATGGGGCCTGGCGTCCCCTGCATTCTTACGGCTGACGCCGAGTAAAGGAGTGTGACGAAATGAGAATCGAAAAAGTCGCAATAATGAACGAAGTCGTCGATCGCGTCAAGGCGAGCGACTACTGCTTCATCATCAACTACGGCGGCGTGTCCGTGACGCAGCTTGCTGCTCTCCGCGCCGCTCTCCGCACTCAGGAGTCCCGCCTCCTCGTCGTCAAGAACACCTTCCTCGCCCATGTTGCGAAGGAGAAGGGCTGGAGCGATGAGGTCAACGCGATGTTTGCCGGTCCTACGGCCATCGTTACGGGCAAGGGCGAGCCGACTGCCGTAGCGAAGTCGATCATGGAGTTTGTGAAGAACTCCGCCGGCAAAGCATCCGTCAAGGGTGCCGACTACGACAACAAGATTGTCGATGCCGCGATGGTTGAAGCGCTCTCGAAGATTCCCGGCAAGAACGAGCTCCGCGCTACGTTGCTCATGCTCCTCAAGGAGCCTGCAACGCGCCTTGCACGTGTCCTTTCCGAGAAGGCGAAGAAGGAGGGTGGCGAGGCCGCTCCCGCCGCTTGATCAAGTGCCGCCTTCTGGCGGCATGACACTGATTTCCCAAGCATGGAACACGGCTTGGGTTGAAAAGTAAAACAAAGGAAGAAGAAAATGACGAACGAAGAAATCATCAACGAACTGTCTGGCAAGACCGTTCTCGAAATCAACGAGCTCGTTAAGGCTCTCGAAGAGGCGTGGGGCGTTTCCGCCGCCGCTGCAGTTGCCGTTGCCGGCCCCGCCGCTGGTGCCGCTCCTGCCGAAGAGAAGACGGAGTTCGACGTTGTCCTCAAGGCCGCTGGCGCCAACAAGATTGCCGTCATCAAGGAAATCCGCGCCATCACGGGTCTCGGACTCAAGGATGCGAAGGATCTCGTCGACGGTGCTCCCAAGACCGTCAAGGAAGGTGCTTCCAAGGAAGATGCCGACAAGATTGCCGAGCAGCTCAAGAAGGCCGGTGCAGAGGTCGAGATCAAGTAACTTCGGTTGCATGGTTGAAGGGCGGTTCGCAACGTCAGTTGCGGACCACCTTTTTTCTGTTTGACTTTTGTGACACTTTGATATATAATGTCACACTGTCTTTTTAACCAAAGGAAGGTTAGGCGAATGAAAATAGCGTGTGCAATGGTGGCGGCGGTTTCCGTCATGACGACAGCGGCGTTTGGCGCAGGTTTTGCGCTGTATGAAGGATCGGCAAAGGGTACCGCACTCGGCGGCGCAGTGATGGGTAAGGCCGTTGATGCGTCCGCAAACTTCTACAACCCTGCAACGATGGCGGATTTCACGAATACCATTGTGACCGTCGGTTTCGTCACGGAGCATCCGACCGCCGACACTGTGATTGACGGACATCACGGACGCAAGATGGATCCAGGCGCGTTTGTGCTTCCGCACTTCCATCTCGTTCAGCCTCTTCCCTACGATTTCGCTTTCGGTCTCGGCTTTGCACCTGAGTTCGGTCTCGGCACTCATTACAATCCTGACTGGGAGATGAACTGGAATACGATCGAGACTACTGTGCGCGGGCTTACGCTTACGCCAAACCTCTCGTACAGCATCACCAAAGACTGGTCTGTGTCAGCCGGCTTCCGCCTTCTGTACTTTGACTTTGAGCAGCGTTCCTACCAGTATGTACAGACGCCATACGGATATATTCGTGGCAGATACCGTCTGAAGGGAGACAACAGCTTCTCCGACTGGGGCTGGCAGGTCTCTACGCGCTACAAGATTACCGATACCTTCTCGGTGGGTGCAATGTACAAGTCATATATCGATTCCACAATCAAGGGCAGGGCGTCGATGCACGCGAACTCAGGCAATGGGGCGCTTGACAGCATGGTGAACAGAAGCGCCAACGGAACGGCGAGCGCAGATATCCGCCTTCCGCAGTCCGTCACGATAGGCGCAAACTGGGATGTTACGGAAACCGTACACCTCGGCACAACATTGGTCTGGACGGAGTGGTCTTCGATGCCGGCCATTAACTTCGATCTTCCGAACGGACGCAAGCCCACGAAACTTGGCTGGGATGACGTCTTCCGCATCGGCTTCGGCGGCGCGTGGGATTTCCACGAGAATTTCTCTCTCCTCGGTTCCTATGTGTTTGACATGGATCCGTGCAGCACCTCCAGCAACAACGGCTCTACCATGCTTCCGCCCGGCGACCGCCACATCGGAACGCTCGCTCTTGCCTGGCATTGCGGACCTGTTGATGTCACGCTCAGCTACGGTCTTGTGTTCATGTGCGGCGAGTCGGTCTACTACTCGCACCCGGCGAGCGGCAGGAAGGTGAAGTTCGATACCGAAAATGGTCTTTCGCATGCAGCCGGGCTTTCGCTCACGTATGCTTTCTGACGCATACCTTGATTTCAAACAGCCATTAAGGTAGAATTCGCACCCAAACCCAGTCAAACGGGCAGGGTGCGTTTTTTTTTTGAGAACAGATATGACCACAGTCCTTCACCATCCATTGATAGACCACCGCATGGCGTATATGCGCGATGTGGCCACGCAGCCGAAGCTTTTCAGGGAGCTGGTTTCCGAGGTTACAACCTTCTTGGCGTATGAGGCGCTGCGAAACGTGTCAACGGCAGAAGTGGAGATACAGACACCGTTGACAAAGACAGTCGGCCGCAAGGTATCGGAGGATATTGTGCTTGTCCCCATACTTCGCGCAGGCATGGGGATGCTGGATGCAATGCTCAACGTCCTTCCGTACGCGAAGGTAGGTGTGCTTGGAATGCAGCGGAACGAGGAGACTGCCGAGCCTGTGCCGTACTACGCCAAAGTGCCGCCGGCAAAAGGGCACGAACTTGCGATAGTGATAGATCCGATGTTCGCCACTGGCGGCAGCGCGGTTGATGCGGTGACGGAACTCAAGAAGTTGGGATACAGGAAAATCCTCTTCCTGAACATCGTCTCTGCACCAGAAGGGATTGAAAACTTCGAGAGGCATCATCCCGATGTGCCTGTGTATACGGCCGCAAAGGATGATAGGCTCAACTCGCACCACTACATCGTTCCTGGGCTGGGCGACGCAGGAGACCGGATATTCGGTACGCTGTAAAGCAAAGGTTGACAATGGAAAAACTCGAGTCGTACATAATCTCGATCCCTGACTATCCGAAGAAGGGAATACTGTTCCGCGACATAACCGGTATACTCGGCAGTGCTGACGGATTGCGTCTTGCCATAGATGAACTTGCCGATAGGATAGACGGCGTTGAGTTTGACGCCATAGTGTCGATGGAGTCGCGGGGCTTCATCTTCGGGATGCCGCTTGCCTACAGGCTGCACAAACCGTTCGTTCCGGTGCGCAAGCCGGGCAAATTGCCGCGTGACACGGTGTCCGCAACCTATGAGCTTGAGTATGGCACAGATTCGCTTGAAATGCACCGCGATGCGCTGAAGCCCTGTGCGCGTGTGGTGGTGGTGGACGATCTGCTTGCAACCGGCGGCACGGCCTCTGCCTGCATACGTCTTGTTGAAAGTCTTGGGGCAAAGGTGACAAAGCTTCTGTTCGTGATGGAGCTTGCCGGCTTTGCCGCCCGTGCCGGGAAGCTTGCCGGCTATGATGTTGACGCATTGATCACATATCCCGGCACCTGAACCGGCGATGGACAGAATAACGCCAGAGCAGCGCAGCAGGATAATGAGCCGCATACGCGGGCGCGATACGAAGCCGGAAACGCTTGTGCGGCGGCGCATATTCGCCGCAGGCTGGAGATTTCGCGTATGCGACAAGCGCTTTGTCGGGCGTCCGGACATTGTCGTGCCGCGCGCCCGCACAATAATCGATGTGCGCGGCTGCTTCTGGCACAGGCATGGCTGCGCCGATTCCACAATGCCGAAGAGCAATGTTGCGTTTTGGATGGAGAAGTGGTCCAAGAACGTCCGCAGGGACATCCGCAACGAAGAGACCTGGCGAAGCGACGGATGGAATCTGATAGTCGTGTGGGAATGCGCCCTCGGAAAGATGAATTGCGACAGGACGTTGCAGCGCATATGCGCTGCGCTTGACATCTGGGCGGAGGAATGTGCGGACGGCGCAAAACGCCGCCGTCCGCACAGGCTTGAACTGCCACGTATGCCATGACGGAAAGCCATCCTGTGCGTCGCATATCGCCATGAACCGACCGCCCGCACAATCTCCGCACAGCCGCTTGCCGGTGTGCGGCGTTGATTTTGTCAGGTGGATTGGATATAATCACTCCATTTCAAACATAAGGAGATTGCAAATGATTACGCGTCGCGGTTTTTTCGCATCATCGTCACTGGCTGTCCTTGCTGCCGGCTGCAAATCCGTTGTCCGGACTGAGGGCTGCCCGGCGGCATCTGCCTGCGGGAAGGTCAAGTTCAAGCTCGCAATGGCCGGATATTCATGCCACCAGCTTACGGTCGATGAAACGCTTGCCCTTCTGAAGAAACTCGATGTGCATTATCTCTGCATCAAGGATTTCCATCTTCCGTTTTCGGCCACGGATGCGGATATCGCCGCGTTCAAGCAGAAATGCGCCGACCACGGGGTGACCGGATACGCGCTCGGCCCCGTCTACATGGACAGCAAGGAGCAGGCGAAGC
The DNA here is from genome assembly GCA_964440985.1 of uncultured Lentisphaeraceae bacterium. Taxonomy (GTDB): domain Bacteria; phylum Verrucomicrobiota; class Kiritimatiellia; order RFP12; family UBA1067; genus UBA1731. The sequence continues at coordinate 24,295 of CAYTWE010000001.1, read as the reverse complement.
GGACGTTTGACTTCGCCAAGCGGGTTGGCGTGAACACTGTGGTTGGAGTGCCGTTCGAGATGAAGGAGATCGGCGGCAAGAAGACGCGGGCGGAGTCCCGTTCGCTGTGCGAGGCTCTTTCTGAACTTTGCCGGGAATACGATATCCGCTACGCAATCCACAATCACGGGCCGGACATCCCTTACCTGTTCCCGACCGGTGAAAGGTCATGGAACATGGTCAAGGATCTCGATCCGCGCATGGGGCTGTGCCTTGACATCGGGCATGACTTCCGCGCAAAGGCGAATCCTGCCGATTCCGTCCGCCGTTTCCACTCGCGCATCTTCGATATGCACATCAAGAACGTCCTGTTTGATCCGAAGAAGAACCTCGCCGTTCCGATGCCGCGTGGCGAAATGGATCTCTGGGCTGTCGTGAAGGAGCTTGTGGCGGTGGGCTATGACGGATGCTGTTCGCTTGAATACGAATCGTTCCCGCCCAAGGACTTCAAGCCTGCGATCAAAGAGATTGACGTCGCCGAGAGCATCGGCTACTTCAAGGGTCTCATGAAGGCTGCAGAGGGTTGAAAAGGATAATCCTTCTTGGGGCGACTGGCTCCATCGGCACGAGTGCGTGCGATGTCGTGCGCACTCATCCGGACGAGTTTAAGATTGTCGCGCTTGCGGTGAGGAGCAACCTCGCCGCAGCGGATGTCCTTGGCCGGGAGTTCGGCGCAAAGGTCTACTCCGGCGATGACGGTGCATTGCGGGCAATCGAGGAGAATGAGGCCGACGTCGCGCTTGTCGCTACAGTGGGGCTTTCCGGACTGAAGCCGACGCTTGCCGCCATTTCCAAGGGGATGACGGTTGCTCTCGCCACCAAGGAGGTGCTTGTGGCCGCCGGTGCGCTCGTCACCAAGGCCGCAGAACGCGCCGGCGTGACGATCGTTCCGGTTGATTCCGAACACTCCGCCATATTCCAGTGTCTGCAAGGCGGTGCCGGAATCGAAAGCGTATCGCGTCTGATTCTGACCGCGAGCGGAGGGCCGTTCATTGATGCGCCGGCGAACCTCGATGACGTCACGCCGGCGCAGGCTTTGCGGCATCCAAGGTGGAAGATGGGACCGAAGGTGACGGTCGATTCCGCCGGCATGATGAATAAGGGCTTTGAAATTGCAGAGGCCAGATGGCTCTTTTCCATTCCTGCGGACAGGATAGACGTTGTGGTGCATCCGGAGTCGATCGTCCACTCGCTGGTGGAGTTCCGTGACGGAGCCACGCTTGCGCAGCTTTCGCCGCCGGACATGAGGGTGCCGATACAGTACGCGCTTTCATGGCCAAAACGCTTTCCGGCGGAACGCGAGACGCTTGATCTTGCCGCCATCGGTGCGCTTACGTTCAGGAAGCCGGACGAGACGCGGTTTCCGGCTCTGCGGCTCGTAAAGGATGTGCTTGCGGCCGGCGGCGCAAGACCTGCCGCACTGAGCGCCGCCGACGAGATTGCCGTCGAGAGGTTTCTTGCCGGAGACATCAGGTTCAGCGACATCGCGAGACTTGTCGCAGACGTTTCGTATCTGGCATCGACTGACGAGCCGGATACGGCGGAGAGCATTTTTGAGATAGACCGCGAGGCGCGTGCCCGCGCACGGGAATGGCGCAGTTCCCGCAGTTGACTGATGAGGTGTCCGTTCGCGCGAACGGCAGTTTAGGAGGGCGTGACAGTGTTTTTGTTTGCAATCGCATCGGCGGTGTGGCACTATCCACAGATGGATCTCGAACGATATCGTCTGGAGCATCTGCGCGACGATTCGCGGCGCGCTTGCATGATTGCGGCCCATCCCGGTGAAGTGGCTCCGCTTACCGGTGCATCCGAGTTCCGCATCCGGTGTGACGACACGGAGCGGGTGGAGTACTCCGCTTCCGGATTCTTTTCGGAAAGGCGGCGCGACGGATATCTTTATGTGAGGGTGAACGGCGGATTCCGCGGCGTCGGCGCCGTGAAGAGCCGCAGCGGCGGATGGGAGGCGAAGGCGCTTGACGGAAACTGGCGTCCGACCGCCGAGTACGAGGGCACGGAAACGCCGCCGCACCTTGTCGATGTCGCGGAGGACAGGTCGTATGCCGATGTCTCAGAAAAGGACGGATTCTACGATTGTGGACGCGAGCTGCTTGCCTATGTCGAATGTGAAGCGGATGCTGATCCTGGCCTCTTTGTCGGAGAGTCGATTCCTGAACTCGGCGAGGAAGACCGTACGCGTCTCGAGTATTCACCGAGAATGAGACAGGTCGCCGACGGGCGTTGGCGAAGCGCGAACGCTCTTGCATTTCGATATCTCCGCTTCAAGCGTGCAGTGAAAGGCGTAAAGGTCGTTCCGGTATGGCGCGATATGGTTGAGATCGGAAGACTTGATGCAGGCAACGGTCGCTACGGCAGGATGCGTGATGTAGGGGTGCATACCCTCCGGCTCTGCGCACAGGATTTTCTTCTCGACGGAATCAAGCGCGACCGCCTTCCGTGGGGTGGCGACATAGCGGTGTCGCTTATGGCGGACGCATATGTGTACGGTGATGCGGAGATTGCGAGGCGTTCCCTTTCTGTTCTTGACGCATACGAAGGTGACGTAAACGGAATCGTCACGTATTCAATGTGGACGATTGTGGCGCATGACATGTACCAGCTGTACTTCGGCGACCGCAAGTTTCTTGAAGATCGCTGGTGGCGCATCAAGTGGCGCATTGAAAATCTGATTTCGCGCACGGATGCCCGCGGCTTTGTCGTGAAGGGGCTGGATTGGGTGTTCATAGACTGGGCGACACCGAAGTCAGATGTCGCCATGCACGCCATTTGGAAGGGAACGCTTGATGCGGCGGCGAAACTTGCCGACCGCGTGGGCGACAAGTCGGCGGCGCGATATCGTGCGCTTGCGCGAAAGGTCGTCGATGAACTGAATGCCGTCGCCTGGGACGAGCGCCGCGGAATCTACAGGGCGAATGTCGGAAATGGCGATGTGTTCGGGCGGCAGGCAAACATCTACGCGGTTGTGTTTGGTGTCGCCGACGGCGAGAAGTCGCGCCGTATCGCGGATGAACTGGTCAAGAGCGATCTGCCGCCGGTCGGGACGCCGTACGTATATGGGTGGGAGCTTGCGGTGCTTGCCCGCACTGGACGGGCGAGGGAGTTCTTCGCCGGAATCGAAAAGATGTTCGGAGCGATGCTCGATAAAGGTGCGACAAGTTTCTGGGAAGGGTACAGCGCCGATGAAAAGGGCGATGAGATGTATTCGTTCTACAGGCGTCCGTGGGCGAAGAGCCTTTGCCATGCATGGAGCGCATGGCCCGCATTCATCTTCGTTTCGGAGGCGATGGGGGTGAAGCCCACCTCTGACGGATGGAAAACGCACGAGGTGAAGCCGCTGCCGGGAGCGGAGGGGATGTCCGCGACAATCCCCACTCCGCAGGGAAAGATAGAGGTGCAGAAGCGCTGAAGCCCTATCTGATTCATCAACTGTGTGTGGTATAATTTTGCGCGATGAATGAAAGATATCTGAGGTTCAAGGGTTTTCGCGACATCCATGTGCATTTCCGCGATCCGGGAGTGCCTGAGGCGGAGACGCGCCGTACGGGTGCGGCGGCGGCGGCGGCCGGCGGGTTCACGTGCGTGACGACGATGCCGAACACAAATCCTGCGGGCGACAGCGTTGCATGGATTCGCGAGCAGATTGAGGATGTGTCGCTCCCCGTCCGCATTGCACCGTCCGCCTGCATAACGAAGGGACGCCTTGGTCGTGAGGTTGCAGATCTTGAACGGCTCGCCGAGGCCGGCGCTGTCGCGTTCACCGATGACGGCTCTTTTGTCGCCGACGGAAACGTGATGCGCGAGGCGATGCGCCGTTCGGCGGCTCTTGGCAGACCCGTGATGCAACATGCCGTAGTGCCGGATTTGCTTTGTGGCGGTGTGATCAGGGATTGTCATGTTGCCCGTGAATTCAATCTGCCGGTGATGCAGCCGGCGGCTGAGACGGAGGCGGTGCTCCGGGACATACGGCTTTGCCGCGACACGGGCTGTGCGCTCCACATACAGCACATCTCATGTGCAGGGACGATTGAATTGATAAGGGCTGCACAACGCGAGGGGCTCCCGGTCACGGGTGAGGCCACGCCACATCATCTGCTTTTTTCGTGCGATGACATACCTGCGAACGACGCCAACTGGAAGATGGCGCCGCCCTTGGGCAATTGCGAAGACCGCGCCGCGCTTCGTGCGGCGGTGAAGGATGGCACAATCGGCATTTTCGCAACTGACCATGCGCCGCATCCTGCCGCCCTCAAGACAGGTGGGTTCGCCACCTCCGCAAACGGCATAATCGGGCTTGAGACGGCTGTGGCCGTCACGTTCCGCGTGATGGTTGAGGAGGAAGGGATGGATGTCGACGAATGGGCTAAACGCTGGACGGACGGTCCGGCCCATCTCATTGGCGAAGAGCCTGATGGCGAAACGGTGATCGATCTTCAGGCGAACAGGACGGTTGAGCCTTCGACGTTCAAGTCGCTTTCGCGCAATATGCCGTATGCCGGGCTGTCCTTTTCCGCTTGGCCGGTTGCCGCAAGCCGTTAAACGGGGAGTACGCATCCATGGATGTAGCGGAAAGACTTGTGCAGAAACTCTCCGAAGCAGGATTGACGTGTGCGACAGCGGAGTCGTGCACAGGAGGCGGGGTCGGAAGTGCGATAACCGGTGTGGCCGGTTCAAGCACTGTTTTCTGGGGTGGTGTCATAAGCTACGATAACTCCGTGAAGCGTGACGTTCTTGGCGTTCCGCAGGGTGTGCTCAACGAGAAAGGCGCAGTCTCGTCCGAATGTGCGGCGGCGATGTCGGCAGGGGTGCGTAGCCTGATGAAGACGGATCTTGCGGTTTCAGTTACGGGCATAGCCGGACCTGGGGGTGCAACGGCCGAGAAGCCAGTTGGACTTGTGTGGTTCGGGTTGGCGTCGAAGTGCGGCGTCCACACCGAAAGATGCATATTCAAGGGCGATCGCGCCGCCGTCCGCGCAGCGGCGGTCGATCATGCGCTCAACATGCTTCTGTCTGCGGCAGTGTCAAGGTAGCGCACCGCCTCTGACAGATCGATTGCTGTGCATGGCACGCAGGCGCGCAGTTCAACGCAATGGTTGTCTGCAAATGTCTTTGCCAATGCAAATCGACTTTATTTTGCTGGAGCGTCTGCCGCAATTTCGGATTGCGATACGCAGGTGAACAAACCGGCAAATCCCGGTTTCGGTGTTCCGCCGTTGATCATCAGGGCGAAGCCCTTTGCATTGCCCGGCAGATGCTGCGTAACGATATACCGCAGGAAATTGCCGTCAGTCGAATAGCTGTTGCCGAATCCCGCCACGGCCACGCCGTTCGGACGCGCAAGCACAAGCCGCCTTACGTTCTCCACCTTGCCCTCGCCCATGGGGACAGGATGGATGACCTTTGGCGTAACCCTTCCGCCATCTATCTCCACACGGATGGCGCATATCCTGTTTCTCGGCAATCCAAGCGACTCCGCAGCGTTCCTGACGAAAAGTTCCGGGCTGGCCGACACGATGTAGTTCTCAACGCCTTTCGCCTCAAGCACCTTGAGCATCTTGACCGAAGACGCAAAATACCAGTTGCTGTACACGTCACGGCATTTCGCCGCGCAGAATGCATCGAGGGCGTCAACATCCTGCCCTACGAAAATCTGTGCGTTGTACGGCCACGCCAACCAGCGTCCAATGGCGTTCATGCGGGGGTAGTCGATGTCGCGGTACTGTTTCCATCCGTCCGCACCGCGATAGACGGTACACAGACCAGCGAGCGCGGTCTCTTCAATAAGCCCTTTGAACTTCTGCTCACCATTCTCTACAAGCCCTTCCGATATGTCACCTTTGAGAATCGTGCCGTCAAAATCCCAAAACGCCATTGGAACGGCATCGGGTTGAACGGCCTTTATCCTTTCGACATTCTGCATCACCGTGGCGACGACCGCATCGACGTGCGGCTCATCGGCTGTTGCGCGCTGTGTAGGAAACGCAATCCAGGCCGCAATTGCGGCGGTCAGCATAAACAGAGAACGTGTTGCTTTCATGGGCAGAAGTATACCAAAAAATGCGTATGCATTTTGCGGTGCGCATTTGTTTCGTCAGGCGGACGCTGCCGCAATGGCGCTTTGCCGCTGAAGCGTATGCCGACGCATCTGGTTTGGATGATTGCCGCTTGCTCTCATACCGCAGTTTTGTGGCAAAAAAAAAAGCCAGTAATTGCATTTTTAGAAAGGTCTGTGATATCATACACGCATTCATTCAGGTGTGTCCTGTTTGGGCGGACATACCAGCAAGCGGATAAATCTGGAGGTTGCGTATATGAGAAGCAGAATTGCGTTGTCGTGTGCTGTTATGTGTGCTGCTGCCGTGTACGGCGCGTCCGCAGGGACGTGGGTATGGACTGGAGCGGATAACGGCAGCTGGACGAACGCCGCGAACTGGACAGTCGATGGAGCGGTTGCGGAAGTGCCGCCGGGGATGTACGTAAATCCGGTAGATGGTGATGACAAGACCGGTGCGCTCAATGCGTCTGTGGTGTTCGGTGCCGTTGCGGACGGCGCGGCGACAACGATTGACCTTGACGGTTTCTGGGATGTCTCGAACATTGTCGTGACGGCATCCGCTCCACGATACACGTTTGGCTCGTCCGATGAGCAGTCTTTGACCATCTTTCCGAGCGGTGGCGTGTTCAGGGTCGAATCCGGCGCACCAGCTCCCGAAGTTGTGGCGGCGTTCGGCTACCGCTATCCACGGCAGGCGGTGCAGCAGGTCGACGACAGAAACAGGAATGCGAAGATCATCAACGATTCGTCGGAGACGCTGACGTTCCGGAAGATGTTCTTCTTTGAGCCGAGCGTGGGGTTTGACGAGACGGCGTTTCAGTTCGAGGGATGCGGCGACATCAAGATTGCGGGACTTGCCAAGTACAAGCATCTCATATACATAGACATTGCGCAGACGAACGGCGCTAAGATCGTGTGGGACTGCGCCGTCACGAACGGATGGAACATCAACGGTGTCCGCAAGATCCGCAATCTTGGCGGCGTTGTGAGCGAGATTGAGATTGCGGAAGGTGGCGTCCTTTCCGGCTATAACGGTATGGGGCCGTTTGAAATAGATGGGACGCTGCTCCTTTCCGGTGACGGCACGTACCTGTGCAATGTGGCGAGAAGGTCAAGCGGCAGGGTTGACGGCGGCAGCCCTTATGTGGATCAGCAGAATAATGTGGCTGGGCTGCTGTCGGTGCAGTGCAACGTCGATTCAGTTTTGCTCGATGGTGTGTGCTACGGCGGATGGTCGCGTTTCGGAGGAAGCGGCACAACGATCTTCGGCGACAGGAACGCGATGCGCGGTTCCGCAAAGATCATGCCCTACTACGGGGACTTCAGCAAAGATGCGCTGAAGCCTACATTCAGCGTCTCGAAAATCGGACTTGCAGGTGAGCAAAGTCCGCTTGGCTATGCTGGCGTAGAACTCGCAAATGGAGGACGTCTCCTCTACACCGGCGGCGGCGAGACATGCACAAAGCCGCTCTGCATCACGAACATTGTGTCCGGAATTTCCAATGCGTCTGTCAAGGACGGCACTCCGTATGGCGTTCTGGAGCAGGGCGGAACGGGAACTCTTGTCTTCAATTCGTCCGTGACTTCGTACGGCTCGAGGCTTGACGGCGAGACTGCCGTTGACGCGACGCTTGAGCTGGCGAACTCGACCGATCATGAGGCGGAAATCGGGACGACGCTTGCGGACAATGTTGACAGCGGTCGCTTGAACCTGAAGAAGACAGGAACGGGGCTTTGGCGCATTGCGGCGGCATCCACATACACTGGATCAACTGCAATCGAGGGCGGCACGTTGGCGATTGCTTCCGCCGGTTCGATTGCATCGTCATCTGGCATTGCGCTGAAAGGCGGTGCGCGGCTTTCGATAGAGCATGGCGGAACAGCAATGCGGACGGTGACGTTGCCGCCCGTCTCCGCAACGTCAAGTGAAAACACGATTTCGGTTGCAGATGGCGTTGCTGTCACGCTCGCCGGACTTTCGGTGGCAAATGGGGCGAAGCTTGACGTCACCTTGCCCGCAACGTCGCAGCTGAAGGTGGAAGGGCTGTCCTCTCTCCCCAAAGGCGTCACCATCAACAGTGAGCCCGCAGTCTTGGATAAAGACGGCTCTCTCGTCCGCCGTACGTACTCTGCGGACGTGTCGATCGCTGCGCGTGGCGGGCGCATCCCGAATGCTGCGAACAGTACTGTCGGCATAACGTCGTCCGGAAGCGAGGCGGATGGTCCGATAACGCTTGCGGATGGACTGTCCTCCGCCGCTGTTTCCGCGCTTGCGCAGCAGACGACAACGCCGGCCACGGTGAATCTCGGCAGCGGTCAGACGCTTGCCGCCGGAACTGTGGCCATTTCGTCTGGAGCAGAAGCGTTGACGATAGGTGTGGCTGGCGGCGTCGGAACGCTTGCCGCCGCGTCCGGTGCGACCACGCTTGAGTTCGACAACTCCTCGGAAAGCGATCTCACCGTTCTCTCGTCGCTTTCAGTGCCTGCATCTGTGTCAATCGCTAATGTCGGCAGAGGGACTACACGCCTCTGGTGGCCGGCGAATTGGGCGGGGAGCCTCCTTCTCAATGTCGAAGAGGCGACGCTTGCATTGACGAACGAAACCGATATCGCTTTCACGTCTACGCTTGTCGGCGAAGGCCGCCTTCGCAAAGAGGGGGCAGGAACATGGACGATGTCCAAGGATCAGGATTCGACGTTCTCTGGAGATTTCGAAATCGCGGGCGGCACAGTCATGGCATCAGGCGTTAAGAAGCTTGGTTCGGATGCCTCTATGCTTATCGTCACGAACGGCGGTGCACTTCATATGACAGGCCGTGCGGAGTTCGGGAGAAGCCGCGAAATTCATCTTTCAGGCAGTGGAGCGGACGGCAGCGGAGTGCTTTCCGTCACCGATTTTGTAGCCACGCCAAACCTGACGCTTGACGGCGATGTGCGCATAACTGGAAGCAACGGAGGCACCATCAGTCTTTCAAGTGTCCGCGAGGGCGGCATGCTGAACATGAACGGACATCGCCTCATAAAATCCGGAACCGATGCATACTTCATGAACATAGAAAATCCGCTGACTGTGACGAATGCGGGTACGATAGTGTACGAGCCGTTTTGCACGAACGTAAACTTCTGGAGTTATCTGAACATACGCGCCGGCATTACGGATGCAAACGGCGGCAACGGCCCTGCCGTGGAGATGTCGAACGGCGGACGCATACTGCTTGGCGAGAGCTCGCCGCCTGTGCGCAGCAGTCTCCGTATCGACATCAATGCCGACAAGCTCGGCCCTGAGGTGTCGTTCACCGACGGTATTCGGGGACAGGCGAATGGCGTCAACACGAACTTCGCAAACTGGGCCGGGCCGATCGAGATAGTGAATGCCAACACCTGGCTTGCGCTGCACCCGTGGGATAACTCGGCGGACAGGTACATTACGATATCCGGGCAGATATCCGGCGAGGGCGGCGTTGCGTATGGTGCACCATACAACGTAAAGTCAAAGTCGAACTCTAAGGGACACATAATATTCGCCAATCCGAACAACACGTACACGGGACCGACGCTCGCGAACGGCGCCAGCGGTGCGAGCCTGAGCCTCTTCCATTACGGCTCTCTGCCTGACTGGTCGAAGCTTGAACTGACGTACGGCCGCATCGGGCTTTTTGTTGGCGAGGGGCTGTTCTCGGAGGAGGATGTGCTTGCCGCCGCGAACTCCGGCGCAACGCTCAACTGCATCAGGGATAGCGAGGGTACCTTCTCCAATCCGTCCATACTTGCTGTGGATACCACATACGCGGAAGGGCAGACATTCACGTTGACGCTTTCCGATGAGGTTATTGGGAGAGATGACGGAAGTTTCCCTGTTGGACATGACGGCCTTGGTACGCTGACGGTTGCCGGATCATGGACAAAGCCGGTAAACTTCGGATGCTACAACGGACGGCTTGTCTTTTCGGGCAGCGAAAGGATTGCGCTTGGAGCCGGCACTGTTTCGGGCGATTATGACAAATCAGTCGGCGAGGTGTTGATTGAAAATGTGCAGAGAGTGGATCTTGGCGGAGCCGCCAGCATCATCATCGGCGGATACAACAATGTCAAGTCTGCCGGACGCATGACGATCAGGAATTCAAACATCATTCGCACGATGAAGGAGGGTGCAACTGACTGGTGCAACAACTACGATTCAATTGTGGTTGGATGTCTCGGAACTGGAACGTTGACAATAGAGGGCGATTGCGCAATCACCAACCACCAGGTTGTCGGATATGTCGGGGGACGCGGATCGCTCCGCAAGCGCGGCGGATATCTGTTTGACTTCGCGCCAAGCGTTGCGCGTCCGTCATCCGTCGGGCTTGGCGGCTACGGCCATTTTGAGCATACTGGAGGATTTTATGAAGTTGCCGGATACGCCAGCGTCGGCCAAGGTGCAAACGGTCAGGGCGTGTTCGTGCTGAAAGGTGGATGTGTGCTGCTGAGGGGACCGAATCCTGATGCTCCTCGGGACAATGCCGCATGGTTTCTGGGATACAGCGCAAACACAGTCGCGCAGGTCTTGATTGCCGGTGGTGCGGCAACGAACTTCTGCGACACCGCGATATGCAACGGAGCAGATTCGCGCACGTACTTTACTGTCACAGACGGCGAGTACATAAACTGGCGACCGGCCAACTCCGCCCGGTGCAAAGATGGCGACAGCCTCACTGTGTTCAACTTCAACGGCGGCGTGTTCGGTTCATGGAATATCGCCAAGGCCTGTAATGTCTACAACGACGGCGTGAAGGCGGAGGCGTACGCCAACTTCAACGGTGGAACGTTCCGTTCCATGCAGAATTACGGTTCGCTTTTCGGAGTGCCGAAAGGCGCGAACTGGATGAATGCGATCGATCGCGTGACGGTCTACGCCGGCGGCGCCACGATTGACGTTCCGATAGGGGAGAAGATGGGCGCCGCCGCGATTGACGTTCCGCTCTCCGCGCCGACGGGGCTTGGCGTAAAATCTGTCGCATGGGCCGATACCGGAATGGAGTACGCAGGCCCTCCTGTCGTTGAAATCATCGGTGACGGCACCGGCGCAAGCGCCATGGCGGAGTTCGATTCCGATAGCGAGAAGGTGACCGGCATAACCGTGACAAGTCCGGGATGTGACTACACATGGGCGAAGGCGGTCATACGCTATGGATCCGAAGTCGCGCCTGTCACGAACGACGCCGTCACGCTTGCGTCATTCCCGTCCGGCGGTCTCACCAAGACTGGTGCGGGCAAGCTGTCGCTGAATGTTGCGAGTACGTACACCGGCCCAACGGTGATTGAGGACGGCGAACTGGTTGTGAACGTGACTGGCGCAATCCCGTCGGGTTCAGACATTGTCCTGAAGGGCGGCAAGCTGACCGTTGCTTCCGGCGTTACGCTGCACAACGCGACATTCCGTTTCGATCTTCTTGCAACTGCTGTATATCCGGAGGCGTTTGCGTTCCCGGCAGGCGCAACGATTGCGTTCGACAATCTCGACAAGGCGGATCGTGCCGTCGGTTCATACACTGTGGCTACATTTGCCGGTGGGCTTGAGGGAGATCTTCCGGAAATCGCAAACGCCGGTGACATGCCGTACGGTTGGTACGCAAGGAAGTGCGGCAAGTCGATCAAGGTACGCTACGCTCGCGGGTCTGTGTTCTCGATCAGATAAGCACAAGTTCTGGGGTGGAGCAGAAGAGCAGGCAACCGCCGCATTTATATAAATGCGGCGGTTGTGCTGTGAATGTCTCAGGTCTGTTTTGACGCTGCATATTGTGAGATGGCATTGGACAGTAATGGTGGCTTGCAAAGGAACGGCGGATGGTTCTGGATGTGCTACATGACAGTCATCACTTCTGATATAATGACGACGTTTATGAAACAAATTCCACTGTGGAGAGGTGCCGTTTCGGCGCACCCATCCGTGAGGACGATTCCTATGGCGGTATGCGGAAACAGGTAGACGGCATCGGCGTTGTCCATTTTCAGATCCGATTTTAGACAGTATAGGCGAAAAAAGCATCATGACATCAGTTGGCATAATCCAGGATGCGCGGGTGGCGCACGTAAGGGAACTCAAGACGGAACTTGCGAAGGCGAAGGCGCGCCTTGTATCAGCCGAAAGCGACCGCGATGCGCTTGTCTCACATTTCGCGCTTGCATTGACCGCTCTGCATGATTTCGAGCGGCTGCCCGGCAATGCTCCGTTTTGCATAATCGATGGATGGAACGCCATTCTCCACAACCGCAACGTCTCAAAGCTGTCATCTGAGGTTGTGTCAAATCTCAAGGCCGAGTTTCTCCATGGGCTTGGAGCGGTGCACACGCATGATGCCGTTGATGCAGAGAGCGGGGAATGCTGCGATTCCCCAATTGATACCTGGGTGATATTCGACGGCGCAGACGAGCGTTCCACGAAGCATGGGCGCTATCGCATTTCATACACCGGAGGCGTCGGTTCGCAGCGGGCAGACCGTCTGATAGTGGATTACGTCCACGCCGCTAAGATACTTGGGCTGGATGTCTCACGCATTACCGTCAAGACGTCCGACAAGGAACTGATGAAGAGAGTGACGGATCTTGGAGCGGCATGCAGCCGTCATAGAGAACCATGACGGCTGCCCGTCAGTTCATTCAAGCATCATTTCGCGGAATTTGGCGATGTCGTCTTCCGTGAATCCGCACCCGGCTATGTAGGCGGCGGCCTTGTCGGAGAGCGTGTTGCCTACATAGCCGTCGAGAAGCTTGCGAAGTGCATCGATCTTCGCGTGTGTGAATCCCATGTACGTGCTGTACAGGGCAGTTGTCTCCCAGTCGGCGACAAGATCGGCATCTGACACCCCGAGAACCGCGCCGAGAATGTAGGCGACCGTGCCCGTTCGGTCTGCGCCGGTGATGCAGTGGAACGCAAGCGGCAGGTTGTCGGGGTCGTTCACCGTCCTGAAGACCTTCGCGAACGCCTCTTTGGCGTCCGCCCTGTTCATTTCGCCGTAGGCGCGTGACGAGGACTGCACCCATTTGACGACGCAGCCAAGCGGCGAGTTTGTCATGCCGTGAGTTTCCCAGCGGTTGCGCAGGTCAAGATCCGTCCGTAGTCCCGTCGCACGGACAATCTCGGCCGCGTCGGCCGCGTCGAAACGCGGTGTGGCCGGCCGCCATGCCGACGGTTCTTCGCCTTCTGCCGTGGCGTTGTCGTTGAAGCCCGCAGAGCGATACAGCAATCCCTGCCGGACGCGCCTGCCGTCAAGTCCAACTTTTCCGCCGATGTCGCGCATGTTGTAGATGCGTGGCAGATCGATGATTCGTGGCGCGTCTGCCGCGACTGCGAATTCGCCTTCCGCCTGAACTTTGCCGCCGAACGTTTCGCAGCCGACCGTCCACCTGTATCTGCACCCGTGCATGAGGTTGCGCACCTCCATTCGCTGTTCCGCTCCTTCCTCGGAGAAGACGAGCCGGTTCTCGGGGAGCTGATAGACGTTTACGGAGAACGTCGGGTTGGCACGTCCTCTCCATTGCCACGTAAGCACGATGGGCTTGGGACGGCGGCCTGCGGCGACAAGCGAAAGGCGCGACGCTTCGTCGGTGAAGAGGCGCTCGCGTTCGTGGCGTGGCTTTGAGAGGAATGCCTTGAGATGGTCGGGAACGGTCGAGACCTGCTCGCCGTGCATCGGCCCGGTGGGCCTGATGGGATTCCACATCTCAAACCGCAGCTCGCCACCCTTCATGATCTGTCCGTATGTGATCTTCGGCTCATCTATCGGTTTTCCGTTGAGCGTGACGGACTTCACGTACTTGTTCGCCTTGGAGAACCCGTTCGCCACGACCTTGAACGTCCTGTCGTTGGCGAGCCGAATGGTTGCGCCAGCGATCTGCGGTGCACCGATCACGAACTCACCGCCGCACGGATTGAACGGGTAGAATCCAAGGCAGGCAAAGACATACCAGGCACTCATCTGTCCGCAATCGTCGTTCCCGCAGATTCCGTCCGGCGCATTGGAGTAGAATCTGTCACAGATCTCGCGGATCTTCCCGGCGGCGAGGTTTCCGTCATGGAGAAGCGGAAAGAAGTACGGAATGTGGTGGCTCGGCTCGTTCCCGTGGACGTATTCGCCCATGCGCCCGGAGCAGTCGTCCGGCTCTTCGCCCACCTGGACGTGTTCCATGGAGAATAGGCTCCGCAGTTTCGCATCGACTGCGCGCTCCCCACCAAGGGCGGCAATCAAGGCGTTTGGTTCTTGAAAGACGTGCCACGTATACTGATAGGCGTTGCCCTCGGTGCAGTCGTACGGAATCCAGTCCTTGCTTCCTCCGAAGCGGGACGGCTCAAACGGCGTGCGCCAGACACCTTTCGAGTTGCGCCCCCGCACGAGGCCAATCGTCCTGTCGAGAACATTTGACCAGTTGCCGGCACGATTGCGGAAGAAGCGCTCGCCGTCGGCATCGCCCACTCGCCGTGCGAACTCGGCCGCACACCAGTCGTCGAACGCAATCTCCATCGTGCGCGAGACGCCCTCGCCGCCGACGATGTCTAACGGATAGTAGCCGTGTCGGTTGTACGCATCCCAATCCTCCTTGGCCGCACATGGGTGCGTCACAGTGAGCGCGTTCGTCACGGCCTCGTAGGCGAGCCGCCAATCAGGCCCTTGGACGCCCTTGAGATACGCATCGACGATCATCGAGACAGCGTGCTTTCCGATCATCGCATCCGAATCGTACCCAAAATACGGAAGGACGGGCAACGCACCGGTGCGGCGGTAGTCCGCGAGCATCGATTCGACGAAAGGCGCGGACATCTCCGGACGGAGAATCGTATAGAGCGGATGGACTGCGCGAAAGGTGTCCCAGATGGAGAAAGCCGAATAGTAGTCGGGATCGCCGACGTCGGAGATCCGCGTCGGCTGAAGATAGGCGTGGTAGAGCGCCGTGTAGAAGACCGTGCGCCTGTCGCTGTCCGGTTCATCGATCTCAACACGTGACAGAAGGTCGTTCCATGCACGGCGGCAGTCGGTCCGCGTTCCGTCGAAATCCCATCCCGGCAGTTCTGCAAGATTGCGTTCTGCGCCATCGGCGGAAGTCGCAGAAACGGCGACCTTCACCAGCAACTGCTCGCCTTCGCGAAGTCCGAAATCGAGAATCCAGCGGTCGGCGCCATCGTGTCCCACCTTCGGCAATTTCTCCGCATAACGGAACGGACGGCTGAACGCGGCCTTGAACCAGACCTTGCGTTCAAGCCACGCTTTCTTGTGGACATAGGCCGCAAGCGAGCGGGCATCTTCACCGACGGACGTATCCGAGGCGACTACGACCGGGCCGTTTGCGCGTGGGTTGTTCCACTGCGGATCGATGAGAAGTTTGAATCCGCCCCTGCCCGCCGTGAAGCGGTAGACCCCGACACGCGCCGCCGCCGTGATTTCTGTGCGGATTCCGGAGTCGGCATAGGTTACGGAATAGAAACCAGGAGACGCCTGCTCGCTGCCGTCTGCCTTCGGAGCCGGCAACAGCAGCGTCGGCTCGGCCCACGACGCCTTTGCCAGAGGCTTAGGCGTGTCGCCGACAAACGGCTGGATGAGGAAGTCGCACAGATCCGGACATCCCGTCCCCGACAGGTGGGTCTGCGAGAATCCGTAGATCAACTTGTCCGAGATGCAGTACCCGCTGCAGTGCCGCCAATCGCCGTAGCCGGTGTCTGGCCCAGGCTGGACGAAGCCTGACGGATACCACGCCGCTGGCGTCGTGTGTCCCGTTCCGTCAGTCCCGATGAAGACATTGACATCATCTACAGGACTTGCCGCCAACGTCATTGAGATTGCAGAGAGGATGCAGAAGCCAATCTTTCGCATAGTCATTGACCTATCGCTTCGTGTTGCCGAACCATGGCAGGCTATTCCATGACAAAATACTCCGCCGTTGCGCCGTCAAGCGAGAACTCGACGCCGTCCGCGAGCTGCCTGCGCGAATACGTTCCGACGGTCTTCCGGTCAATCAGGTTGATGACTTTGACCGTGTCGCCGAGTTTCGGGAATATCCGCGTATCGAGCATCAGCGTCGTCGTCTGCGCTTCGCAGGTGTCGTTGTTCAGCACGATGACGTTTTTAGACGGATAGGCGTACGGCTGGACTGCCGGGTTGCACGAATACAGGCGCATCAGTTCGCCCTCACGTCCCGCCGCCGCAAAGACCGCTCGCTTCAGCAGATCGCCGTACGCTGGTTCGTTGCTCTGGAATGAGATGTACACGCCGCGTCCGTTGCCGTACCGGTTGTCGCCCATGAGCGGGCGTACCGGATTTGCGCCGTCTCCGGAAGCGAGAAGCCTGAAACCGCCCTGCGGGCGGATGTTCCGGTTGCAGCGGAACGGTTCGCCTGAGAGGGTCGATGGAACAGACTTGACAAGAAACTCATCCTTCTGCGAAGTAATGACGGCGGGCGAGCGTCCGTTGCCGCCGTCAGCATATTCAAACCCAAGCACGTCCGCAAGCTGGTTCTTCCCGTTGACGCAGGCGGCGGCGCCGACACCGAGGAATCCGCCGCCGGATTTCACGAACGTGCGGATATTCTCCGCCAAGCGCGAATCCGACCATCCCGTCGTGCCCGCCCATGCGCTCCCCTCGTTGCCGTAGTTCAGCAACAGCGAAGCGTCGGACGGAACGCCATGCTCGGCGATTTCGCGCAGACTTATCCATTTCATGTTGACGGGCATATCGGTGAAATGGCGCAGGAACGAATCACGCCACGGACGCCACGGGTACTGCCGCCCCCATTCGTTGATGACGTACACGTTGAGATCGTGCGTGAACACCTTTTCGTTGTGCAGGTACTTGTACATCAGCAGGAACTCTTCGTTAATGCGCTTGAAGAGGCGCATGTAGAGGTCGGCCGTCGGCGCGTCTCCGTAGGCGAACACCGGCACGAACTCCGCGAAGTAGTGCATATCGCGCACCCTGAAAAGTTCACCGCGTCTGTTCCTCTGCCAGTTGTCGAATATCTTGGAGATCGAGTCTGGACGGTTCACCATGTGCGAGAAGAGCCATTCAAGTCGTCCGGACGTCAGAGCCTTTCCGTTCTGTTCGGTCATCGACCGCACGTCGACGGCGTCCTGAAGCGGCCGGGCGATCGACTGTATGCCTGTGCGCTCGAACGCATCGAGATCCGGCTCGATTCCGAGGTGCTTGTCGCCCCAGTAGAACTGGTACATGATCCCGTTCGCCTTTGCAATGTCCGAGACTTTCCGCATGAAGTCCGTGACGGTCTTCTGGTTGAACTTCATCCAGGCCTGAATCTCCGGCGTAGGGGTGTAGTTGATGGCCGGGCCGTCGAGCGAGGCGAACAGCATGGCCGGACGGAACTTCATTCCGGAAAATTCCTCAAATGCCTTTTGCGCCGCCGGGTTTGCGTTGCATCCGTTATAGCCCCAGAACTCCCACCATTTCATGCGCTTGCCCGTGAAGTAGTGGAAGCAGGCGTCCATGTGGTGGAAGAGCAGCTTGCCACGGTACTGCTCGCAGAACTTCCGCCAATCGTTCAGGTACAGATCTACCTGCTCTTCGTTCTGCAGACAGATGTTCAGTCCCGTTCCATGGCGGGCGCAGTAGTACACCGCATAGCGATGCCCTGCGACAGTGCTGTTGATCGTGACCATGTAGCGCGTCGCGTCGAACGTCCAGCCGTCGCGAGGGGTGACGTCCGTTTTCGTTGTCTCATCGCGCACCTGCCAGTAGCGGTACGGATCGTAGTGGAGGTTTGCGAACGGTTCGGCGACGGACAGCTCCAGTTTGCCGCCGGCGGCCGTTGCGTCAGAGAAGCTGTACCCCGTCTCCTGCTGGTCGGGATGCTTTTCCATCCAGTCGTGGAGCAGCGAATTGGTGATGAGCGGCCCACCGGTCGAAACCTTCTCGTTCTTCGAGAGGATGAAGTCAAGCTGATCTTCATCGGAAACTCTCGGATGCGCGGAGCGGAGATCGATCCAGAAGTTTCGCGCATAGAGTTCCTTCGCCTTTTCATATACGAATTCGCGGAACGCGGGCTTGCCGAACGGCGGCAGTTCGGTCATGATGGGCGGCAACCCATTTTTCTCCCCGCGCAGCATGGCCTCGTCGAACTCGCGTCCGGCCATGGCGTGAAGACGGTTCGCGTACCGGAAGAGCTGCCTCTCGTGAAGCGTCATCTGACGGTGGAGGGCATCGAATCTTGAAAGGAGGCGATTGTCGAGATAGACTTTGAGCTTGTCCGTATAGATCGTGGGGAACCGGCCCTGGGCGGTTAGCCGCTCAAGCAGGGCTTTTCGGCTTTCAAGCGACTTCCGCTCGATCTTCCGGACGACTTTTCCGTTCGGCGCGTCCCATGAATAAGCGTCTCCGTCGATGATGGGCTTCGCCGGTTCGGACACACCGTCCATTGATGCAAATGCGACGGCTTCGCCTGGCTCGAATACCGCCGTCTTGGCCGTCGCCGAGGGACGGAAGCGCGGCGCGACTTCGCATTTCATCTCCGCATCGGTCAATCTCCTGTTGTAGAACGCAATCTTCTCGATGGTGCCGTTCATGTAGCGGTTGCTCCTGAACGGATGCCCGCCGACGCTGATGTCGCCGTGCGACCTCCGTAGGCTTCCACGGTAGTTTTTCGAGATGCGCAGATCGCCGTTTACCGCAACACCCATCTCCTCGCCGCTGATGAAAGCGAAGACGCGCAGTCGCCGTCCGGTCTCGAACTTCACTTTTGGGGACGAGAAATAGTTCGGCGTGGAATCTGGTGTGCTGTCCATCGAGAGTGTTCCGTCCGGACTGATCCACAGGCGGGCGCGCGTCGACTCGAACGCGAACAGGGCGTTGGCGCCGTCCGTCGGAAGTTCGTTGATGGTGCACACCATCTCGACGGTGAAGGCGCCGCTGTCCCGGAGTGCGGCATGATCCGGAATGGTAACATAGTTGCCGTTTCCGTCGCCCTTGAAGACGAGTTTGCCGTTGGCGTCCCGCGTCAGCGCATCCCGCACATTGCCGGAGAAGCTGTGCAGGATTCCAGGGTTTGCGTTCGGGCCGTAGTCGCGCACAAAGCCGTCCTGCGCGTCCCTGAAGTCATAGGCCGCCACAAGTCCGTCGGGATCAGACTCCGCATGGAGCGCATAGCCGAGGCAGACGGTGCACGCTGCGAGCAAGGCGAGCCTTTTCGTCATCCCTGTCATCTTCGTCATAATGTTCCAGTCCTGTTTCATGTTCCTGTCTTGTTCTCTTTCATGCCGAACGGGGATTCAGCCTTCAGTGCCTTTTGACTTGAACGTCATTACGCTCCGCACGGTCATCGATTCGTCCTTGGCGTCAAGATACGAAACCGTGTAGTCGTCTCCGCCGGGCGCGACGTTCACGACGATGTGCCCGGGTTCGTACGACGACGAAACAATGTCCTTCGTCCACGCCGCCGCGCCGTCGCCCTTCTGCCGCCTTGCCGGGTAGCAGGTCGGACAGATTGCGCGGTCGCCCTTGTACAGGCTGCGGTCGGAAAGACGCTTCAGCGTTCCGGCGTCGTTGTTGTGCAGCGCAAACACGCATGTTACCCACACACGCGCCTTAAGCGCCTTCACGAGATCCTCCGTCATGGAGTGTGAGCCGTGGTGGTTGGTCTTTGCGACGTCAACGGCATCAAGCTCTGCGCCAAGTGCATCTTCGATCTCGAACTTCGATCCGTCGACGTCGTGCCAGAAGTCCTGGAAGTCTCCTGCCGTGTAGAGCCGGAATTTTCCGTAGGAGAGAATCATGCCGCAGCTCATGCCGTTTTCGACGCGCCACCCCGAATCGAATCCCGGCACAAACACATTCTTGTAGAGGTCTTTCACAGAACCATCGCGGCAGAGGATCTTCCCGTTTCCGCAGATGTTGAGCACATTGAACGTCGGATAGGCGGAAGGGTTCTTGAGCATTGCCACCTGATTCTTCTCGCCGACGCGGAACTTCTCGATCTTCAGTCCGCGATGCTTCTCAAGATATTTGTACGTGCGCACGATGTGCGAGAATTCGCGGCAGTCGAGATTCCTGTTCGGGTACGGGTCGTTTGTGTCGGGCCAGCACCGGTCGAATCCCTTGCCGAACTCAAGATGATCGCTCGCCTCGGCCAATCCCGAAACGAACCAGTCGTCGCCGTCACGCTCCTCGCGGCGGGAATACGACGTCTCGCATCCGGCGTGGTCGGCATGCCAGTGGGAGAGCATCCAGTAGTCGACCTTTCGCCCGAACGGGTTTGCCCGCTGAACGTAGCGGGCGATCCATTCGCCTGAACCTTTTGCGCGGTTCGGCAAGACGGGCGTCTGCCGGACAAGCCTGTTCGGGACGTCATAGTCGCCGCAGTCGATCAGCATCGTCGTGCCGTCCGGAAATATCATGAAGATCGACTCCGCACGACCCGTGTAGATGAAGTGCGTCTGGAACTCGCCGGCTTTCCAGCCGGGCCATGCCTTTCCGACAAGCGGGTTGTCCGTTCCGGCGGCGAAAAGCCTTTGCCAGTCGCCGAACGCCATTGCGGCGCCGGCTGTGGCCGTGCTGATGAATTCTCGTCTTTTCATTTTGGTTCTATCTTGTTGACATTGTTGAGAATGCGGTTGGAAAACATTATACACCGAGGCGCGGAACGTGCGGAAGGGTGCGGCCGCGCATTCCGGTCTTCGCCGTCGGACTACCTGAACGAAACCACAGTGCCGCGATATGGCTTGACGCTCAGAGTTAGCGCATCGTCGGAAGCCTTGAGCATTGCCCGTCCAGGACGCGGAAGCGAGATCTCCCAACCGTCGAACGATTCAGGCAGTTTGAGCGACTGTGCCTTGACGACGATGTACTGCGAGTTCGTTTCCGGAATTTCGGCGAACGTCAGCGATGCGGTGGACGGAACCGTCACGGTGCCGCCCGTCTGCGCGAGCGGAAGTCCAGTGCCGTCTGCGCCGATTGTGGCGCAGTATCCTTCTGGAATGGACATCGGCGCGGTCAGGCTGTCCGCAACAAACGATCCGCCGTTTCCAAGAATCACCGCGCCATGGTATGCGGACGCATCTGCCACGGAAAGCTTTCCGGCAAGCGTGAGCTGTCCAAGCCCGGACAGTTTGCCGGTGATATTCCCGCCGTCAATGGCGAGGGATGCGTTTTCGGAGATGTTCACGTCGCCGCCGCCGTTCAGGCTCTTCGCCGCGAGGCGTGTACCCTCGACATCAAGTGTCGCATCGGCCTCCACCGTCACGTCCGCATCCGCCGAAAGCGGCGAACCAACGTTCCCTGCCGCAAGCCCGGCCGTGTAGGCGCGAACCTGGTCTGCCGAGAGCGTCGTGTCCCAGATTGCGACATCATCGATGAATCCCGGAAAGTACGGTTGCCCCAACGAATCGTCACCGATGAGCGGACGCAGCCCGACGAAGAGTTCAGACGGCGTGAGGTTGAATCCGGCGTTGGCGGCGGACTTCACCAAAACGCCGTCGCGGTAGATCGCGAATCCGGTTCCCGGCGTGTGGACAACCACCAGGTGAACCCAGTTTGCGGGGGTGAAGCGGGGCTGGTACGTCTCGTCCTGTAGCGTCAGATTCGGCACCCTGTATTTGGGCGCGTTGTAATGGAGTGCGATCCTGTTGGCGCGGTAGTTTGTGTTGTCGTATTGAACGAACAGAAAGCGGTTGGCGTTCTCCGAGTAGTCAGACGAATCGCCGGCGCGTACTTGCCCGAAGTAGAATGCGCACGGATGCGCGTAAGCGCCGCCTTCCTTCAGTTCGGAAAGTGCACAGCGGACAGACAGCGTCCAGGCCGCGTTGCCGGACGGAATCTTTTCCGGCCAATCCGTCCCCGCCCATCTGTAGGCGTTGGACGCCGCAAGTGCCTTGCCGTGTGCGCCCTCGACGGAGACGATTGGCGTTGCCGTTCGGATGCTTTCATCGGCGGTAAGGTGATAGCCGTTTCCGGAGCTGTCCTTGCCGGGATTGTCGGCGTCGTCGAATGCCCAGTGCGCGACAGGCGTGGGAAGTGCGGCGAACGCATCTGCGCCCGACGCCACCTCGCCGTTGAATTCCGACGCGATCTCCTCGGCGGTTTTGCACCGCGTGTTCAGGCTCCAGTCGTCGAACATTCCCGCGATGGATCCCATGCCGCCCCATCCGAGGTGGCAGCGTCCGCTGGCAATGTTCACGCGGTCGTCGCCGGAAAGCGTGAGTTCGCCAAGTTTCTGCCCATCGTAATACCCCGCGATCGTATGCGTTTCTTCACCGGAATAAGTGACGGTGAGCATATGCCAGCCACCATCGAAAAGCCGTTCCGCCGTCAGGGGAACGGTGAACCCCTGCGACGGATAGTTGATGCTGGCGTCCCCCGCCTTGTAGCCGCCGGCGGAGAAGTTGAGATTTGTGCCGCCGCTGACGTAGACCTTGAACGAGGTGAGTGCGCTGTTTTCGCCTGAACCAAGATAGAAGATGGCGTGTGTGCCGTAGTTGTATGTCGTTGACCGGCAGCCCGCCTCGTCCAGTTTCATCCACACGGTCATGGTGAATGGTCCGGTTCCGGTGCTGATCGCATTCCCGATGCTTCCGCTGGTCGCAACGGTTACGGCGGCGCGGCTTCCCGTAGAGAGCTTTACGCCGTTCGACCCACGCCGCCCCTCGCAGATTTCGGACGCCGTCGCGCCTGTGTCGGGCGTTGCGCTGTCGTTGCTGCCTGTGACGCCATAGGCGAAAGTCGCCGTCGATTTCGTATCGGCAAGATCGACGAATGCGCCGTC
>CAYTWE010000001.1:0-1352 GCA_964440985.1 uncultured Lentisphaeraceae bacterium | reverse complement strand
GGCATTATCCGCAAAGCGGAGTGCGCCGATCGCCGTGTCGCAGCCAATGGACAGGTGTGCGTTCTGCGCCAGTTCGATGCGGAGGGTGTTGAAGTCCGCGGACGGCGCATTGAGTTCGAGCGTCGCCGAATCCTGCACATTGATGTTCCAGCGATTTGCGGAAAGTGCGCCTGCGGCGGTGAACGCGAACGTCCCCGCGCCGCCGACGTCAATCGTGGCGTTTGGATTGTTGTTGTTCGCCTTGCAGGCAAGAGCGAACTCGACGCGTGTGCCAGCCGGGACGGTGATTGTGCCGGACGACATCGTACTGATATGGCTGGTGTTGGACGATTTCGGCACGATTTTCAACGTTCCCTGGTCTGCAGCGAACGTCATGCCGCCGAGGTGCATTTCGGTTGCATTGTCCACGACGATCTTCGTGTTCGCCGTTGCGGCCGAGAAGTCAAGTAAGTTGCACTGTGTCGTTCCGGCGCTTCCGGTCGATGGTACGCCGTTCTCATCCCAGTTGTTCTGGTCGCTCCATGAGTGATAGCCGGCGAAGTCGCCGGACGTGAGCGGCCCAGCGCCGCCCGTCCAGCGGTAGGTTGGATTTTCCGCAAAGGCGGCGATAGCTGATGCCGAGATGTAGCACAGTGCTGAAAAGGCAAATGCAAAACCGAATTTCATAGTTTTCATCTTCATTCTCCCTGCGCGGCATTATACCAAATGCTTGTAGCACAAGGTAAAAAAAAAATATTATTTTAGCATTAAAAAGAACAGTTAGCAAACGGGGCGATTTTATGGTTGTTTTGTCTCACTACGAACTATCCACTACCATCTACCCACTACCAACTGATTTTCAATTTTGTCTGTGCTTCACGCAGGGTAGTTTCCGCTTAAAAACTCTGCGCCTCTGCGTGAGAAAATCCTCCCTCGCCCAAATCTGAGTATCGAAAATCCCTCCGTGCATATGGTATAATTCTGTCCATGAGACCGATAGCGACAACGACGAGTGACTTCCCCGACCTGCGGCGGTCGGGGTGCATCTACGTTGACAAGACGGCGTATTTTCATCGTCTCGTCACGGATGCGGGTACACGGATGTTCTTCTTCGCTCGTCTGAACGTTCAGCATGGCGCTCGCGGCAGAGGCCTTGCGACGTCTGTCGGTTGAAGCGGCACGCGGAAATATGGTTGGATAGCGGCATGATGGCGAGAGCGAAGAAGATATTGTGCGGCGGCGCGAATTCCAGGCGCGTCCGCGCCACGGCCGACATGGAGGAGAGCGTGTGAGCGCAGCGGATTGTTCGGGGGATGCGCCGCGCATTTCCGTCATCATTCCGACCTTCAACCGCGCCGAGATGGTCTGCGCGT